>CAZZMS010000101.1:0-4488 GCA_964655485.1 uncultured Pseudobdellovibrionaceae bacterium | reverse complement strand
GCATTGGGTCAGCCTGTCAGAGCCCGATTGGCCGGATGTGTCTTATGAAAGGCCGCAATTTCAAGAACTCAGCTACTACGCAGCCCCTAAGAAAAAGCCGGATTCGCCCAAAAAGCTGGAAGATCTGGACCCCGAACTTCTAAAAACCTTCGAGCGTCTGGGGATTCCCCTGAGCGAGCAAAAGCGCATCAGCGGAGTGGCCATGGACCTCGTCTTTGACTCCGTGTCGGTGGCTCAAACTCAGGCCGAGGAGCTGGAAAAAGTCGGAGTGATTTTTTGCTCGATTTCGGAAGCCATTCAAAAATATCCCGAGCTGATTAAAAAATATTTCGCTACGGTCGTACCCTACACTGATAACTTTTACGCCGCTTTGAATACGGCGGTATTTAGTGATGGTTCCTTTGTGTATATCCCCAAGGGAGTGCGTTGCCCAGTGGATTTATCCACCTACTTTCGTATCAACGCCAAAGAAACCGGACAGTTTGAAAGAACTCTCATTATTGCCGATGAGGGCTCTTATGTGAACTACCTGGAGGGTTGCACGGCTCCCCAGCGGGATGAGTATCAACTCCATGCCGCTGTGGTGGAGCTCGTCGCTTTGGATCATGCGACCATCAATTACTCTACGGTGCAAAATTGGTACACCGGTGATAAAGAAGGTCGCGGAGGTGTTTACAACTTTGTGACCAAACGAGGTAAGTGTCAGGGTTACCGATCGAAAATTTCTTGGACTCAAGTGGAATCAGGTAGTGCGGTAACATGGAAGTATCCTTCTTGTGTGTTACTCGGCGATGAGTCCGAGGGTGAGTTTTATTCCGTGGCATTAACTCATGATTACATGCAAGCGGATACTGGCACGAAAATGATTCACATCGGCAAAAATACGAGGTCGCGAATTATCTCCAAGGGGATTAGCACGGGACATTCAAAAAACATTTACCGTGGGATGGTCAAGTTTATGCCTTCGGCTGTGGGGGCCAGGAATTATTCGCAATGTGATTCCATGCTGGTGGGGGCTCATTCCCAAGCGGTTACCATTCCCTACATTGAGGTGAAAAATCCTAAAACGATTATAGAACACGAAGCCAGCACTTCACGAGTGAGTGAGGAGCAGCTTTTTTATTTGCAATCGCGTGGTTTGTCCCAAGAGCAAGCCATTTCCATGGTGGTTCATGGATTCTGTCGTGAAGTGTTTCAGCATTTGCCGATGGAGTTTTCCGTGGAGGCCGTGAAACTAATTGAAATGAAGCTAGAAAATTCTGTGGGATAGGGAGAGAAGAAAACAATAAAGCAAGCTCAAACAGCAAGGAGTTGTGATGAATTTACTGAGTATTGAAAATCTCAAAGCTAAAATCGATGATAAGTTGGTGTTGCGGGGGGTGAATCTTCACGTCAAGACAGGTGAGGTGCATGCTATCATGGGGCCTAACGGTTCTGGAAAAAGCTCCCTAAGTAAAGTGATTGCCGGGCATCCTGACTATGAAGTGGTGGAGGGGCATATCCACTACGAAGTGAACTTTGAACTGAAAAACCTCTTAGACGTGGAGCCCTACCAACGGGCGCGTTGGGGGGTTTTTCTCGGGTTTCAGTACCCGGTGGAAATACCGGGGGTAAACAACCTCCAATTTTTGCGTGAAAGCTATAATGCGATCTTAGAGGATCAAGGGGTGCAGCCCCTTGGTGAAAGCGAGTTCTTGGACTACATACGTCCGAAATGGCAGGCTCTGGGTTTTAAGGAGGAGTTTTTCGAACGCAGTTTGAATGTGGGATTTTCTGGCGGAGAAAAAAAGAAAAACGAAATTTTACAACTTCTCGTGATGAATCCTCGTCTGGCCTTGTTGGATGAAATTGATTCGGGCTTGGACATTGACGCTCTTCGTTTGGTCGCGCAAGGAATTAACAGTTACCGTAGTGCTGACAACGCGGTGATATTAGTCACTCACTATCAACGTTTGCTGGAGTATGTGCGACCGGATCGGGTGCACATCATGGTGAGTGGGCAGATCGTCGATTCCGGGGGCTGGGAATTGGTGGAAAGTTTGGAGCGTCAGGGATATGAGCCCTACCTTAGTCATTAAAGTGTTACTGCAGAGAGTGATAATATGCTAGCAAAAGAGTGGATTCGTTATACCCCTAAAGCGTTTCGTGAGCTCATGTTTTCGGCGCAGGCTCCTAAAACAACGCCAAGCTTTGCAGCGATTTTGGAAGCCAAAACCAAGAGACTGGAATTGCCGCACACGGATGCCGACTTATCGGTTTACGAGTGGTTTTTAGCTCATGAAAATCCCCACTCTTCCCTTACTCATTCATCCATGTCTCTTTGGAATGCCCAGCAAGTCAAAGAGTGGGCGGAGGCCTTCGTCAGGGAAAACCCAAGCCTACAAATGAATCCCGAGCCGCAAGGCCCTGGGTTTCTCCTTAGTCCTTTTCATCGCTCTGAGGGAGCTGGTTTTGAGTGGCGATGGCATACCTCTCCCAAAACAGCGGTGGCGATTGAGCTCGGCGGTGATCAAGCTCCTCGTTTGTTATATTTTCACGTGGCTTCGGGCGTGAGCTTGACTCTTAAGTTCAAAAACGCTTCGGGTGGATTTTCGCAAGATTATCCCACCCCTTTGTGGGTGCATTTTAAGCTTGAGCCCGGAGCTCAAGTGTATGTAAGTCATAATCAGCAGGTGGCCAGCTCTGCACCTCAGGCCTTTTATGTCTCCAGTGAGCTTGGCGCGGCGGCACGTTTATTTTGGTTTCACGAGTTCGACTGTCCTCAGGGTCTCTATGAGCGTTATCAATGGGATGCGCTCCTGCATGGTGCGAGGGCGCAAGCGGGATTCTGGCAGGCTAGTCGCCTCGAGGGGCTCAGTCATCTGGACACCTTAGTACGAATCTATCATGTGGCCCCCCACACCAGCAGTGAGCAACTCTGTAAATCCTTGTTGACTCAGGGAGCTCGCGGTTCTTGGCAGAACTTTGCGCGCATGGGTGCTGAAGCTCATGGAGGAAGAGTTCAGCAAACCACTAAGGTGTTACCCTTGTCTGAGGAGGTTCAGATCGATATGAAGCCTTTGTTGGATATCGCCTGTGATGAGGTGAAGGCTAATCATGGAGCCGCGATCGCTCAGATTTCTCCGGAAGAACTTTTTTATTGTTACTTGCGGGGAATTTCTGAAAAAGTGGCTAGATCCCTACTGGAGAAAGGATTTCTCAAAGATGTGCGTTCGGCATGGGAACAAGCCTGTCAGGTAGGGCTAGAGCCCGCCAGGGATGATGAAACGTCGCTTGCAAGAGTATGATGTTGAAGAAGTAAAATTGAGGAATGGAATATGGATCCTAATATTTCGCTAACAGAAGAGTGGGTTAAGTCATGGCGGGCGCAATTTCCGGCCTTAGCTCAAAAAATCCAAGGGAAAAAGTTTGCTTATCTTGATTCTGCCGCAACTACCTTGAAGCCTTGGCCCGTGATTGAGCGGGTTTCTCGTTTTTTAACCTACGAAACTGCCAATGTGCATCGTGGAGCTTATCGTTTGAGTCAACAAGCTACAGAAAACTTTGAGCGTGCTAGACAATCCGTTACCGAGTTCCTTGGGGCCACTCAAGCGGAAGAAGTCATCTTTACGCGCGGAACAACAGAAAGTGTCAACTTTTTAGCTTATCAGCTGATGGTAGCGGAAAACAAGCTTGGCACAGGAGATGCGATCCTCGTGACGGAGTCTGAGCATCACTCCAACTACCTTCCTTGGCAAGCTTTGTGTCGTAAACAGGGATGGAAATTTTTAGTGTTACCCGTGGCTGAGACAGGCTTGCCGGATTGGAGTTTACTACCAAAGCTTCTTACTGAGCACCGGGTGCGCCTTTTTGCATTTTCGCCTTTATCCAACGTTATAGGTTACCCATTCGATGTTCCAGGTCTCGTGCAAATCGTAAGACAACACTCCCTGCAAACACTGATTTTTGTCGATGCGGCCCAATGGGTGAGCTTTGCACCGACGCGGGTAAAAGATTGGGACGTGGACTTTCTCGCCTTTTCTGGTCACAAGTTATTTGGACCCTATGGAGTTGGTGTGCTCTATCTCCGTTTGTCTCATGCTAGTCACATGGAGCCTTTTTTATACGGCGGAGGCATGGTCGATTATGCTGGTCTAGAAGAGAGTCGTTTTCTGGAGTCCCCTTTTCGTTTTGAGGCTGGGACTCCGAATATTGAGGGTGTTTTGGGGTTAGGGGCGGCAGTTGAAACTTTAAAATCTCTCTCCTGGCAAGCCTTGCAAGAACACGAGTCTGCTCTCAAAAAACGACTTTGGGAGTGTTTGCACCAGTTTCCGTTTGTTCGAATTCTTGGGCCTAAGGAGTTCTACTCGGGCCCCATTTTGAGTATGAGTTTCAGCGGTTCTCATGCATCAGATGTGGCTGAGTTACTCGGGCAAGAAAACGTATATGTTCGAGCGGGACATCATTGCGCTGAGCCTCGGCATCCAGCTGTTGGGGGGGTTCACCCTC
>CAZZMS010000100.1:0-11547 GCA_964655485.1 uncultured Pseudobdellovibrionaceae bacterium | reverse complement strand
GCGTCAGATGGGTATAAGGGACAGGTACAGGCACGGGTAATGTTAGTTGCCGATGAGCTGGGGAGAGTTGCCCGAGGGAGTGGAAGAAAAAAGTCCGGGAGATGAAAAACCGAGGGGAGAGCTTCGGAATCAACAATTTGTTTTAAATTCGGGGATTTTCATCTATACAACGGGAAATGACAATTGTGAGTCACGAAATCCCATGTTTTCCAAAGACGATCTCAGTTGAGTTTCACTTAAGTATTCAATCGCTAAATCAGGCTATATCAGAGTCTGTAAATGTTTATCAGAGCTCCTTGTTCTATGATGCGGCGATTGCCTCTGCTATAAAAGAGGTAATCGTTGCAAACTTTCCGCATAGTCATGCCCTGGATCGACCTGAGGAGTTCAAGAACTGGAAGGGGGCTTCGTCCTTGCTGGAGCAGGTGGTGTTACCAAGGCTTGATCAGGGCAGGTTGACCTTCGTGGCCTTGGGAGGGGGAGCTTTGGGTGATTTGGTGGGTTTTATTGCAAGCCTGGTGCGGCGAGGAAGTCCGCTGATTCTTATTCCTTCAACTTGGCTTGGGGCTGTGGACTCCGCCCACGGGGGGAAAAATGCGATTAATTTCGATCAAACGAAAAATGCTCTAGGAAGTTATCATTTCCCCGAGCGTGTCTTGATTTGCCAAGAGATCTTGATGGCTCAGCCTGAAGTTTTGGCACGAGACGCTTGGAGTGAATTTTTCAAGATGGCCATTATAGACTCTGCCCGACTTTATGAGCGTTCTATTCAAGTTTTTCAAGACTATGGATCCGTGGGATCGCTAGCTCAGGGACTTTGGCAACTGTTACCTGAGATGATTGAAGCCAAATATCGGGTGGTGAGGCAGGATCCCTTTGAGCAAAAGGGCGTGCGGCAAGTGTTAAACTTGGGGCATACCTTAGGCCATGCCCTTGAAGGGGCTTTGGGGCTGAGTCATGGCTATAGTGTAGCTTTAGGCATAAGATTCGCCGAGATTTTGTCAAGGCAGAAGGGCTTTCTGCAGGAACAGTTGGAACTTCCTGGTATTCCGACAGTTGGCGAGCTGATTGCTGTTCTCAAAAAGGCTCCCCCACTTGAAAAGTGGTTAGGGCGGGATAAAAAAAGCCTTCAACCTGGCTCTGTGGATTTTGTATTTATTCGTAAGGCAGGCCACGTCCATCCCCAGCGCACGCCCATTAGTGAGATCTTACAAGAGATAGAGAGACTTAAGGCGATGGCTTAGACTTATATGAGAAAGTGATTGTCTGGATGTAGCAAGAGACAATTCGGCCCTATCAGCAAAAAAAGTTTCATGACATTCATATGGGGATCGTAGATTCTTGCGCTTATGATTTCATTCACCTTTCGGGGTAGCTTGGCCGCATCGAAAAGCCTTTTTAATAGAGCTTTGATTATTCAAAGCTTTTTTCCCGCATTAGAAATTAGGGGCTATAGTGTGGCCCAAGATGTTTTGGATATGAAAAATGCCCTTCAAGCTCTTATGGCAGGGGAAAAAGAGCTGTGGGTCGGTGAGGGAGGTACGGTTTTACGTTTTTTGCTTTTTCGTGTGAGTCGAGAGCCTGGGGGATGGATTTTACGAGGAACTAAACGATTGTTCTCTAGACCACAACAAGAGGGAGAGTGGTTACTGAAACAGCTTGGAGGTTTCTGCACTTGGGCTGAGGATCGAGTGATCGTTGAGAGTCAGGGGTGGATGTGGCCCAAGGAGCCTTTGCCATTGCGTCTAGATTTAACGAGTCAGTTTGCTTCTGGTTTGCTTCTTTCGTGTATGAATTTAGACGAAGAGTTAACTGTGACTTGGAGTCGTCAAGATGAAGAAAAAGCGTCTTGGTCTTATTTCTCCATGACAATAGAGTTACTGCATTTACTGCAAGTGCCCATCCATAGGGAAAGTCGGGGAGAGAAGAAATTCTTAACAATTCCTCGCAAGGCCTTACCTAAGCAAGCTTATTATGATGTGGAGCCTGATTGGAGTAGTCTTGCTACTTTATTGGTTGCGGCAAAAATCGGAGGAGAGGTCGTAATAGAGGACTTGAGTCTTGGCCCCTATCTGCAGCCTGATGCTGAGATTTTACGCTTGTTTGGATTTTGCCCAGAGGGTGGCTTCAGGCAAGACCGTAGTAACACAATCAAGACGCTAAATGGTTCATACCAAATCAGCCATACCGAGAGCTTTCAAATGAGGAAAGCTACAAGGAGTTCACAAGATTCACAGGATAGCGGGGCGAAAACTCGAATGAATCTTTGTATTAAATCAGGTAAGATAAATCCGTTTTATTGGTCGTTTCGGCAGACTCCAGATCTGTTACCCTCTTTAGCTATGCTGGCGGCTTTTAGTGAAGGGGATTGTGTATTTACGGATTTTGAACGAGCTGCATGGAAAGAGTCTGATCGCGTGAGTAATACTTTAAAGCTTTTGCAGTTGGCAGGGGTGGGTTACTCAGTTAGCCCCCATCAGATGGTGATTCATGGACAAGGATTTGAGTGGACTCCGCCCATGTTTGAATTTGATCCTGATCAAGATCATCGCATGGCGATGGCCGTGGGACTTTTAAAATTGCGGCAGCCCAAAATAAGTATTTTGCATCCAGAGGTCGTGAATAAAAGCTTTCCTGAATTTTGGCGGATCTTGGGTATTAGCTCGTAAGGAGAAGACCCGAGGAAGCCCCTTCCCGGGGGCTCCTGATCAAGGACTAAAAACGCAATCCCAACACAAAGGCTGGCATATATTCACTAGTAACCTTGTTATTGCTGCTCGTTATGGTTCCGCTAATTTCTACGTCAGGATAAGATAGGCTTCGCCAAGAAAATTGTAGGCCTGCGAAAAAAGTACTTCCTAAAGACCAGCGATAACCCAAATCAAAAGAGTAACCTGAACCATTAGTCAGTTTCACCGTTGAGCTCAACTGATAGGTAGAGACGATAAAATAGTTAAAATCAAAAAACCAGTTTTGAGGGCGGTAACCCAGACTAATCCCATAAGAGGTGCGGGGACGAGAGTTGCCAAGTTCATTGGTGTACTGGTCGTAGATCGCTCCCACGAAGTACTCGGAACCTGCGTAACCTAGTTTGACTTGCAAGTCGCTGAGATAGCCTTCCCCATTTCCAAGTTGCGCGCCCTCAGTCTTGTTGCCCCAAGCGAAATAGCTGAGCTGGGTTTCGATAGCCGCAAAGACGGGGCTCGTCAGGATAAGGAACAAGAAAGTCCATAATGTTTTTTTCATAAATTGCCTCCTTTTTCCTTTATAGTGTTGTGCGGCATGGCTAGAATGCAAGGAGGTGTGGAAGAGTTAAGACTTTCGTTAGATACAGGTCTTTGCATTTCATGCAGGAGATATCAGTGGATACAGTTCAAAGTCGGGGGCGTAGGCAAAAACAAAAAATCGCACAGACGGCCTTGAAACTTTTTGCGCGCAGGGGCTTCGATGCGGTGAGCGTGCGAGAGATTGCTAACAAGGCTCAAGTCAACGTGAGTATGATTAGCTACTACTTCGGCAGTAAGTTAGAGCTGTATCAGTATCTAGTTGAAAGTTACTTTATAAAAATGCAGGAGTTATCAACGACGTGGCACCTGAAGAGCCCCTTGTCGGATTTCGCAGCATACAAAAGTTTGTTAAGCGACATGACCCTTAAGTGGATTAGCTTCCGCAAGCGCTACTTTGACTATCACAACCTGCTTTATCAAGAGATGATTAAGGGGCAAAAGTGGAGTGAGGAAATTCGCTTAAAATATCAAGAAGAGCTGTCTCAGCCTTTTCTTTCCCTCTTGCGTGTGGGGCAAGAACGGGGATGGATTAAGTTTCGTGGTAACCCTCTCACCATTCTTTTGGGATTTGCCGGAATGCTCGATAAAATTCACACATTCTCTCAAGGAAGTGGAGCTCTCTCGGACTGGTCGAAAAAGATCTTAGAGGGTGAAGCCGCCACGGTTGATAGCCTTGTTCAATACGTGTTCCATTTGCGATCAGAGTCTTAGTTTTTTACGTGCTTCAGAGTGTAAATTGATTTATCGTCAGAATTACGTCTGTGCAGGTCTTGTGTGTGAGTCTTTAAGCCCCACTTGTGAGGAGATTTGCTTATGCAATGGCAAGGAGTCTATACAGCACTGGTGACACCTTTTTGGAATGGAAAAGTCGATCAAGAATCACTTGAGCGATTGGTGCAAAACCAAGTCCGCCGTGGCATTCGAGGTTTTGTGATTGGGGGAACAACGGGTGAAGGGCCAACGTTGAGTGAGGTGGAATTAGAGCAGGTGTTTCGTGTCGTTAAGTTATGTGTATCTAATGATTGTTACTTAGTAGTGGGAACAGGGACGAACTCAACGGCGGACAGTATCAGGCGCAGTCAACTGGCCCAAAGCTGGGGGGCAGATGCCGTCATGGCGGTGGTACCCTATTATAACAAGCCCCCCCAGCGAGGTTTGGTGCAACATTTCAAGGTGATCGCGGATGCTATTGAGTTACCTTTGATGTTATACAACGTTCCTTCACGCACAGGCTTGAGTTTGACAACGGAGAGTATTTTAGCTCTGGCAGATCATCCGCGGATTGAAGCGATAAAGGAAGCCTCGGGTCACCTTGATTGGGATCGGGAATTGTATAAAAATTTGGGCGGTCGAGTGGCTTTGTTCTCGGGTGACGATGCGACCTACGAGGATTTTCTGGCTCTCGGTGGTCCAGGGATTGTTTCTGTGGCCAGTCATATCCTCCCTGAGGTTTTTATTGAGGGTAAAATTCGTAACTACCTGGAGCTCATCGAGGCCTTATACGTGGAAACCAATCCTATACCTGTGAAATGGGTACTCTATCGCTTGGGTCTGATTCGCTCTCCGGAATGTCGATTGCCTTTGGTAACCGCTAGTGCAGATACTCAAAGCCGTTGGGAGGCCTTGTTAACCAAGTATGCAGATGTTTTGAAAGTGCAGAGAGAGTAGTAAAGATCATCTTTTTATCGGAGCTAGAGGAGAGTTGAATCCAAAGTGACTGGCTCGCAAGAAAAATCATGCTAATATTTTGTTTATGGAAAAATTATTAAAAGTAGGTGTTTTTGGAGCGTCAGGGCGCATGGGGCAGGCTTTAACCCAAGTCGCTGCGCAAAGAAATTGTGTATGTTACTGGGGGGCTTCGGCACAAAAAAAGTCTGAAGGTTACCAACATACCATGACCTATCCTCTACTACCTTTGGAGGCTAAAGAGGAAGTGATTTTACGGGAAATTGATGTCCTCATCGACTTCTCCCAGCCAGGGGCGATGCGTGAAAATATACAGCTAGCCGCTGAGCTGGGGAGGCCCTATGTCTGTGGAGTGACTGGTTTTGACCGGAAGGAGGAAAGCGAGCTTAAGCAGCTTTCCTTGCAGGTTCCGGTTTTGTGGAGTGCGAATTTCAGCATGGGCATTGCCGTTTTGAAGCAAGCTCTAAAAAACTTGTCGCTCTTAGGAGCCGATTGGAGTTTTGTGATTGAGGATATTCATCACCGACATAAAAAAGACTCTCCCTCTGGCACGGCCAAGATGCTTTGGCAGGAGTTATCTCAAGACATTCCTGAGCAACAAATCCAGTCGATTGTTTCCATTCGTGGTGGGGGTGTTTTTGGTGAGCATCATGTGCTAGCTTTGGGAGATTTTGAAATCCTTCGCTTTACGCACCAAGCTTTGGATCGAAGAGTGTTTGCGCTCGGAGCACTGCAGGCCGCGCGCTGGTTGCAGGGGCAAAGGCCTGGGTTTTATGCGTTTGACCAATTGTGGCAAAAAGGCCGTAGTTGATTCGTGAAGGAATGAGTGTTCTTGCTGGGCTTTTTCTTTCGCCCGAAGGCCTTAATCCCCATGTATGGCCAAGAGCGCGAGCCTTTTGCCGCTTCAGTCGTGGAGGGTTTGCCCCAAGGTGAAATAGGAGCTGATTTGCCAGGAAATAACTTTCATGGCAGGCTTGAAGGCACAAGTTATTAAAGGTGGTGGGCATGAAATTTTTCATTGATTCCGCAGATGTCAAAGAAATTCAAGAAGCCGTAAAACGAGGATGGGTGGATGGCGTGACTACGAATCCTTCTTTGATCGCGAAAACCGGCCGTTCGCGTGAGGAGGTGATCGCAGATATTTGCAAAATTGTGGATGGTCCAGTATCGGCAGAGGTCATTGCGGTAGATGCTGAGGGCATGGTAACTGAGGGCAAGAAGCTTGCGAAAATCGCTGATCAAGTCGTGATTAAGATTCCTCTTATTGAAGAGGGATTGATCGCTGTGAAAAAGCTAACGGCCGAGGGTATTCAAACCAATGTTACTTTGTGTTTTTCTCCTTTGCAGGCTTTATTGGCAGCTAAAGCCGGAGCGACCATGGTATCGCCATTTGTGGGTCGCTTAGATGACATTGGGCATATGGGTATGGATTTAATAGAGCAAATCCTAGAAATTTATGATCGTTATGAGTTTGCGACTGAAGTCCTAGTGGCTTCGGTGCGTTCTCCCACTCATGTTCTGGAGGCGGCCCTGATGGGAGCGCATATTGCAACTATTCCTTTCAAGGTGATGCAGCAGTTGGCTAAGCATCCTCTCACAGACAAAGGTCTGGAGCAATTCTTAAAAGATGCAGGAGTGAAGTCCTAAATCAGATGATGGGGATGAATCGATCCGGCTCAAGGTGCAAAATCAGAAAAAAGATCTTTGATCTTGTCGGGAGCTTATGTGTTTGTATGCTCCTCGCTTCATGTGTCAGCGGGATCAAGGTCGAGGATCTTAGCTATTCTCTAGAGGAAATTCGTTCAGCTATAAAAGTGGTGGCGGTGGATTTTAAGTCGGTAGATCCTCTGAAACGGAAGTACGAAAGTATCTATTTTCCCAAAAAGCCAAAGAAAAACTTTGATCCGGAAAAACATTCCCCCCGCTATTATGCACGCTTCATAATAGTCGGAGACCGGCGCCCTTTTACTGTGGTTATCAACGTCATTGAGGAAGTGAAAGAAGAAGGGGAGTGGGTGGAGCAAGGCTCTGATGAAGAACTCTCTCAAAGACTAGCTCAAGATTTGCGCAAAGCCCTCGCAGAAGGGCGAGTCCAGCGGAATGCCGTTGACTCTTTTCGCGCCTTCTAACTAGCCTAAAATCAACACCTTAGGATGAGGTCAGATCAGGATGATGAAGTCGTGGCCGGGCTGGGCCCTTGTTCCTGTCGTACTAGGATTACCTGCCAGGTTATCCTCTCCGCCCCGAGTGTGGCGAACGGAGCCTGTGGTGATTCGCATGGTCAATCAATCACCCGCCCGGATTATGCTAGCGATGATCAGAGATTTTTCGGCGAAAAAAAATCCTTTGGAGTTGCCGAAATCTAGCCATGAGTTTGATTTAAACGCTTACTGGGCCGATCGTCAAAAGCTGAGAATTTGGCAGTTCCCAGAAGTGCGCGTGAGTTATTCCAGGTCGGGCGTTCCATCGCAATTAAACAGCAAGCTTGCAGCAATTCCCTCGGTAGCAAAACAAGTCAGAGAAAAAGTTCCGACAAACACTTCCAGCGAAATTCAGCACAAAGTGATAAACCAGTTCGTAAATACTACCAAGCCGTCGTATGAGAATTTGTCTAAAAGCCCTGGAGAGGGTTTTATTCAAGGAAGGATTCAACTGCATCCTGAGATCCCGCTTGGGCCAGGGCGAAGCATCGAAATCTTTTGGGAAAGTTACGATAATAAAAGCCGTATTCCCGCATCTTTCGGGGACTGGGATCAGCCGCATCTATTTCATGTGCAAGCTCCCAAAGGAATCAGCGGTCGCATCGTAGCGCGTATGATGGATGAACAGCTCGGAGTGATTGGCGAGGGTAGTTACTCTACGCAAAATCCTTTGGCACTCGCTTATTATCAAACCCATCCCCTGATCATTCGCCCCACCCAAGCCGCGGATCAATTTGAAGACTGGGATCACTACTTTCGTCGGCATGGCTCAGGACCAGCGAGGGCTCCGGCTGTATCTCGTGGATTCACTCAAGAGCGCGGATTGATGGAAGAGCGCGGAGTGGCCTTGTTACCAAAAACTGAGGAAGGGGAAATGGCTTCTCCTGATCCTTGCTCGCGCATACTACTAAAAGCACCGGAGCGTAGTGGAAAAGATAGCCCCCTTTATTACTTGAAACAGAGTGCGGACTCTATGGGGCTTTTGGGGCTGTCTAAAGAAATGGTAGAAAGCTATCGGCAATGGATTAAAGATTTATATCATCTCCCCTTCTTACCAGCTCTGCATATTGGACAGGTGAGACCAAGCAGTAACAGTCGCGAGGGAGTGACTGGAATGATGGTCATGCCTGAGTTTGTCATCCCGCCCGTGCAATGGGGGGGCTGGGGGCAGCATGGGTATGTATGGGACAAGACCTCTGGAGTGCTTTATCTCAATGAACTTTTTGTGCCAGATCCGCAACTTCAGGAAACGGCCCCCCACGGGCTTTTTATCCTGTGGACAGCCCAATCAGGACTTTATCCTTTACGTTTTATTTCGCGCCATGAATCTGGCGCTCAGTTTATCACCTCATGGGCTTTGGTGCCTGATGAGGGTTATGGTTTTGGAAATGTTACTTTCAGCGGTTCACAAAAACGAGAATCCTATTTGGAGTTGAGCACCCGCTCGGCTTTTTCTCAAGAATTCGTACCGGGAATCCTTGTTACCCAAAGGGGTGAAGAGTTACCTCTTGCCCGCGGAAAACTAAGTTTGGGCTCAAAGACCTTGGATGATCAATCTGCGCTGGTCTGGGTAGATCCGCGTGATGAGTGGCTGAGTCTACGTTACTTTTTGCCTCAGGCTCAGGATGCGGCGCAATGTGAGCTGTCAACATGGACAAAAGATTGGTTAGAGATTTTTCTACGTTCGAATCGCCTATGGCAAGATGGGGATTTTGTGGGAGCCCTAATCCCCCATGAGGCTGGTCAAGATTGGCACATCTATCGTCTTGTGGAAGGCCGTTGGCAGGAACTGGATTATCACGCCTATGATTCTTTTGGCCTTTATCATGAGGGCTCGCGGGATGAGGCTCACGGCTTTGTTATATATCCGTTGTTACCCTATGAGCCTCTCTTATATGAGCTACGTTACCCCAATGGCCAAAGCTACTACCACATGGTGTCCCTGCCCTCTGGACAGTGGGGAGCTTGGGCTAAATGTGCTCCACTATAATGTCTCTTCCCATCACAGTTTTTCGTTTATCAGCCTGAGCGTTCTCAATTCCACGCTCGATCAAACGCAACACGGCCTGACTGAGACGATCGATGGTTTCTTGGGATGTGTTCATTCCCGCTTTTTCTTTGATGACTTTCTTGACTTTACTGGCCACCACAAGAGTGTCAGACATGAAAACCTCCTTGTTTTTGAATCGTTATGCTTTGAGTAAACTCGCCCCCAGTTTAGAAAGTCACACGGAGCTCCGTCTAGAAAAAAACCTTGATGCACAGCAATCCTAGCTTACCTCGTGCCAAAGTATTCCTGAGAGTGATGCCCTTTAAAGATTTGTACACTGGCGATACGCTCACCCTCAAGGTCGGAAGGGCGGATCCATACAAAGGTTTTCGTATCAATTTTTTCTGTGCATTCTACATTGGTAAACGCCGGAGACCAAGTTCCGCTGTTAAGATATTCAATACTCCCGCGCTGTTCGTGGCGCACATCGTGGGTGTGACCATGGACAATGCGACTCACCTCACAGATCCGGGCGGCTTTGAGAAGCAGGCGGTCGTTGGGCTCTTTGTAGTCAGAGACTTTGGAGTAAACGAATTGACTATAAAAAATAAAAAAGGGTGCCAGTAACAGAAGAGGAATGAGCGCCCAAGTGAATGAAATATCGTAAACGAACTGCTTGAAAAGTAGCGTAAGTTGAAAAACCACTCCTAAGCCCAGAATAAATAAGAAAGCTCGATCGAGCCACAGTTCTTGCAAAATGAGAAAGGGATTTTGGGTGGCTGATGTTACGGCTAGTTCCTTAAGAGCATAGACTTGATGTGGTTTGGCTTGGCTAAGATGGGCCACTTGCTCCAGTTTTGTCTGTAGGCCTTGTTCATCTTTTTTTGTGTATACGAAGCGTTCGTAAAAGCTGATGATCAGTGTTGCGGCCGAGCGCCAAAACCAAGTCCATAACAAAGCTGGCTGGGTTTTTACGACGTAACGGAAGAAAAATAGAACGTAGCCCTTCAATGTCATGATATAGTTGGAGTCTACGTGAGGATTAAAGTAACCCATCCCATTTAGCATATAGCGACAGGTCATATCACCAAAGGGTAACCACAGGGTTTGAAAGTTACGCCCGTAGACGAAGGGATTTAATGGCTGATCGAAAACACAGTAGGGATCATATTGGTTACCATGTTCCACAAGGGTGTCTTGATGACTGATGTAAAACCACGGGCTGATGCGGAAGCGGTCGGCATCCTCGGGAGGTAAATCAAGAGCTTGGTGGAGCTCCTCTTGAACTTCACTGAAATGAAGCTCTATATCGTGATTTCCGATAATGAGAATGACCCGGTTGCCGCGTAAAATAAAGTCCCGGAGGGCCTGAAAAAAAATGCGATGTTCCTCAATGAGGACTTGCATTTTGAAGCGCGAGCGTTCTGGACGCGGAAGTAAGCCGCTTTTTTTTTCTATCCAATGAATCTGGTAGGGCGGCTCATGGGGGAGCCGCATGATGGCATCAAAGTCAAAAATATCGCCATTGAGAATGAGCTCAACTTCTTGTCCTTCACTTTTTTGATTAAGATGAAGGAGAAAGGCATTAAATTCCTGATCGAAGAAAAACTCTTTGGATTTATATTTTTTCCAATAGGGTCGCTTGGGATTCAGTGGCTCAGATTCGGTCAGGTGCAAATCGCTGACGATGGCGGTAAACATCGTTGATACTTTAACGTGAGAGTGTGTCTTTAGCAACGGGACAGACAGCTTTTTACGTTCCGCCCACCATGAGGCACGCGTTGTATGATTCTTAATTTATGGCATACTTCTAGAGTTCGTTCTTTAGAATAACTTGTGAGAATGAAACCGGATGATGGAGTTTACGAGGTCATTCATGAAGCAGAACCCTGCAGAGTTACTGAAACAAAAACTTGGCCCTCGTGTTGCCGTGGTGGGCGATGGGAAGTCTGGGCAATCTGCCTATCGCTTGCTCAAGGAGTGTGGAGGGGCATGGCAAGCTTTGGATCTGTTTGCTAGGCATGAGGAGATTTTGCGGGGCGAGGGTGAATCCGCTGGTTTAATAAAAGCTTACGATAGTCTTGTTGTATCTCCGGGAATTCCTCTGTCTTACTTTTGGCCTGTGGCTGAGCGAGAGGGGATTCGTTTGTGGAATGAAATTGATGTGGCCTCTCTGTTTTTGGAGGATGAGAAAATTGTCGCCATCACCGGTTCGGCTGGCAAAAGCACGTGCACCGATGGATTGGGCTATGTTCTTCGCGCCTTAGGGGCTTCAACGTTTGTGGGTGGTAACATTGGTCTGCCCTTTTGGTATTACGTGACAGAGTTTGTACGGAGGGAACAGAGGGTTTCGTTTATCGTTCTTGAGCTGTCTACATACCAT
>CAZZMS010000099.1:0-9686 GCA_964655485.1 uncultured Pseudobdellovibrionaceae bacterium | reverse complement strand
TAAGCCATCATCGACCACACGTCGAAGTGGAGTTTTGTAATAAAATGAAGGACCGAGCTCCAATCCAGAAAAGTTTAATTTTAGACCTACCCCATAGTCTTTGGCATAAGCGTTTTTCTGATTGGCTACGATTAATTTGCGATCTCCCGCAAATTGACCGCCTAAAATGAGGGGATGTTGCGCTTTCAGAGTCATCGCCAGTTCAAACTTTTGAAAAGTAAAATCTAAGCCACCAAATTGTGATAACTGGGTCCCTCGTATTGATACACCCGCAGAGTTCGTCATGGTGAAATCTAAAATCGCTCCACTAACAATACCGTGGGGTATTTCCATCATACAGGCGGCCTGAGAGGAGAAGGTCGTTTTTTGGGCCAGCACATATCCTGGCTTTAACATTCCTGAATTCAAAGCCTCAGCCACAGCCGCCTCTTCCTCTTCGCAGCGACGAAATACCGAAGCCTCCTCCTGGGATAATCCCTCTGTACTGTAAATCATATCAGGAGAAATGGTGGCGGTAGTAAATGTCTGAGTTTGGCTTAATAAGTAATAAAGTTGCATATTGGCCACGAAGGCAAAATCAAATCGTCCTCCTTGCGGAAGTTCGATTTGCGGGGCAAGAATACGCCCCATTTGCACCCGACGCTTGAGGGCTCGATTCTCTTTCGTCGGTTTTTCACTGCAGTCCGTGTTGGCTAAACTTAATCCAGCAAGCGTAAGCCAAAGCATAGACCTTGCAACTCGTGGGATCCTTGCAGACTTATCCTTGAGGCTTGAACCCATACAGCCTTCCTTTCTGTGTTGTATTTAGCTCATCACAAAAAGGAAGTTTTTGAGAAAAGGCTTTCAAGTTATTGAAATCACTTAAAAAATAAAAACTATGATGCGGCTTTGCTCAGCGGCCTGAACTCCAGTCGAGGGAAGTATCTAAAAAACAGTGGCTGATGAATCTCCACACCGGAGCACATTTTCTCCCCGAGAAGATCGTGGCCAACGAGGTTTTAAGAGAACTGTCCAGGCTCTATACAGTTTATGCAGAACCCAACCATTTGAGTAAGCGTTTTTCCACTGCGGCCACTAAACCCTCAGACCATTTTTGCGACAAAGAGCGACGAGGAATATATTTCACCTTTACAATTAAGAAACCCTCTTTGGCTTTGGAAAGTAAGACGTCATCCGTTGTCTTAAGTTCATCCGCTAAACCTAACTCCAAAGCTTTTTTCCCGTACCAATACTCCCCTGTGGCTAGATCATCGACAGCGACCTGCGGACGATGCTGACGTACAAACTCCTTGAAGAATTGATGAGTGGACTCCAGTTGCTCAATAAACTTCTGCTCGCCTTTAGGTGTAATCTCTCCCAGAAGACTGACCGTTCTTTTGAACTCACCGGCGGTGTATTCTTTATAATCAATATCCCATTTTTTAAGCAAGCGATGAAAGTTAGGCACCTGAGCCACGACTCCGATTGACCCAATCACTGCAAAAGGTGCGGCAATAATTTTTTTGGCCACACAGGCCATGAGGTAACCTCCGCTGGCCGCCACCGTATCCACACTCACCCACAACTCTAATCCCGCATCAATCAGACGTTGCAACTGACTGGCTCCCAAACCGTAATCTTGTACCACACCTCCCGGGGAGCTCAGTTGCAGTAACACCTGGTCCACTCCGGGCCTAGCCGCTTGCAAAATCGCTGTAATTTCCTCGCGGAGATGATCGACCTCTGAGGCCTTTAAATCCCCTTGGAACTGAAGATAAAACAAAGCACGATCAGCACCGAGTTTCTCTTGCTGTTTGGATTGCTTGCGAAACTCTTTCCACTGGGTTTTAAAATCTTGATGCCCCAGTAACACTCCCCGTAGAGTCCAATCCCAACGTTGCCACTGATCATTCAGGACCTCGACCTGCAAATCATCCTGTTTTTTTCTTAGAAAGAAAAACAAAGCTACGAACAAGCCAAGGGTAAACAACGTATTGATAATCGACCAAGTAGGATCCATAGTCTTCAGGGTATGACATCCTTTTGACCGCTTGTCCACTCGCTGAGCTTCTGGGCTGCATCTCGTCTTTGGCCTAAGGATGCATATCTCAGGTGGTAAGCAGGACCCCTTTTCGTTAACATCTAAAAGAGGTGAGGTCCCCGCATGCAACGTCGGCTTAAGCCCTTGATTCAACTCAGTAGTAAGCTTGCTTATGTTGTGCTTCTGTTAGGCGTGGATATGAAGTATCCCTTGCAACCTCTGAACGTGGCCTGGTCTCAATGGACCACACAAGCCCCGGCGGATTGGGATGAAAAACGCCTCAAAGGTTTCCAGGAGGACCGCAGGGAAAAAAACGCTTGGGAGCAAGAGCGTCGGCAATCTTTGCGGCAACATCTCAAGCAACAAGCCCGATGGGAATACGAGCGCTTAGCGGGGTTACAAAGCGACTTACAGGAAAAGAAAAAAGAACAAAAACTCGCCTCAGATCGCGGCCCCCTGTATCGTCAATGGCTGAAAGAAAAAGAGGCGGAAATCCGTGATTACGAAAAAGCCAGAGAGCAATATTTGGCTTCCCAAGCCCGCTCACAAAGACGTCTAAACACCAAACGCCCGGTCAGTGAACTGGAAGAGCTTGGCCTTATCCCTTCCATATCCGAAGCCCAACGCGTCGCCTGGGACAAACGCCGATGGTCAGAGGCAGACCTCAAAAAAAGCCCGGATAGCCGTCGGAATAGGCTCTCTTCTCCCACCGGCAGTAGCAGCGGCGGAGCTCCTCCTTCCTACGCGGATCCTGGCAACAACTCCTCTTCCGGCTCGTTTGGAAACGATGACTTCCCTCCCCCTCCTCCTGACTTTTTTGACACCGCTGAGGATCTGCCCCCTCCACCTCCACCACCAGGTTTTGACAGCGATACTCCTGTAGACTCTGGCTTTATCCCTCCGCCTCCTCCACCTTCTTTTGAATAGTCCAAGGAAAAAATTACGAGTGTGACTTTTTTACCCTATTGACGAGCTTTGTCTCTTTTTGCTAGACCAAGGTCCATCAACAAAAACAAAAGGAAGGAAAAGTATGTATAAGGTTCTCGTTCTGGCTCTTTTAGCCATCACTCTGACCACGGGCTTTACTTGCTCTAAAAACGAAACAGCTTCTCAAACTCCTGCTGCTGAAGCCACGACAGCTGAAGCTCAAGGTAGCATGACGACTGAAGCCACTACTGCTGAAGGCGCTCCTGCTGAAGCTCCTGCCACTCAAGAAGAAGGCACTCAAAATCAGTAATTAAGCTTCCTAGTCAAAATAAAAAACCCCAAGCCAAAAAGCTTGGGGTTTTTTATTTTTAGCTAAACTCTGGCGACCTTTTGTACCAATCCTTAAGGCCGACTTTTCTGGCAATCCCGCCTCATTCTATAACGGATTAAAAAACCTCACTCGTCCACCACCGGTAACCACTCGATCATGAACTCACCTGCAGGCAAACTGCGCACAGATTGCGGCAAAGATCGCACCATCACTTTGTTAGTTTCTGGCAAGTAATCAAAAGGGACAGACAAAGTCTGATTTACCGAACGATAATTCACCCGAATTTGGATCTCACCTTTCGTCTTATCGACAGCGGGCCGAGAAGGAAGTATCCATTCTTTATGTGAACTACTCACGACAATATCCTCACTGACCCGGGTCAGGTTGCGCCCGAAATCACGGCTATGAATATGAAACCAACGACGAGACCAAATGCTTTGCTTGTTACCTAGATAAGCATTGGCGTGGAGTAACAGACTCTCAAGACGACTAGGGCCGAAGGCTTTCGGGCACAAGCCATTGTCTTTCCAGGAGTTACCAACTGACACAAAGCACTCCGGATGGTAACGGGGAGTCTTACGTAAACCCGGATCTTTTTGGTCATCTCGGTCTTCAGCGCGAGTGAGCACTCCGTACACCATCACTTGGCGCGGATCTCCTTTAAACTCAGCCAAAGCCCTGGCGACCTGCTCGGGGGTGAGGTTTTGGCTCATATCATCCGCATCTGTAATCAAAATGACAGCAAGATAAGCCTCCTTGCGCAAGAAACCCTCGTTGGGGGCCCCTCGTCCCGCTCTTTCTAGCATACCCACCAAAGGGGTCAGGAAAGATTCATGCTCTGGCCCCCCGTCTTTGACGTCCATGACCCCCACCTTCAGAGCTTGTGCTAATCGAGAAGTCATACGCTCGTCAGATTTGGTGAAAAAACGTCTTTCCAAACCTGGAATGATACGCAAAGCCCCTGGCCCCTCTGGATGTGCTGATTGAAAAGTTGTTGTGTAATCATCCCAGTTGGTCATGACCCCGATTTGATAATCAAGAGCCCTCAAAGAGTTCAAAGAGGAAACGAATTGATCGATGTTCCTGGCCAAATTCTCCTGCACAGGCCGCATACTTGTACTATTGTCTATGAGAAATACGATATCCACCTTCGGTTGGTAACGCATCTCTTGGCTTTCGTTGAGGTTCTGCCAAGTCGCCTGTTTAATCACCGGCTCCTCATAGTTTGGAATTTCAGGCTTGATATCCTCCAGAGGACGCAAACTGTAGTGAGTGTTGGAGGGGGCCTGACAAGCCACCAGTCCTATGACACTTATACCCGTAACCCACAGGCTGAAAGAGGAATTTTTAAGATTCAACGAAGTGGACTTAAGCCATTTTGATAAGGAGTTCATAACTTCCTCCTACGGTCTTCACATTTAGAACTTTTCACTTCGAAATGTCCTAATTCATCTAACCAAGGATCCTCCTCCCACTCGTCTGGAAAAACCAAATGGTTGTAATCTTTTTTTTCAAAAGCAGTCGCTGATCGAACAAGAAGCCCATCACGATGGTCACGCAGCAAACGTTGCTCCGTATCGATTTTAACAAGCTTAAGTTTTTTCACCACATCTGTGGCCATCTGTAATTCAAAAGCGATCTTTTGGCTGTTTTCCGATGAGTAACGCTTTTCTAGTTCAAGGATATGACGAGCCTTCGTTTTTTGAAAATCCGTCAAAGTATCAAAAACTAGCGAATACTGACAGAGCTTCATGTGAGCTAAAGCTTTGATTAAGTAAGACTCATACACTGGCAGTTGATTGATTGGGAAAGCCGTCAAGGTGCGAGTCAAAGATAAAGCGGACTCAAAATCCCCCATACGGTAGTAGGTCCAAGCCATTTCCTCTTGAGCTGTGATCCACAAAGGGCTTTTGTCAGAAATTTGCTGATAAGATTTTAAAGCTAAAAACAACTTCCCTTGCTCGTAATAACGGCGAGCTTGTTCGAGCAAAGCTTCATCCGAGATCGCATCTGCGCGAGCCAGTTTTGATGAAACGACCGGTTTTTTTATGGAAGAGTGAACCAGAGGGTTTTTAGCAAACAATACTAAGGGAAACCCCAAACCTAGCCAAACCAGCCCCCGCACCCATCTTTTAAAACGAAACGTGTAGACTGGCTGCATATTTCTCATAACAAAACTCCTAGACCAAGGCTAATCAGGGTGGGAGTTAACGTCCGACGTGTTTGATAAATGGAATCATAGTCTCGGTAGTACTCTAAGCGCACATCCCCACGCAGGGAGAGATTTTTATTGATCCACACTCCCACTCCGGTTCCCAAACTCGCATATTCTGAGTCGGATTGACTAAGTTGCATACGCCCTAGCCCCAAATTTACGTGCGCATCAAATTGAACGACACTGAGATCAAAAAAATTTAACTTGCCGTAAATAGGATAAAAATACGCTTGAGCCATCACTAAAGACTGCGGAGGATCAATCTCTGGGTAACTACTTAGTCCCCCACCTGCTGCGAAAGCTTCGCGAGCCTCACGAAACGCTCGCTCCCCTTGCACAGACAAGCTGCTACCAAAATCTTGATAAGTCACTCCAAAGGAAAAGCGAGGATTGAGATGATATTGTATACCTACACCTAGCGTTCTGGTTTCCAAGTAACTATCTCCACCAAAGCGTTGCCCACCCATCGTTAAAAGCTCAATTCGGTTCTCACGCGATACGAGTCGCTTTTGCACGACACGGGATTTCACATCCCCTTCCAACTGGGTGGCTAGATCTAGCACGGGCTCTTTGGCACCCAAGGCTTTCAAATCGTCTTTCAGTTTCGACTGAGCAAAGCTCAAGGAGGTGGACAGGAGAGTTAAACTCAACAACAACCAAGATTTCATAAGGCCTCCTCAATTTGAAAGCGCACCAATTGAGTGGGGGTCGCTAAGCCAGTGGGTGAAAACACCTTCACTAAAAATCGGTGGGGCCCCGTACCAGTGGGTAACAGATCTTTCGTATCCAAAACAAGATCAAACCTCCACTGATGATGACCTATGTATTCTAGACTTTTCCCTGGGGCCAAGCGCACCAAACGAGAGCCATCCTTTTCCGATTCCACACCCGGCGTATAAATCATAGGATCTGGCGAAATCACTAAAACCGGCTTCTCACTGGATTGATCATTGAGAAAAGGAATTTCTACCGTCACCTGAAATCTCAGGGTTTGACCCCTCTTGATTTTTTCAGGCAGAGATTGGATTTTAAGATTTTGTGGTAACATATCGGGCTTGGTCAAAAGCACTGTGATTTTCTTTTGTTTTTGGATCTTGCTTAATAAAGGATCTTGAGAGCGAGCTTTAACTTGTAACTCCAACAGACTGGATTCAAACACCTTACCTGTAGGAATCTGATAGAGCTCAGGAGACCATTCGACCGAATAAACACTTACATTCTTTTCATCTTTTATTTTTTTTACTGATAAACCCTTAGGCCCCTGAATCACCGTCAAATCCGATTGTAACTTCTCTGAAAGATGATGCACCTTTATGATGTATTGCCCCTTAATTCCCTCAGTGAAACTCAAGACATCATCAGTTTCAATCACTAAGAAAGAATCATCAATACGTGCTTGCTCCTGTATCACCACCTTGGGCTTTTCCACGACGACTGTTTCCCGCACGACTTGTGGCTGTACTGGGCCTTTCTCCACTTCTGCTCTTGCGTGCTCGCGCAAGGAGGAAAGATCCTCCACCGGTGTTTTTGAATACTCAGAACATGACCCGGTGATAAGAGCCAAAAAAAGGAGCTTCCCAACTGCAGTAAACTTTGTTCCCACAAACCTCTCAGGGACGGAAAGGGGAAAACCTTTGTCAGATGGACTTGATGCTTGCAAATCTCTCATGGTCGCACCTCCTCTTAGCGGGCACTCACTTTTCTCAAATGGAAGGGATAATAAACATCCACATTCACTTTCCCAACAGGAGAGGGAAAAGCCCATAACTTCAGACGCGAAACGATACACTGACTGAATCCTGCATCACGTATATCGCTATCTTTCACAAAGGCTTTTACCACTTTGCCCTGAGGTCCAATGACAAACTGAACTGCCACCTTCCCTTGTAAGGACGGATTAGCCTTCAACGCCTGCTCATAGCAGGCCACGACTTCACCGCGATGACGGTTAACCACGGCTATGATCTGATCACGATCTAAACCAAACATATCATCATCACCCGAGGCCTGTGGTAATGAGAAAGCACCTTGCGAACCGGAGGCGACTTTGACACTGTGATAGGATTCATTCACGTGATACTTCCCATCACCGCTTCTGTCGGCTTTTTGTAAAGCTGTCTGGGTGGAATTTTGAGATTGCGCATAAACCTTGGATAAATCCGCACTAGAAACTCGTGAAGCAGAGGCAACCGAAATAGCTTTAGCCTGAGTCGCCTGACTGGGGCTGACAAAGCCCGAGCGCACGATAGAGCGTAAAGCCTGCAAAGATTTTTGTTCTTCTGAATAGCTCAGAGAGTTATTGGGGCGCGCGCTACCCTCGGCCCGTCGTAACTGTGGTGTTGTTTTGATAGAGCCTCCACTGAGCTCCTTTTTTTGAACCATGCGCAGTTGTTGGCTGACCTGAGCCTGACTCACCGAAGTGGCGGAATGAACAGGTTTAGCTAATTTGACCCTGACGATTTTTTTATTTTCCAAAGAAGGATTTTCTTTTTTAACCACAGCCGTGATCAAAAACAATAGGGATAAAATCACCAAATGAGCTAGAGCTGATTTTTTTGTGGACTCTCGGGGAATCAACTCCTCCTGATCAGAAATGGTATTATGCCACACGAAAGGACTAACTAACGCAGTATGCGAATCCTTTTCCAATACGAAACGATCACTCAAAGGAACAAGTTTCGTATCCTCATGAATTTCGGTAACAAAAAAAATAGAATCACGCTCCAGCTCCTTGGGGTTTTGGGCGGGAGTCGATGTTAAAAAAAATTCTTGCTTGAGCGGATTCCAATAGAGATAACCAAGACCAGCTAAATAAACCGCTTTGATGACAGACGATGATTCTCTATTTTTTAGCACCCAACGTTGAACGCTCATAAAGCCCCCCGTGTGCGCTGTTTCCGTTTGTCAGAAAAACTTTTACGTGGTGGCACCAAATCATCGATAAATTTGTCGTCTTGAGCCAGAACCTCAAGCTGCATGGGTGGTCGCTTTTGACCCTCGATCTGGGATCCACTCAGTTGCATATTTGTTTCAAGCTTTCCCATAGGTTTTTTCTTTCTCACCGGCTCTGGAGAGGCCATCGCCTGAGCCAGATATAAACTGGTGAACAAGGTAGCAATAAGTAGGCCGAAATATTTCATACTAAATCTCCTTATTCACTTGTGCGGACACCTGTTTTAACAAATTCGCACGTGCTGGGTTACCAAATTGCGTCTCCAGCTGTATCTTTTTTTCAAGGGCTAGTGAGGATGAGTTCGATTGCCGATGAAGTTGGAATTCTTTTTTCTTGGCTTGATAAGCCGCAAGCAAGTTTTGCCCCTCACTCAAGGCTAGCATACGAATTTCCGAATCAACTAAAGAGATAAACTCTGGTCTGAGACTTTCAAGCTCGAATCTCCATCGCTGTAATAAAATATTATGTTTCCCAGCGATCTGGGGTTGAATTTGTCCTAACAGTTCGTTTTGAATTGCTACTAACTCTTGAACAAATGATACTTGCTTTTCTTTCAAAGTCTGCACAGCCTCAAGTAAACAAGTTTCAAAGTTACCAGCGCGCTTTAGCCAAACCACTTCCATGCCTTCGGCCTGAAAAGAAGCCAGCTCTTTCTGAGTGGACTTCACCCAACGCAAAAGATCTTTGAGTTGAAGATTTTTTTTCGGTAAGCAGGCGGCAGGAGTCGTTCGTGCCCATTTCAAAGCCTCTTGCCGTTTAACCACCAAAGCGGCTTGCCCATGAGATGTGATATGTTTTTTCAACCAAGTATGATGTTTCCCGTCGCGAAGAAGCAGTAAAGTCGCCCACTCATCACGATCCCTCACGCTGAGGTTTTTAGAGTAACGAAGGAACAGTTTTTTTTCTTCCTCGAAATTTACCGGGGTAAGAGATAATATCCTTTGAACAGCAAATAAACGATAAGGAGAAGATACCTTCGAATTTTCTAACAAGATGCGATAGTATTGGACGGCCATTTTTTGATCACCAGCAGCGTCGGTTAATTTAGGCTTCTGCTCTAAAGGTAAGCCTATCTCTCGATCATAGGTCTTAGTTAAGCTCCAGGCAGACATAAAATCCTCAGTGAGCGAGTACAGCAAGAATAGTATTTGCACATAGGCGTCTTGTTGCGCTTCCTCTAAAAAATTTTTTTCCTGCAAAGCATTTTTTAACCATGTACTTTCTTGATCCAGTCGCTGGT
>CAZZMS010000098.1:0-13589 GCA_964655485.1 uncultured Pseudobdellovibrionaceae bacterium | reverse complement strand
TAAAATCGATACTCTAGCACGTCCTGCCGTACATGTTGTGGTAATGCGACGAATTCAAATCGAACCTGAACATTGTACTACGGTTTATTTACACTGTCTTAACAACAGTCAGGTCTAGCGTATTTCTCGTCCACTGTGGTGGGTGCATCGCATTCCCGCGTGGTAATGTCGGGATTGTGGGTATACCACTGTCAGTGAAACCGACCCGCAAGATTGCGAGAAATGTCATAGCAAAAACATCATTCAGGACGAGGATGTGTTGGACACCTGGTTCAGCTCGGCCTTATGGCCTTTTAGCACTCTTGGCTGGCCCAAGGAAACTGAGGCTCTCAGCACCTTCTATCCCACTTCTGTTTTAGTAACAGGCCATGACATTTTATTTTTCTGGGTAGCTCGCATGGTCATGATGGGTCTTGAGTTCATGGGTGATGTGCCTTTTCGCAAAGTGTATCTCCATGGGCTTGTGCGGGACGCGCAGGGCCGCAAAATGTCGAAATCCTTGGGTAACTCTGTAGATCCTGTGGAGATGATTGAAAAGTACGGAGCAGATGCTTTACGCATGACATTTTTAGCGCATATCCACTCCGGAAAAGACTTTAAATTCAGTGAGGAGCGCCTTCAAGGTTACCGGAATTTTATCAACAAAATCTGGAATGCCACCCGCTATGCTTTGGGACGCTTTGAGGCCTTGGGCGTATCCAAACAAGCTTGGTCACAAGAGCTACAGGTTGTTAACATGAGCTCTTTTGATCATTGGATCTTGCACCGTCTGTTACAAGTGGAATCACAGGTGCATCAGGCCTGGGAACAATATCGCTTCTCTGATGCCGCTGGGACTTTGTATCAATTTATGTGGCATGAGTTTTGTGACTGGTACATTGAGTTTAGCAAGCCCATTTTTGAATCTGCACCCACTGCCGAAAAGGTCGAGACAGCCAAGGTGATGCGCCTGGTACTTGAACGAGCCTTGCGACTTTTAAGTCCCATGATTCCTTTTGTTACGGAATATCTTTACTCCCAGCTACCCGCTACTTCAGGGTCTTGTATGCTACAAGCCTATCCTTCGCCGCATAATCATGGTGCAATAAAAAGGCTGGTGCAAGTCGATGTAGGACATCAGGTGGAACTCATTAAGGGAGTGCTGCACGCTATTCGCAATATTCGCGGAGAAAATCGTCTCTCACCCGCTTTGGAGCTTGAAGTACGTCTTCAGGTGGAAGACGAAGGCTCACAGAAAGTGCTTTCCGCGTACAAGGGCATTTTGAGTAAGCTTGGACGAACCAAAGATATCAGCATTGCTTCCAAGCAAGAGGTTAAGCAGTCTGCCGTGATGAGTGTAGCCGTAGAACAATATCGAGTTCAGGTGATTATCCCTTTATCAGGGCTCATTGACTTAGAAGAGGAGATTAAGCGACTGGAGAAGAACTTGCTCAAAGTGAACCAGTCCCTAGGAGCTTTGGTAGCTCGCTTAGGTAACGAGAAGTTTATTAAAAATGCTGATCCAGAGGTCGTAGAAAGCGACAAAGCCCAAGCCGTTCAGCTGCGCTTTCAAAAAGAAAGCCTGGAGCAGGCGATTGTGCGATTAAAGATGACGTAGGAATATATTGGTGCAGAGGCCTCCGGGCGAATGAAAAAGCTCAGGGGAGGGAAAAATCGTAAAAATGGATTTTCAGGGACGAGTTAGTAGTTCGTCGAATCTTAAATGTTTAGCAGACAATTACATGAGGTTACTATAAACCTTTTAGTGAGGCACATCCATGGATAAACAAACTCTTGCCAAGCGCATTTTTGAAAAAAGCTACCTCCGTGGGGAATTCCGACTCCGCTCTGGCCAAATCTCCCATGAGTACTTCGACAAATACCGCTTCGAAAGCGATCCCACGCTGCTTTCGGCCATTAGTGAACACATGATGGCCTTGTTACCGAAGCAAGACCACCTGATGCTGGCCGGCCTCGAGCTGGGAGGGATTCCTTTAGCTACCGCCTTGAGTCTTAAAACAGGGCTACCTGCCCTGTTTGTGCGCAAAAAAGCCAAAGACTATGGTACGTGTAAAATCGTTGAAGGTGCAGAAAGCATCCAAGGCAAAACTCTGGTGGTTGTTGAAGATGTGATTACCACCGGGGGACAAGTTTTAGAAAGTGTAGAAGCCCTTCGCGCTGAAGGGGCCTTGATTGATACCGTGATTTGTGTCATTTTGCGCGGTGACCCTAGTAAGCTTGAAGCTGCAGGATTAAAAGTGCGGTATCTGTTTTCGATGGATGAGCTAAAAAATTAGGGTGATCTGGATGATGGGCAGACTACCCAATAAAAACAAAAAAAGGGCCAGCATGAATAAGAAGTCTCATCAGAAGTTATCCTCGAGTAGCGCAAAAAAGCCGACTGGCCCCCAAAAGGCTAGTAGGTTGAAAAGGCCCGCCAGCGCAAGAACTGCACAGAAACGCTCAGCACGGCCCTCTAGAGCCTCCAAAAAGCCCCAAAAGCTTACGGGAGAAAATATCATCATCGCCATGGGCGATGTTCATGCTGAGTATATCGTTTTTGAGCAGCTACTCACTCGCATTGAGAAAACATACGACCTTAAAACTGTAAGGCTGATTTTGCAGGAGCTTACAGATCGCGGACTAGATTCGCAAAAAACCATTGCCATTGCCCGGGAGTTTCAAAAGCTTTACCCTGATACCCTCACCATCATTCAAAGTAACCACGACTACGCCAATGCTACGGGAGAGTATTTTGAGCTTTATACGGCCCGTGCGGCTTGTTTGGATTATGCGGATGGTAGGATCACAAAAGAGGACGAGGCTTTCCTTTTAAGTTTTCCCAAGTATTACGAATCACGCGCGTTCTTTTTTATTCATGGCGGCCTACCTCATGGTTACTCGCACCCCAAAGATGTTCCTTTGGACGAACTTGTTTGGAAGTATGGCACGGATAGGAGCTACCAAGGGGAAAAAAGAGTGGTGATGGGACATACGGTAGTTTCTGATGTACAGATTCGCCCCAAGGAAATTTACATCGATACAGGTGCCACATATGATCGTGTTGGCAAACTTTCAGCCGTCGTTTTAGACGATGCGACTGGCGAGGTAAAAGACATTATCTCGCTTCGAAATGAATCTTTATTCGACACTAAACTTCGAGAGGCGACTTTGTCTCGCCGCTTAGAGATTCTGAAGAAGTTTTATCCCAGACATTGGGAGGAGTATAATTACGAATAATCAATCCATTCCGTACGACCATTCGCAGAGCGTCCTAATATAACACCAGCCGCCGATGAGGGTGAGCTAAATAAAAAATCCTGCGTAAACCTCCCACCAACCAGACTAAGGAAGGGTTCTGTTAGAATCTCTATTATCTTCGGCTCATTTTTCTCGATGAAGTTGCTACCCACCCACTGAAAGTTATAGGGGGTTTAATGTCTATCATACAATACCACATCCTTCACTTCTTAAAGCATCAATCGAATCCTTCAAGAATTGCCCGAGAGGTAGCACCTTTCATATATCAGGAACAAATGTTTTCACCGCTACCTCAAAGGGATGAGGATATGCTTTTTATCCAACAATGTCTGGAAGATGGTCCTTATCAAGAGCTTTATTACTATCTCATGCAAAAAATTGAATCACACCGGCCCATATCTGATTATCACATTCGATATCTCCACATCACCTTAAGCAAGTTGGCTGAGCACTATAAAATCGTGGCTTTAGGAAATTTTACCTTTCGCCAAAGCTCGATCGAAGTTGGGCATATTCTTGAACAAAATGGCTTTGCTGATCTAGAGTGCTTGGGGATCTTAGCCTACTATCATAAAAACTTCGGTAATCACGAAGAATATAAAAAACTCAAATCTAAAATTGAAGCCGTGTACGGACCTATCGGTTTACTTCGTGACGATGAGGATCAACTGTCCTCCTTTTTGCCTACAAGTCAATCAACCACACCGACCCTCTCCATCGAAGAGCTGTCAGAAATAAGAAGGGCTGTTCATGAGATCATTTCGATTGAAAAACACCACTCCAAAGCCATTCCTGATTTATATCAGACTCTCATCGAACGTTACCCATTGTCTCACCAAACAGCTTACTTATGGTACGATTATGCGGTTAGCTTAGATCTGGCAGGTTATCATTATGATGCTTGGAACATCATGGACCGTTTGATACAACTATCTCCTTACGATCAAAAATTCATTAAAAGTTGGGATATCATTGCCAATAAGATTGAGAATATTCTCATTGAAAAAGCAAAATCTGGCCAAGTTGATCAAATTCTCGAGTTAATAACTGAAACTCACCTAAGAATACAACAATATGCGTGGCCCAGCTCGGACCTTATGGCAACAAAGTTTGCAGCCATGTGGGAGAGCGGGATGCATGCGGAAGTAAGAAATTTGATATCGAGTTGGATTGACCTGTTCCGCTTCAATGGAGAGATCTATGCACAAGTAGAATGGCTAGTTCGTAGGACAGAGGATCTCGAGCTCAAGCACATTCTGGAAGAAAATCGCAAAGCCGCAATCAAAGAAAAGCCCTACTTGTATTTATTGAGGAGCTTCGACAGCAAAAGTCTCATAGCCAAAGCGGCCTGAGGCTCTACTTCAAAGGCTTGGCAAAAGCACCAGCGACTTGGAATAACCAAAGTCCCATAGCGGCCACAAGGGCAAAGAATGCCCCCGCACCAAAGGTCACTTGTGCTCCCCAACGATCCCAAAGCCAGCCACCGCCAAGACTGGCCAGCAACATCCCCATACTGGTGATGCTGGCATGCAGACCCATATAGTAACCTCGCCGCTCTCCACTCACCAAATTCGCGAGTAATGCCTTACTTACCCCATCTGTAGCCGCTTGATAAACCCCATACAGGAGCAATAAAGTGACTAAGACTACTGGCTGATTCGTTAAGGCAAATCCTGTGTACACCGCCACGTAAATCAGTAAGCCACCCGCAAGGAGTTTGGCTTTCTCCAATCGATCAGACAGTCGCCCTAAAAACGGGCTTAATGTCGCATAGACTCCGTTATAGGCACAATACAGTAACACGACTTGAGTCAGCGACAGTCCCGCCTCTTTCAAGCGAACAATTAAAAAGGCATCACTGGAGTTACCCAAAGAAAACAAAAACCATAAGCCTAAAAAAAGAAAAACCGATCGAGATGTGCTACTTGTGTGGCTACTCTCATTCGCTATTATCGGAGTGGACAAATCTCGCAAATCTTCTTTTTTCTGCCATGTTACGTAAGAAACAGCCTTTTTTTTCTCGTTCAAACGCCAAACCAACCACACAGAAACAAGTCCTGGTATCAAGGCTACCACATATAAGTAACGCAAGCTGAGCTGGGGCCAAAGCCACAAAATCACTAAAGCCATCAGGGGACCTACGACAGCTCCGGCCGTATCCATCGCGCGATGCAAGCCAAACGCTCGACCTCTTTCCTTGGGCGGAACCTCGTCTGCAATCCAAGCATCACGCGGAGCCGTTCTTAGACCTTTCCCCAAGCGATCTAAGGAGCGGCTAACAAAAACCTGCCACCATACTTGAGATAAAACTAGCACAGGTTTAGCCAAAGCACTAAGCAAGTAACCAAAAAATAAAAAGACTTTTCTTTGACCTAAGCGATCTGACCAGCGTCCCACGGGGGTTTTAAGTAAATTCGCTAAAGCCTCTGCAAGCCCCTCAATAAGGCCCAACTGAGTCATGTTCGCGCCCACCACCGCCCGTAGGAAAATAGGAGTAACAGGGTAGAGCATTTCACTGGCCACATCGGCAAAAAATGAGACCCAGCCTAGGTGTTTAACTACCGGGGATAAGGGCTTAACTGATTCAACACGTTTTGAAACTAAGGTTTTTCGGTCCATGATGTTGCAAGACCCTGAGGTTTGAAGGTAACAGGAATTACCGCATTTTAAGAGCTCAGAAAACTCTCCCCGCTTCTACTTCGCTCGTTAAAGCTCTTTAACTAGTCGCCACTAATTCGTTCAATGACGCCTTGAAATTCAATTTGGTGATACATCTGCCCCAGGCCGAGCGAAAAGCCCCCAGCAACAAAACTATAAACGAGAAAATTTTTCAGATAGAAGAACTAATGCTGCTTGGCATTACATAGTGGGTCAATAAATTCTTAACTGGATTTAACCTCGAATAAAGCGTAGCACTCAGGCTCAAAAGGAGGATTTGCCTATGAAAAAACAACTACTAACCTTAGCCACTTCACTCTTGGTTTTACCTTTTCAATTAAAAGCTCAAAGCCTAGTGAGCCATTCCAAACTCCCATCTTGGGCTCAATATCAGGTCGCTCTCGAGGCCCAAAAAGTTTGCGGACCCTATTTAGGTTTTGCCGAGGTAGAAAGCACGGAAACCATCGAGCAAGTCGATGTAGGCTTGCACGAGGCTACCTATGAGCTTTTATGGGAAGCTTTTCCCTCGTTTCATGATCGTCGATATTACGTGAAAATGACCGCTAAAATCACCGACGGCCCCGATCAATATCACCCATCTTTTGGCCATGTGGAGGTGAAAAACATTTCTTGCTTAGAAGATCGTTAGACCATACCCACTAAGATGCGTCTTTCGTGGTTATCTTCTTTGGCTTTTTCTTTCGCCCGGAGGCCTCTGCACCATGGATGGTCAAGGGCGTAAGCCCTTTGCAGCTGAGCCATGGAGGGCGTGCCCCGGGGCGAAAGGAAAAAGCCCAGAGAGCAAACTATACAAAAAGGAAATTTTTCAGGAACGCAAAAACTTAATCGATTTATATCTGTATGGGGTACAGCGACGATTTACGAACTGTTCATTTGGCTCGAGGCTTTTTTCATTTTCCAATGAAAACTACACCGAATGATTCAAATCTGCAGTCTTACGAGACCTCCCCAGAAACCGATTTCTTGCTGACATACGCAAGTCTTCTTTTTTGAGTACCGTCACGAAATCAAAACAACCAAACTCTTTGTCCCAAGCCGGATAGGAAGCGATCTTAGCTCCCATTTTTAAATACGAATGTAGCAATCCAGGCACCAGTCGCGCCAAAGACTCCACAGCTCGGCCCTGCATCTCTTCGCTCACCACCGCCAGGTACCGATCAAAATGTTTTACCGCATATTCATCTTTGGCCATGCAAAGAGGCATGTCCCATACATAGCCTTTTTTCATAAAGTAATACCAAATCATAGCCATTTGTTCATCACTCACTTGATTGACGCTAGAGCAGCCCATGAGAAACTGACTCCCTGTTTTCTCCATGTATTCTGCAATCCCTCGCCAAAGAAGGCTCATTACCGAGCCTTGCCTGAAGTCGGGATGGATGCAAGCTCGCCCGAGCTCAAGATAGGAATCACTTAAGTAACTTAACGATCCCAGATAAAACTCTTGCTGGGTATAACAGGCTTCATTCGCTTTTGAGTAACGAAGGCGATAGGTGCCAACCACTTGCCGACTCTTTAAGTCGCGCACGTAGAGGTGATCAAAATACACATCGATGCCATCCCAATCCACTTGATTTTTAATCTGAGCACCCAGCTCATCGCCGAACACCTTTTTTCGAAGCTCTAAGCACTCAAGAACTTCCTCGTCGGTTTTGGCTATCTTGAGCTGATAATCTCCTTGTTGCATTTCAAAAAACACATACGGCTCATAACCAGCAAAACCACGTTTCCGCATCTGTCTTTGCATCAGCCACTTCACCACCCATTTTTTCATTTTCATAAGCTTCTCCTTTTTTGGTTTCTTGAATCTATTCAGGAACTGACTCCTTTACGCTCTTATCAAATGAATAGCCCCAGTTCTCGGGAGTAGGATGAATCCTGCGCACCGACCTCACCAGAAACCACAAAAAGTTCCCGCAAGATACGTGCAGCAATCTGATAAGTCACTCGCGTGGACTTGGACAGCTCCAGATCTCCATAAACCTCAACCAAATCCACTGAACGAATATCGAGCCATCGTCCTAGCAAATGAGCTAAATAAAAAGCCTCATGCGGCATAAGTCCATCAATCACAGGCACCGCAGTGGCCGGTGCCCAATAGGGGTCCATCACATCAATATCCCAGCTGATATGGATAGGCGAGTTATGGGCCCAATCACCCAAGGATTCTACGATAGAGCTTACCCCACGTTCTCGGATATCTCGGGGAGTAAAATACAAAATGTTACTTTGCCTTATCCATTCTTGTTCGTAGGGATCGAGATCACGAATTCCTACATAAGCCATTTGTGACGACTGCAGGTGGACATGATTCAGCCACTGCGGTCTAGGCCATCGACTGTTGGCTAAAAGTCCCACGGGCATGCCATGTAAATGCCCGGTAACGCTCGTCTCCGGAAGATTAGCATCTGCATGAGCGTCCACCCAAAGAATCTTTCCATTCGGGTAACAAGACAAAAAGGCCGCGAGAGTCGATATTCCCACACTGTGATCCCCGCTCCAATTGAGGATGGCATGCCCTTGCTTATGTTGTAAGCGATTGGTCCGAAAAATATTTTCGTAAGTCCACCATGGAATATTTCCCAAATCTTCTGTGGAAAAAACCCTATGAAACCTTGTAGCAAAAGAAGTGAGGCCCTCAGCATTAGGAATCATTTTTAATGCCCGCACTCCTCGATCAGTAGCCTCAGAGCTTGGGACAGAAATGGATGCAAAGCTACTTCCAATCGACAGCCCTTGAGGGGAACTTATAGCGTCTGCCAAGGGGCATCGGATTTCATGAAGGTATGATAGAAAATGCCCTAGCCCCAAGGTTTCTCGCTTATAAGGCTGTCCCGATGTTACCGGAAGATCTAATGCGACTAGAGATTTCGCCATCGACTCCATGGCATGCTATTTTTTTTTGCGAGTCATGTTAAGAATGTCTAAAGATGGGTTTAGCAACTTGACTGAATCTTTACTTGAGAAAGCTCACTCTGTGTTACCAAAATAAGTACTCACGTTGATCAATTAGACTATTAGAGACCGACCTAAAACATATTACAGAGTGTTCCTATCATGTCGCCACCTTTAGGATTTTATCTATTCGACCAAGCCTTTCGCAGACCATCGCTGATCCCTGAGCTACTTCGAGTTACCCAGCAGACCCAGGAACAAATCGCTACGATATTCAGTCTCACTCAAATTTTTGGAAACACCTTAAACTACTATCGCACAAGCCATAGACAACCAGAACTCTCGCTGTCGCTCAAACAACAATGGGCCGCTGATGTCCTTTCAAAACTCAACATCCAACTCACCCCCTTAAAAAAAGACTACCCCCGCACAGCTGGCACTTTGTGGTTGGGTAACCACATCAGTTATTTAGATATCCCCTTGCTACTTTATTATTTTCCCCACCTCTCCTTTGTGGCTAAAGCGGAGGTTCGCCGCTGGCCGGTGATTGGAGCCGGGGCCCGGCATATTGGCGTTATTTTCGTAAATCGCAGCAATAAAGCCGATCGGTCTCTAGCCCGCGAGCGGATTAAGGAATATCTAGCCTCCGGTCACGATCTAGTGATTTTCCCCTCGGGAACCACTCGTCTCAGAGAAGGGGAAGACTGGCGCTTGGGTGCTTTTGAGATCGCTCACCAACTGGGTTGTTGGGTACAGGGTTTTTGTATCAGTTACCAACCTCTGCGTCCCGCCGCTTATATTGGTGATGATATTTTGTTACCACACATGCTAAACCTGCTCGGCAGAAAAACGCCCATTCGTGCCAGTTTAACACTCAAAAAACCTTTTCGGATTTCGCACCCCGCTCGTGCCAGTCAGGCTCTACGCGAATGGTGTTTAAAAACGGCAAAGGCTATCTAACTTTCGAAAACCACCAGCACTTGACCTGTTTCTACCGAGTCGCCTTGTTCGATTTTAACTTCCTTCACCTTGGCCGCAGCCACAGCACGGATCTCGTTTTCCATTTTCATCGCTTCCATGATCAGGAGAGGCTGCCCGGCCTTTACTTCATCGCCGGATTTGACAAAAATTTGAATGATTTTACCGGGCATACCGGCTTTTACGTCCTTTTGTTTTCCAATGTTACCATCTCGCTTTAAGGACTCGTGAAGCAGCATCTCGTCGTTGTAAATCTTCACTTTACGTGCGTAATTTCGTGTGAATACGGTGTACTCCGTATCTTGCCCGATCACATCAATAAGATATGAAGAGCCTTTGTGTAAGAGCGTATAGTAACTCTCGGAGCGCTTGTAATCGTCTTTTGAAATTTTATAAGTGACAAGCTCCTTCCCCTCCTCTTGAATCGCCACTTGCCAATAGTCCTTGGCTTCAGTCACATCGATTTTATATTTTTTTTGATTCAGTTCAGCCTCGAAATACATATGTTACCTCTGTGCTCGCGTCTCACCGCATATACTTTTCTTCATGAAATCAAGAGTTCTCCCCATGAGCCATTCAGATACAATTAAACTCTAAGCTGCAACCTTCGCCCTACACGCCTCCAATGCGCTGGCAAATTGTAAGTGCGAATGTCTTTGTTTTTTCGATCGTTGTAGGCCTGAATCGCCGCCACAATCAAAAATACATGTGGCTCCACCTCTTTAAACAACTCTGGCTCCAGTAACTCGAAATTTTTCTCTATGAACCGAGTGGTGTAAGAACCATCTAAAAAGGCCTGGCTCTTTAAGATCGTTTTATGTAAGGCGATATTGTGCTGAATCCCTGACAAGACAAACTCGGTGAGCGCACGATCCATCCGCATAATGGCCTCATCCCGAGTTTCACCCCATGTGATCACCTTGGCGATCATGGGATCGTAGTAAATCGGCACTTCGTAACCGGGATAAGCGTAGGAATCCACCCGTACAAAAGGACCTTGCGGGTGACGACAAGCTCGAATCACACCGGGGCTTGGCTGATAGGTGATGGGGTCTTCGGCACACACTCGACATTCAATGGCATGACCTTTTTGTTGCAAATCCTCTTGCTTGTAAGGCAAGGGATGCCCCATAGCCACCAAAATCTGTTCTTTTACCAAATCCACACCAACGACATATTCTGTGACCGGATGCTCTACCTGCAGGCGAGTGTTCATTTCCATGAAGTAAAACTTCTTTTCTTTGTTATCGAAAATAAACTCAATGGTTCCAGCCCCCAGATAGTTAATACTCTTGGCCGCCAAAACTGCCGCCTCACAAATCTGCTTGCGTAACTCAGGGGTTAAAGAGGGTGAAGGTGTTTCTTCAATAATTTTTTGGTGCCGCCTTTGCACTGAGCATTCTCGCTCAAAGAGATGAATAACATGCCCGTACTGATCACCAAATACTTGCACTTCGATATGCTTGGGGTCACTGACATATTTTTCAATATACACCGTAGGGTCAGCAAAATAGTTTTGCCCTTCACTTTGACAGGCCCGAAACAAGCTGGGTAACTCTTGGTCATGGGTAACCACTCGCATACCCTTACCACCACCGCCAGCACTCGCCTTGATAATAATGGGGTAACCAATTTTTTTTGCAATGTCCTGGGCCTGCTCCACGGAGGATACTGGGCCATCGCTCCCTGGCACCAGCGGAACTCCTGCTTTCTTCATTAAAGCTTTAGCGGAAAGCTTATCGCCCATGGCCTCGATTTGTTCAGGACGAGGGCCAATGAAGGTGATGCCCGCTTCCATGCAGGCTCTGGCGAAAATAACGTTTTCAGATAGAAAACCATAACCCGGATGAATGGCATCCACTTGTGCCGAGCGGGCGACTTCGATGATTTTTTTGTAATTTAGGTAACTCTCCTTTGAGGGAGAAGGTCCGATAGGATAAGCCTCATCTGCTAAAAATACATGCAGGCTACCGCGATCCGCGTCGGAAAATACAGCCACCGGTTTAATCCCCACTTCGCGGCAGGCTCGAATGCATCGAATGGCGATTTCGCCTCGGTTTGCAATAAGGATTTTTTTAAATACTTTTTTTTCTACTGATCCTAAATCACCCATCTTTTGCTCCTTCAACACCAAAGGGAGGCCTCTTACCTGCTACTCTCAACCAATTCGTCCTTTTTTTGCAAAGGCGCCCTGGCCAATACCCATGCATGACCCTACAAAGGAATGTTACCATGCTTTTTCGGCGGCATGATGTCGCGCTTGTTCTTAAGCATTTCTAAGGCATCAATGATCCGCCGGCGAGTCATGGCTGGTTCGATAATTTCATCGGTCAGACCTAGATGGGCTGACACATAGGGATTTGAAAACTTGTCTTCATACTCTTTGATTAAGCGCGCTCGTTCGGCAGCCGGATCAGCGGCTTTAGCAATTTGTTCGCGGAAAATGATATTCACCGCCCCCTCGGCTCCCATCACCGCAATTTCCGCTGTAGGATAGGCCAAGTTCACATCACTGCGGAGTAACTTGGAGCCCATTACAATGTAAGCCCCCCCATAGGCCTTACGGGTAATAAGAGTCACTTTAGGCACACTCGCTTCAGCGTAAGCATAAATCAATTTAGCTCCGTGGTCGATAATCCCTTTCCACTCTTGGTCGGTCCCAGGCAGAAAGCCTGGAACATCCACGAAGCTCACGATGGGAATATTGAAACTATCGCAAAAGCGAATAAAGCGAGCGGCCTTACGACTCGCATCAATATCGAGACAACCAGCTAGCACCTGTGGTTGGTTAGCGACAATCCCCACCGCTCGCCCGTGAAAGCGAGCAAAACCCACAATAATATTTTTGGCAAAGTGCTTGTGCACCTCCAGAAAGTAATGCTCGTCCACCACCTCTTGAATGAGGTCAAGCATGTTATAGGGCTTTTTAGGGTTATCCGGAATCAAAGTCTCAAGTTTTTCACACACGCGATCAGCAGGATCATTGCAGGGTAACACAGGAGCATCATCCAAGTTGTTAGAAGGCAAGAAGTTTAAAAGCTCCCGAATATACAATAACGTTTGTTTATCGTCCTCACAAGCGAAGTGGGCTACCCCCGATTTCACCGAGTGAGTGACAGCCCCACCCAAGTCCTCTTTGGTTACATCTTCATGGGTAACTGTTTTAATCACGTCAGGCCCGGTAACAAACATATAAGAGGTTTTATCCACCATAAACACAAAGTCGGTTAGGGCTGGGCTATAAACGGCTCCACCCGCACAAGGGCCCATGATAGCAGTAATCTGGGGCACAACACCACTGGCCATCACGTTGCGAGTAAATATGTCGGCATAACCCGCTAGGGACTCAATCCCCTCCTGAATACGCGCCCCCCCGGAGTCATTGAGGCCAATCACCGGAGCTCCATTTTTCAAAGCTAAATCCATGATTTTACAGATTTTATTGGCTTGAGTGCGGGACATAGAGCCACCGATCACCGTAAAATCCTGAGAGTAGACATACACCAATTTGCCGTTGATACGTCCGTAACCGGTGATAACCCCATCGCCTAGGGGCCGATTTTTTTCCATGCCAAACTCTGTGCAACGATGGGTAACAAAGCGATCCGTTTCAACAAAGCTACCCGGATCCAGTAACACGTCGATACGCTCTCTGGCGGTGAGTCTTCCGCCCTGCTTATGTTTTGCTACCTTATCCGAGGAAACCGGATGTAGGGCTCTTTCGTTAAGCTGCTCAAGTTCTGCGATTTTTTTTTGTATCAGTGTTTCCATAACATCAACCTCGTGAACTCCTAAAC
>CAZZMS010000097.1:0-10851 GCA_964655485.1 uncultured Pseudobdellovibrionaceae bacterium | reverse complement strand
GCCATAACCCCCAGTACATCAGCCTTAATTCTTAAATTGATATCTTTGGTGATGAGCTCCACAGTGGCCTTGGGATGCTGCTTTTTGAGTAACATAGCCGTGGCGAGAATTCGATTATCGGCTTTGGACAAATCAAACTCGGCAGGTAATCCCCCTAAGGAGTAATCGGGGTTTACAAAAATAGTTGTATCGGCGTGATCAAGAGGTACACCTTCCGCTAGGGCCCCTTTGGCGCGCAAGGTATCGATAAAGCGGCTGAACTGTCTGGCGTTACGCCCATTTTCACCTAAATCTCGTTTAAACTTATCGACCTCTTCGATAACTGAAATGGGGATATAAATATCCACCTCATGAAATTTGGTAATAGCCAAAGCATCGAACAGGATGACATTGGTATCAATGACGATCTTTCGCCTACGATTTTTTGCGGAATCATTTTTTTGTGCCAAGGGGAACTCCTCCTGTCATCCCTGTCAGGGTTCATGACTCCAAGACAGGGCCTTTTTTATCACAACTAAGGCCCTTGGCTTTGTCCACAATTATTTATTACGCAAACGGTTCAGATGAGTCTGTTTGATCTCTCAACGATAGCCGCTAGGAAATTAAATCAGATACTACACGATCTCCTCTATCTGTTTTAATGGATAAAGAGACTTGTCTTAAGAAAGCAACTAAGTGGTGCAGAGCTTTCTCGTTTGAGGAATCTGTTAAGAATCTGGCTCCGTGCCTGGATACGCCTTCTTCCGCGTTCGCAGAGCTGTGGGCAATCTGGCATGATATTGTGAAATAGGCATCTCCGCTTAGGTATATTCTTAGCTCCACGGTCTCACCTTTTTCAAAACGTCCATGGACTAAACTCAGATCGAAAGCCAAACCCTGTTCGTCAATGTTTTTTATGTCCACAGGAATCAAGCCCAGATTGTTTGTCATCGCAAAGGCTTTCAAGAAACGATTGAGAATAATCCTTTGCGCCGCTCTTCTATCTTTTTGTTGTCCATCCAGAGTGCGACTTTGTAACTCTATAACATTGCTTTCGACCGTATCCAAAGCTTCTGCAGAGGTATCCCTTTCCCCCTTCGTATTAGAATCTCGCGAGCTGACATGAATGACGGGAAATGGGATAATGTTATTGAGTTCGTTTTTATCCATGGATCCTCCCCTGTATAGTGTTTCGCGTGTTTCTACACAGAAAGTGTTCGGAAAAAATTCACAGCTCCCCAAAATATTAGACCTGAGGCGGGGCTCGCGAATAACACTCCATCCCTGAGTCTAGTTTATAAGGTTTTTTTCACGCGTTTTTCGACTCGCGAGATTTTGTTTCATTTCAAGACAGTTTTAATTAGCAAAGAGTGAGAAAAAGCGTGGATTAACCTATGCGTTTGGCGTTAAGTGAATCTTATGTCTTCCCATACTCTTTTTCTAGTTTTAGGCGATCAGCTATTTGCTCATTCGCTTTATGGCACTCATTTGACCGGTTCAGTGAATATTTTTATGCGTGAAGACCGCGAACTCTGTACGCGCTATAAATTTCACAAACAGAAAATCCATTTCTTTTTAACAGCTATGCGGCGCTGGGCCCAGAAGGCGCGTAGCCTGGGGTGGAAGATCCACTATGAAAAACTGGGTGAGGATCTTCTGACCTATGAAGAAGCTTTAGAAAAACACCTCCGATTAGGTGGATTTAAAAAAGTGGTAAGTTTTGAAATCGTAGATCAATTCTTTGCTGTTCGAATCAAGCACGTGCTCAAATCAGTGGGCGTTGCATACGAGGAATGGCCAAGCCCCATGTTTCTCACCCCGACGAGGGAATTTGAGGTCTATCTTAAGAAAGTCAAGCGGCCTTTTATGAAAACGTTCTACGAGCATCAAAGAAAACGATTAGGAGTTTTGTTGGATCAAGACGGTCTGCCTCTCGGAGGTAAATGGAGTTTTGATTCAGAAAATAGGCAAGGTCTTCCGCGAAATATAAGTGTTCCTGATGTTCTAAGTTACAAGCCAGATTCGCTAGATCACGCGGTCGCCAAATTAGTGAGTGAACACTTTCCCGAGCATCCTGGCTCTAGTGAAAACTTTTGGTTACCTACAGATCACTCGGGAGCCGAGGCCTGGCTTAAGCATTTTATAAAATATCAGTTATCGCAGTTTGGTCCCTATCAAGATGCGCTTGAGCCTCGCTATCCATTTTTATTTCATTCTGTCTTAAGTCCCTTTTTGAATACAGGTCTTTTGATTCCTGCTCAGGTGTTGGAAAATATATTAACCTATGAAAATCAAGTTCCACTGGCCTCACTTGAGGGATTTATCCGGCAGCTTATTGGGTGGCGTGAGTTTATTCGTGGGGTTTACCTGCATTACGATGAAAAGCAAAAAGAGCTCAACTTCTTTGGCCATAAGCGTCGCTTAAAAAGCGTGTGGTACACGGGTAACACGGGTATTGCGCCGCTAGATAACGTCATACAAAAAACTCTACAATATGGCTATGCTCACCACATTGAGCGCTTGATGGTTTTGGGATCTTTGATGTTACTTCTGCAGGTTCATCCGCAGGATGCTTATCGCTGGTTTATGGAAATGTTCATTGATTCGGCTGATTGGGTCATGGGGCCAAACGTGTTTGGCATGGCTTTATTCAGTGACGGCGGCATTTTTGCGACAAAACCCTATTTTTGTGGTTCCAATTACTACCGAAAAATGGGCCCATACAAGGATGGGGCATGGCAGATCGAAGTGGACGGGCTGTATTGGACTTTTATAGAACGAAATCGTGATTTCTTTGCCAAGCAGGCGCGGTTGTCATTCATGGTTCAGTCTTGGGAAAAAATGCCCTTCGAGAAAAAGCAGAGACTACGTCAGGCGGCTCAATCTGTTACCGAACGTTTGACCCAGGCGGAATAAGTGTGGTTTAAGCTATCGACTGTCCAGCATAAAAGTGCGGGTGTCTCATAGGGGTGGATAGCTTGTAGTCTTTTGATGGCTTTTTTATGTTTGGCTAAACTGGTTTTGAAAATAGCGTAACATTCATTATCCGTGTTGACTTTGCCCTTCCATTCATAAACGGAAAGACCTTGTTCTGTAATATTAGCACAAGCGATGAGTTTTTCCTTAATGAGTTGGTTGGCTACTTTTTGAGCGATTTTCTTACTCGGAAATGTCGAGTAAATAAATATAAGTTTCATAGGGACATCCTCTATTTAGTTTTTGTCTCACGAAACCAGCGGGCTAAATCTCTCACATGGGAAATGTAGTGCAACTGCATTCCCTCCATGTCGAATCCTGCGGTGGCTTGTGGTTTGTAATGACTCGACACAAGGGCTTGAGTAATTCCCAGGCGGAGGGCTTCTTTCAGTCTTGTTTCTAGTTGGCGGCAAGGGCGTACTTCTCCCGTGAGCCCCAGCTCACCAAAAAATACGGTTGGGGCCTTGGTGTTTTGCTGCCACAGACTAGACAAAATGGACGCGGCAATGGCCAAGTCCACGCCAGGTTCTTGAATATTCAAGCCGCCAATGACACTGACATAGACATCCTCGTCAACAAAAGACAACCCTAAATGCTTCTCCATGATGGCTAAAATTAAATGGAGACGCTGTAACTCTAGGCCGACCACGGTACGCCTCGGAGCGGGAAAACTCGTGCGAACGTTTAAAGACTGTAGCTCGCATAGGAAGGGCCGACTTCCCTCCATAGAACAGTAAAGACTTGAACCAACCGGTAACTGTTGGAGATGGTTGATCACTAGAAAAGAGGGGTGGGTGACGTCTAAAAGGCCCCGCGTGCTCATAGAAAAAACACCCAATTCCCCCGCTGGACCAAAGCGATTTTTGATGGCGCGTAAAAGACGATATTCCTGGTGCTCGTCACCCTCAAAATAAAGAACGGCATCAACCATATGCTCCAATACCTTAGGCCCCGCAATGTTACCGTCCTTGGTGATGTGACCCACCAGAATCATGCTAATGCCCTTGCTTTTGGCCAAATTAAGTAGATGCGCAGCACACTCTCTGACTTGGGACACAGTACCTGGGGCCCCGCTGAGCTCAGGTCGATAAATGGTTTGTATGGAGTCGATGATCAAAAGCTTGGGTTTAATCGATTCAACCCATTGATCAATCACTTGAAGGTTACTTTCGTTAAATAGGTATAAGTTTTCATGCTCAACCCCCAGTCGTTCCGCACGATCTTGAGTCTGTTCAACACTCTCCTCGCCAGACACATACAGAACAGGAGCTAATTGTAGATCTAGTGAACCTACGACCTGCAGTAGAAGCGTGGACTTTCCTATGCCAGGAGCTCCCCCGAGGAGTACTAATTCGCTAGCCACTAGTCCTCCGCCTAAAACGCGATCCCATTCCTTAAGCTGGCTGGTGTAGCGTTGCAGCTGAGTTTTTTGCTTCTGCTCTTGCGTTAACAGCTTGGGGCGATTGTCGATGTCGCTTTTGATCCAGCCTTTAGTCGAGTGTTGTGTTAGGGCGGGATCCGTATAAAGTTCTTCTACCAAAGAGTTCCAGGCTCCGCACTCAGGGCATCGTCCTTCCCACTTCGGTCGTTGTGCGCCGCAATTCTGGCAAGTATAGATGGTTTTTTGTTTTGATTTCATGAGGCTCCTGTTACCCTAAAGGCGTTGTAGTATTTTATTTGTTTATTGATGTTAAAAGTAACTCGTAAAAACTTATTTTCAAATGGTATGCTGTTGAGAAAAGGGTTGTGGTTGCCCTGGGCACTCATTTTTCACTCATTATGTGTTATGGCATCCCCTTCGTTCAAGCTACCGGAGATGGCTCGTAAGGTCATTGATTGGTCTGAGGCCGGGGGCGAGGAGCGATTAGCCAAGGAATTAGAAAAGGAGTCCCCCACCGTTCAGGCGGCGGCTTGGTACTTCTTAGCTCAAGATCATTACAGCAAACTGAAATATGATAACGGATTGAGGGCGCTCAGGCGTTGCCTCACAACCCCCCAAGCAGATGTGACCATAGTGCGTGCTTGTCAGGTGCGTGAGCTTTACGAGCTTTGCTTTTCGAGCTTGTGGTCAGGCGCCATCACTGAGCGGGGCCAGACTCTGGCTCATCATTGTTTAACCCGATGGGAAGAATACAAGCCCTCCTTAAGTTGGGTTTCACAACGTTTTTCATTTCCATCTCGGGGCTACGAATTGTCTTTGGCTCTGATGGGTCAAGCGATTTGGAAAAAAAATTATGGCGAGTCTGTAGAATTACTTCGTACTTTTGGTGATAAGTGGTCACCAGCTCTCCGCGACAGGCTTCTCTCTCTTCTTTTGTCGTTGATTTCAGAGAAGTCACTGACTCAAAAACTAGTTGATGTTTATTATTTTAAACTACTTACTCCGAATCGCCTCATGGACGCCCACGCGGAGCTACTGAGAGGATATAAAATCGAACCTCAGGCCATGCAGCTCAGGATAAAAAAATGGATTGCTAATCATGAGCCTCAGGTGGCCTGGCAAGAGTTGGAGTTATTTGAAAGAATATTCTCCCTCGGGGAACTTACGTCGCGTTACCTGCGAGCTAGTTGGTATTTTTATAATTATCAATTCGAAGAGTGTGACAAACAGCTGGCCGAAGCTCTCAAGCTCTCGGGGAAAAGTGCTGAGGGACTTCATCGTGATCTATTGCAGTTGCAAGTTTTAAGTTTTAGTCGGCAAGGGCGCTTAGCAGAAGCAGCGCGCGCTTCCGAGCGGCTGATGTCCGTTTTGCCTAAGGTACAGCGAGCCACAGTTTTATTTGATCAAGGTTTTTTTCATTTTCAGGCTAAAAATTTTGAGGGGTCTCGCTCGGCTTTTGAGCGTCTATTGAAGCTTGGTAGGGGTGACCGAGGCTTACGACAGGAAGCTAAATGGTATCTGGGACTTATTGCTTATTTGCAAGAGGATTACCTTAAGGCTGCACAAATATGGAAAGAATTAATTCAGCAACAGTCTTATCGTGAGCAGGTCAAAGTTTGGTATTGGTTAGCTCAAGTTTATATTAAGAATCAGCAATTGTGGTTGGCCAAAACGCAACTTGAGAAATTAGTGTTACCTCCCTCTCAGTTTTTGCGCGCATCCGCTTTAGAGCAGTACTATTCCATTTTAAGTTACCAACAGCTCGCTGAACTTGCAGGACTTCCAAGCCCTCTGGTGCTTTTGGCGCAGCAGGGTATTCTTACAAATGGCGAGACTTACTCAGCTCAAAATCTTATCGACGCTCCCGAGTTCCTGTCGTCGACAGGGGTAACTGCTAGCCGTATACCCAGTGCTTGGTTGAAGGAGGTTCCAGTTTATGATGCACAAGCCATCGAGGCGTGTAGGTTAGATCAACTAAAGATGTTGTTGGATTTAAAAGTCACTTTTATTGTGCGGAATGAAATTTCTCGCTGTCGTTCGGGTGATGTTGTGAGCTTACTTTCTCAGTATCATATGTACGTAGATATGCTCAATTGGGCAAAAGTAAATAACTATTGGTATTCTACACTGTTATTTCCTGAGGTTTATCCCGAAGAGGTGGAAGCTGCCTCTCGCCAGTGGGGTGTTGATCCGTCTCTTATTCGCTCTATTATTCGTGCAGAAAGTTTTTATGACCCTGAAATAGAAAGCCCAGCCTATGCCAAGGGCTTGATGCAATTAATGGCTCAGACTGCGCAACAAGTAGCGCGACTTGCAGGGGTCAAGGAATACGAAACTGCGGATCAACTCTTTCAACCCCAGATGAACATTTTATTGGGTGCCGCGTATTTGCGGCGCTTGCTAAGCCAATTTAATGATCAGTTACCGCTGGCCATCGCTGCCTATAACGCTGGTCCTCATCGTGTTCAAACCTGGCTCTATCGTTTCGGTGAGTATGATTACCCTTTATTTGTAGAGCTTATTCCGTTCAACGAAACAAGAAACTATGTAAAAAAAGTTCTAAGCTATTTTTATATCCACTCCGGGCGTTGGCCAAATTATTTTCGTATTCAGGTCCCTGAGTCTGTTAAAATTCCTGCTCTGAAAGAATCATGGGAACAACTGTAAGATTCAATTTATTTTTTTCTATTCTATCTTCGCTGCTATTCTTTTTGTTACTTTTGATGGGTCTTAAATCTTTGAGTGTGGGCCAATGGTATCAAGATGAGGCCTATGCGAGTTCCCTGGTTCTTCAGGTAATAAGTTGTCACCATGGCGATTATTGGTGTTTGTGGCAGGATTTAATCCGCGATGTCCTTGGGCTTAATTATTCACGATTATATTCCGAAGAGATCAGTGCTGTAACTTTGATGAGATTTCTAAAGCAGAGTTTGCCTGTGTTTTTACTGAGCTCAGGATTTTGGTTGATGTTATCAGGCTTATTTTTTCTTTTGCTTCATAGAAGCCGTTTTTGGGCACAGAGGGTATGGCCAGCAATTCGCATCGTAGCGTCTTTGCCGGTGTTTATTCTGGCTCCACTTGTGCTCTATTTTTTCTTTCCGTCGATGAGTCACGCCGCCTATTTTACCCGTGTAACGGTTCTGTCACTGCTACTTTCTTTTCGGGTGGTTGCGCTAACGGTTGAGACCATGTGGTCTCAGGCGCAAGCTTTGATGTGCACGGATCACAGTCGTACCATGTTATCACTGGGATTTTCACGAGATCAGGTTGTCTTTTTTTGGTTACGTCCTTTGTATTTGTATCCCATTTGGCAAAAATTACCAGGTCTGTTTATTCAATGGTTGGCCGGGTCTCTGCTGGGTGAGGTCTTTTTTAATATCCAAGGCTTGTCTTGGTTACTCGTGCAGAGTTTGCAAGGTCGAGACTGGAGTTTGGTGAGCCATATCGTGTTTTGTATGTTGGTGATTGTGGGTTTATTGAGGGGCGTTGTTGCCCTTTGGCCAGCACCCAATCAGCATCCGGCGAGAGAATAAGAATATGTTCGCTCACGTTTTAAAAGGCTTAAGTGTTGCTTGTTGGCGGGAGCCCGCTATTGTTTTATTTCTGATTGTTCTGGCCTTTCCATGGATAGATCTTTCTTTAAGTAATGAACAAGTCGTAGAAGTTTCGCATCTCACCGAAAGCTTCGTTTCGCCTCGTTGGTCTAATTGTTTTGGCACTGATGAGTTAGGACAGCCTTATGGGTGGCCATTATTTTTAGGCACGGCTCGCTCTCTATGGTTTGCGGCCTTTGTGTTAGGGTTTGCTCTCTTAAAAACTTTTTTTGATTTATTTCTGATTTGGATTCGTCCTTCTTTGAAGTCTCTGATTCGTGGGCATTATGCGCTTATCGAATCTTGGCCTGGATTTATTTGGATTAGCATCGTGATGATGGCGGTCAGTTGGCAGTGGAATGATAGAGGGAGATTGTTTTTTCTTGGAGTCTTGTTGTCTATTAATCTTTCACCCAGGCTTTTTCGGCTGGGCCATGCATTTATGGAGCTTGCAGAGCTGAATTCATTTATTGAAGGGGCAGTGGCGATTGGATTGAGCCCTGCTGCTATCTGGAGAAAGTATTTGGCTCCTGAAATATGGATACGAATCAAGCCGAGTCTTTTTTATTTGTTTTTTTCTGTATTAGTATCTGAGTCTTTTTACGCCTTCATCGGCGTGGGAGCTCGTCCCAGTTATCCCACCTTGGGGGCTTTGCTCTTCAAAGGGTGGAAATATTTTTACATGGCTCCGCACTTGTTCGGTCTGCCAGTGCTTATTATTTTGGTTACATCTATCCTTGTTACCATTTTAAGTCGTCCCATCGCGCGTTTGCGAACATAAAGTTGGTAGGCGCTTTTTATAGCGCCCACCGGCGCAGGAAACAGATTTGTCTGGACTCAAAGCTCTACGGGTGAAGAATCATGGATCTTCAACCACGGACATTCGGTGAGCTAGGCTTATCCACCGAATGTCTTGTTCAAGAGACCAAGTGCTGTGTTAGCGGACTGGTTCGCTTGAGCGAGCACAGAGACTCCAGCTTGCATCAAGATATTGTTCCTTGTCAGTTCGCTTGTCTCCTCAGCAACATCCACATCACGGATACGGCTATTGGCTGCAGAGAGGTTTTCGATGGCGTTTTGAATGTTTGATACGGTGGTTTGCAGTCGGTTTTGTAAGGCACCGAAATCTGCTCGCATCGCAGAGACACTCATAATGGCTGAGTCAATGGCAGAGAGGGCATTTTGTGCGGAGGCCTTGTCAGCCACACTGCTTAAGTTAATTCCCAGAGCGGCTGAGCTAGCATCGGCCTTGGACGAGTCAAAAGAGATTCGGTCAATTTCTGGATTATTACGAATACCAACTTGGAAATCCATGATTGACCCGATACCGGCCAACAATTGAGTTCCATTGAACTCGGTGGCCGAAGCGATTCGATCAATCTCGTTAATCAGTTGATCATACTCAACGTTGAGGAATTGTCTTTCTACGGGCCCAATCGTGTCGGAAGCAGCTTGTACGGCGAGTTCCCTCAAGCGGATCAGGATGGAGCTAATTTCATTCATCGCCCCTTCAGCAACCTGCACCAACGAGATTCCATCGTTACCGTTACGAACGGCTTGCTTCAGTCCTCGAATTTGTGCTCTGAGGTTTTCGGAAATCGCTAGCCCAGCAGCATCGTCGCCGGCGCGGTTGATGCGGTAGCCGGAAGCTAAGCGTTCCATGCTACGATCAAGAGATTGTTTGGTTCCCCACAACACCCTTTGTGCATTTAGCGACGAGGTGTTGGTATTAATTCTCAGTCCCATACGTCCTCCTTCCTTGGTTGCAGATTCAACTTTTTTTTGAATCCGGAGTCGTCATGACTCTTTGTTGGGATTGAGCTTTTTGCTCTTACCGTGGGGATCGGTGGACTTTTATGTAGCAAGAGTCCAGTTTTGAAAATCTCTTCTAAGGTCTTAGGATCATTGGTCTAGGCCTGTAGAAGGATCAAAACTCTACCACTAGCTGTTTACCTCTGAGAGCGTTCCACAGAATGACGCCACCTGCAGCAATCAACCCGTATTTCGCCCAAGTGGTACTTTTGGGCTCTTCACTTGGTTGGTTGTTGAAATAAATAGCTTGCGGATCAAACCAATTGTCTGCCGTGCTCTCGCCTGTCGGCCAATAAATAGCACGACGGTAACTGCGAAGAAATTGAAAGTGCGACCACTTATAAGACTCAGGAGTGCCCGATACCCATGATTGCACAAATTTTTGTTGATGGAGCCAGTTCTCCAGTTCTTTGGCTCGTCCGACAAACACGAGAGCACTCCAACTAGAGGAAATTAAAGTAGCATGAATCCAAGTGTGTCCCAGAAGGTCTTGGCATTGCCATTTGTCTCCATTAACGTACAGCTGTAGGTCTTCTCCCCCCAGCACTTGGCGCATTTGTTTAAGCCGATAATCGATACCTTCGCAAGATATCGTGTTGGTATTGTGTTTCTTCTGCTTACTTGAAAACTCGTTAATCCATTCAAATAACTCCATAGATGCGGGTGCGCCCTTAAGAAGTTCTTTGATTTTTGAGTCTTCAGTGGTCGGATCGAGGGAGTTTAATTTTCTTAGCCAGTCTTCAGTTAAAGAGGCATGTTGCCATTGTTGCTCTAGGGCTTTGATGGGGGTGATAAATTGGAGCTGGAGTTGCAGTCGTTGGTAATATAATTTGACATCAGCTTCCGGATGGCGAACTAAAACTGCTGTTTGTATGTCATTAGCGTGAACATATTTTAAGGATAGTAATAAACTCATACATAATGCGAGAGTGATTTTGTTCATAAATCTTCTCCTTCTATTTTGATCCACTGCGATTTGCGTATGGCCTTTCGGTGGTTGATGTTATTTTTTTTGCGCTTCGTTTTCGCTTTCACCACCGCAAACAAAGGTTGTTGTAAAAGCGGTATGATTTCATTTTCATCTTCTCCCACAATTGCGGAGAACTGTCC
>CAZZMS010000096.1:0-4893 GCA_964655485.1 uncultured Pseudobdellovibrionaceae bacterium | reverse complement strand
GGGGCACGCCCTCCATGGCTCAGGCTGCAAAGGGCTTACGCCCTTAACCATCCATGGTGCAGAGGCCTCCGGGCGAAAGAAAAAGCCCGAAGAGCTATTCATAAAGACGCATCGTTTCTCTCCGCTTTTGAACAAAATTCTATCAAAAACTCGGGGATTATTCTGTTACCATAAAACGTAAAAACCAATCCCCATCTGCACTTCAAGGCATCAGAGAATTATTCAGGTTCAACAATGTAGTAGCGGCTAAAAAAACAACCCCCTCCTGGAAAGATCAAGAGGGGGTTACTCTTCATAGAAATCGTAAAGTTACAGATTAATAATCGCCGAAAAACCAAAGTTGGTTTTATCCATGCGCGCGTTGTCTGGGTTGAATTGCACGTTGGGGTAGAACCACAACTCTTGAGTGGGAGCAAAGCCCACACCCATCGAGATATAATTGGGGTTTCGCTCGAAGGTGCTCTCCCCGCGCAAGGAAACATAGTTGAAGTAACCTAACACCGTTCGAAGCCCAATCAGATCGTTAACTTGATATTCCAATGATGGATACAACCCCAATGAACTGTTCACACGCGGACGGCCTTCTTTATCCAAATCACTCCCATCAGAATAAAAAATCTGAGAGTAGCCGATGGCTAAACCGGGCTGAAAACCTGTACCTTCCACATCCCAAACGCCCGCATAGCCCAAGTCCACGCCAGCCAAGGTCCCGACAACATCACGATCAAAACTTGAGGTCGGAAGGCTTAACCCGATGGACGGTGAATGAATCAAGTTACCTGCTTGAAAGGTCTTATTGTACTCGGTGTAAATTCCATCCACATTGAAAGTGCGAAGTTTCGTATTGTTATACTCAATTTCGTTGGTGCGATAGTTTTCCCAAGTATTATGAAACGGGGTAAGAATCGACACACTTGTTGTTACCCGCAACTGGCTGGTAGCGTCAATACGGTAACCATATCCCAAAGAGCCGCCTAGGCTAGTGGCCGTGAGCACATTTTGTTCCAGATCCATGTAATTGGGGCGCAGCTTATCAAAAGGCTTCTCCAAAGAGCCCCCCGAATAACCCAAAACCGCCCGGAAAGAATGCTTGGACCTGGCCCCAGCGTCAGCGGATAGCCGAGGGTTAGAGATTTTGTTCTCCTCTCCCGAATCTTTGGGCTGCACATCCTTTAAATCCGCTTGAGTTTGCGCATTGGCAGGTGCCGCGGTGTCTTCAGCTAAGGCATGAGCACCGAGGATGAGAGTCGCGCTTAATAATAAGGTACTTCCAATTTTGCTGTTCACTGAATTCCTCCTTTTTAAAGTTGTCAAAACTGTTGGGCCCCGCAACAAGCCCGCTAGGAGCTTGAAGGGGGCCTGCAAACTCTTCGCTTCTGGAGCTTTCTCTGTTGAAAGTCAAATGAACTTCATCGTTTGAAAAAATAAGTCTAACTTATGTAAGAACAAGCGGTAGTCCTAACGAACTCTGGTTGACCCCGGTGAGCGGCTTTCCGCAGGAGCCACCGGCTCTTTATGAATGAAAACTGGAGAGTCTTCCGACCTCTATTTTTTCTCCTGAATTACGCCTTTTGCGGCGATCGCATACTCATCACAGCTCGAAGTGGCTGCCTGGGGGGTCTTCAAACGATAGGCCGCTCGCATAAGCAAGTGAGCACTAATGGGGTTGGTGATGACGATAAACACAAAAATCAGAATGCTCTTCGTTAAAGCGGCCCAGTCCCCCCAAAAATGAATACTCACCGCCACAAGGAGAAAACCCACTCCGAAAGAGGATACCTTACTCGCAGCATGCATTCGGGTATAAAAATCTGGTAAGCGCCATACCCCGATAGCAGCACTCAGGGTGAAAAACAAGGCAATCGCAATGAACACTTTCTCCAACATAATGAGAGGCTCCGCTTGTCAATCCCTAAGCTCTCTGTCACTCCCGCTCAGACTAGAAACTAGAGCTTTGCCTGAGCTTAGCAAATGCCAGGAGTTACCTATGATCACTCCTCCTCGACTTATTTTAGTATCGGTAATGCTCACTCTTAAATGGTCCCGTCACGGGTACCTGAAGATACTGAGCCTGCTTTTCCGTCAGACGAGTCAATCGAGCTCCAATTTTATCTAAATGCAAAGCTGCAACTTTTTCATCCAAGTGTTTAGGTAATCGATACATTCCCACTTGAGTGTATTTGGATCTTTGGGTGTAGAGTTCGATTTGGGCTAATACTTGATTAGTAAAAGAGGTGGACATCACAAAGCTAGGATGCCCATTAGCGTTACCCAAGTTCACCAAGCGGCCTTTGGACAGTACAATAATTTCATGTCCGTTTTTCAAAGTATGAATGTCCACCTGGGGTTTTACCTCACGAATTTGAGAGTTAGCATTTAGCCAAGCCATATCAATTTCCACATCGAAATGCCCGATGTTGCAGACAATCGCATGGTGTTTCATGGCCATAAAATGCTTTTCCGTGATGATATCACAACAACCAGTGGCGGTAACAAAAATATCAGCTACAGGAGCGGCTTCCTCCATGGTAACCACTTCAAAACCTTCCATAGCTGCTTGAAGAGCACAGATCGGATCAATCTCCGTTACCAAAACGCGAGCCCCAAACCCGCGCATGGACTGCGCACAGCCTTTACCCACGTCCCCGCAGCCCGCGACAACAACGGTTTTACCAGCCACCATCACGTTAGTGGCTCGCTTGATACCGTCAGCCAAAGACTCGCGACAACCGTAAAGATTATCAAACTTACTTTTGGTTACCGAATCATTCACGTTGATAGCGGGTATTTTTAATAAACCTTTTTTCAACATCTGTTCCAGATTATGCACACCCGTCGTAGTCTCTTCGGAAACTCCAATCACTTTTTTTAATAAGTGAGCGTATTGAGGCTCGTGCATCATGTTGGTTAGATCTCCACCGTCATCGAGGATCAAATTAAAACCCTCTTCCCCCCAACCTTCGATGGTTTGTTCGATGCACCATCGATACTCCTCCTCGGTTTCTCCCTTCCAGGCAAATACGGGAATCCCCCGAGCCGCCATGGCCACCGCCGCATGATCTTGAGTGGAGTAAATGTTACAAGAAGACCAACGGACCTCCGCTCCTAACTCGATAAGAGTTTCGATCAGCACAGCGGTTTGAATAGTCATGTGCAAACAACCAGTAATTTTAGCACCCTTCAGCGGTTTTTGGCCTGCATACTCTTGGCGAAGGGACATCAGCCCTGGCATCTCATTTTCCGCCATGCGAATTTCTTCCCGCCCCCAGCGCGCCATATCCTCAAATACCTTGGCATCCTTCATCGCCGCTTCACATACACGGTAATCCTTACCCCATGGGTTGATGCGCGCACTGATGGCAGAGTTTTTTTGAGAGGTTTTAACTGTCGCCGTAGCGGTGGTTATTGTTTGCATATTCCGATCCTTCCCCAAGCTGTTTTGAGTTTAAAGAATAATCGTTTTTTCATTTTAGAAAACCCTTTTTTCCCTTCGACTCGCCATCCCCTTCCGATCGAGAAAAGTGGGCCTTTTGATGCCCCATCAAACGAAGTCATCGCTAGCATACCCTTATCTACTCTCAGCGGGTTTTGGCGAAATAGTCGCTTATCACCTGGCGCCGATAACTAAAGATTTTCCTTACATCCTGATGCACCATCCACCCCGCAGCCAAGTGACCTAAGGGTTCAAGGGGCAAGCTGTAATGGACTCGGTCAGTCATCAAGGTCCCCCCCGCTAAAGCTTCAAACTCGTGCTCATGATACCAAGTGTGGTATGGCCCTTGCTCTTGATTATCCGCAAAAAGATAGGGGGGTTCCCAGCGAGTGATTAAAGTTCGCCATTTCACCGGTACGCCGTGAATTTTTATAGTGTACACGAACTCCGTTCCTTTTTCGATTTGCGGGGTCGATTGGGAGCGAATTTTGAAGTGCAAAAATTCAGGGGTCATGCGCTCTAAATTTTTGGCGTCTGCAAAAAAAGGAAAAACTTGTTCCAAGGGGGCTGCAATCCATTGCTGCGCTTGAAAATAATGGCGCCCTATGGAGAAAGCCTTCTTAACTGGCCCCAAGCTCTCCGACAATCTTTGTCTTCGAAAGGGGTAACCCTGCTGAAGCAAAGCTTGGGGCTTCACCCCTTGAGATAACAGAAACATATCGGCCTGCTGTCGTAGGGCCATGCGAGCCACGAAAGAGGGTAGCCCCATAGGCCACATCCATGCGTCCATCGCCTCAGCAATCGCTTGCATCCATTTTTTATGAGTAAGCACCTCGGGGCTGACGACGTTATATACGGGAAGAATCTGATTCCTCTCTTGAGCGAGTAACCATTCCACAACACCCACCACATCTTCTAAGTCTACCCAACTCACTAATTGATCTCCCGAGCCGAGAGCCACCGCCCCGCCTAGCCGAATCACTTGAGCCAAAGTCGCCAGCGCTCCCCCCTGCAGGGCATGAACCACACCCAAGCGCAATCTGGTCACCCGAGGGGAAATGGGTAGGCTTTGCCACTCCTGATGAGCCGCCTCCCACGCCTGGGTGAGTTCACTTAAAAAACCCGTTCCGGCCTCGCTGGATTCATCCACGGATTTATTACCTGTGTCACCATAGTAACCCACCGCACTAGCACCTATATACAAGCGCAAGCGACTGTTCGGTAACCTAGACCACGCCTGCCTCAGGTTCTTGGTAGCTTCCACTCGTGACTGCCAAAAAGCTTTTTTCCTCTCTTCGCTCCAAGGTCCTTGTCCAATGTTTTCTCCCATCAAATTGATCACCACTTCCACATCCTCAAGCGATTGAAGATCTTCTGGCCTCTCTACACCACCTCGCGCAAAATCGACTTGAATGTGATGACAAAAAGGATAGGGAAGCTCTTTTGCCAAACGCTGAGAC
>CAZZMS010000095.1:0-7941 GCA_964655485.1 uncultured Pseudobdellovibrionaceae bacterium | reverse complement strand
GGCTTTCTCCATAGTTATTATCAGAGAATCCAGAACATTGTAATGGGGTTTGCACAGAGGTTGGCCTATGAGCTTTGGAAAAACTTTTAGATTTTACCACCAAGTTGTTTTGTCGGCTTTTGCTATTTCATTGACTGCCTGCCAATGGCGTTTTGAAGATGTCCCAACAACCGATCAGAGAGGCATAGTTCAAGGAGCTAGGAATATCAAAACAAAGGACCTACGTCCCCTTGATCTCGAAGAGCACCCTTTCTCACCGCAGCTCTTAGGCCCTAGTTTTACACTAGAACCCGTGCCAGATTCCAAAGAGCAATGGAGTTACCGACTTCATTACTTGGGGCATCTTCAAGCGCGTCGCCTAAGTGTGACTTGGAATGAAACCGCCATGGATCTCCATCCGGCTCAAAGCACTGAGTTGGTGTTCCCTTGTCAGGATAAGGTCCAAAATAAGCTCGAATTGGCATGGGTCTCCGCTATGGACGGGCAAGAGAAAAAACAAGCCTTCCATGTCGTGTGCCCGCAGAACTTTGATTTACGCCGTAGCGAAGATGAAAAACGCCTACAAAGCCTGATCGAGCAAGCACCCGACGAGTCTTCTGTGGTTATAGGTTACCTCACCTTAGCGGCAAAAAATTACTCCTTTAAAATGCGACAAAAACATTTATCGATTTGGATTTATCATTTGCGTAGCAATTTGGACGATACATCCCCCGAATGGCGCTTTAGCCTTGCCCCTGAGGCTTTTCCGGAATTGGTTTCCACTCTTAGAGATATCCATCTCCGCTCAGAGTGGAGGAGGCTAGAAAAAGAATATCCCCTTTTTCATCAAATCCTGCCTGAGCTCAAGCAACGTTACCAAAGTTCATTCACTGGGCAAGGCGTCTCACTTCATAATGTGACTCCGCAGCTCTACGTTTATATTCACAATCAAAGAGGACGCTTGAGGGTTGTGAGCCAATCCACCACCGGACCTGCCGCTATTAGCGGGGCGGAATTGGCTCCGGACTTTTACAAAAATGTGGTGAGCCGACCTGCACCAGCAGGAGCCGATGGGGCACTTGGCACCTTCAAGAAAGAAGACTATCACAAACCCCACGCTTGCCGAAGCTCGACTGAAGCAGAGGGAGGCTGTGAAACGATTGTTCCTTATTGCAAAGTCGAATCTCAAGGAACCCCTGGAAAACCCGGCCAACCTGGCACTATCCCAGGGATCCCAGGACTCAATGGCTTTCCCGCAATTCCTGGCCCCCAGATCTACATGGATACCCGAGAGCTAGTGGCCGACTCGTCTCTAGATGTAACTTTCCATCCAGCCCCCGCAGCCAGCAAGGGTGGAATGGGCTCCCCAGGGCAACCGGGTGGAGCGGGCGGAAAGGGAGGAGCTGAAACTTGTAAGTTCGACGGTAACGGACTTGCTCCCGATAAAAGACATCCCGATGGCCCGGCCGGAGCCAATGCCCCCGCCGGCAGTAACGGAAAAGACGGAAGTCCCATCACCTGCTCGCCCCTTGGTATTTATGCGGCAGGAAAACCCCTTCCGCAACAAGAAGGCACGCCCTCTGATCCCTGCAAACAGTATCGCAGGATTTCGCTGCAGGCTCATTTTGTGCTGATAGGACAAAGCCTAAAGACAGGGTCGTGGGTTCTACCTGTGGAAAAGAAATCCTCGGAAGAACAAGAGAAATCCTACTTCGCTTGGCGTAGGGGCCTATGGTTGAGTCCTGACTTCTTCAAGGACTCACAAGGAGAAAATCCTTTCATAATGCCATCTCATCCTCAACGAGGTGGGCGCACCGCCGTGCAGGAATACCAAGAGCACACGGGAACAGATCACATTGGACCGAGGCAAGAATTGTAAATGTCGGCCTAGGTTCTAACTTCTTGCAAAAGCTCAATAGGCACTTCCACCGGGGTTTGCCGCTGAAGGAAGTTGAGAAACACCAAAGCGCGCTCTTCTCCTTTGGGCATATGAAAAATACACTCCATGCCTTTCAGGGGGCCATCAGCGATAAGAACTTTTTGCCCCTCTTTGAAGGGGATTATGTTATCTTGGGCGTTATACCATTCAACATGTTGCTTGAGAGCCTGCACAACCTCGTCTGAGGCCCAAGCAAACCTATTCCCCAAGCGCACAATGTGACTGATCCCGTAGGTGTAGCGCAAAGATCGCCAGTTACCCGCATGAATGGTCTGACCACTAACGAAGATGTAACGCGGAAAAAGTGATTCTTCGCATTTCACCCAAGCCCCTTTGATCCGCTTTTTCTGCAAGATCACAGGATGATAGGTTAAAAAACCCTGCCTCTGCAGGTTTAGTAAAGCGCGATTTTCCTCGTGAATCTTGGATTGCAAGACCAACCAGTGGTTCTGCCAAAGCATGCCTTGCTTGTATAAAGCAAAGAGGGCTTTGTCCACGAACAAACCTTTTCATATTTTTTGACCCCATGCGCTATTCGCTGGTTTGGCCCACCTGAGCCTTTTTCGTGCCCCTTCCCCGGTCTTTTTCCTTTCGCTCCGGGGCACGCCCTCCGCAGGCTTAAGCTGCCAGAGGCTTACACCCTTGGCCATCCATGGTGCTTAAGGCCTCCCAAGCGAACAAAGCCACCAAGCTAGGGTCGGCAAATTTGGAGTCAACTCCAAATTTGCCGCGGCAGATTTGGAGTTCGGGTAAAATTTGCCGACTAAATCAGAGCGAGCTCTTGGGAAAGGACAAGAAATGGTAACACGCGAATCCCATCATTGGTAACAAAATCCGCTTGCCCTTTGTGCACTTGGAAGGCTTGAGCATCTGGAATGCGACTATTATAAAACCGCAAAGATTTGCTGGTCTCACGCTCACCTGATTTACACGCAATCAAATAACGAATTTTTCTGTCGTGGGTAAGTACAAAGTCCACCTCTCGACCTTCGCGATCACGGATATAATGCAACTCCCAATTTTCGCCTTGCGTGTCTTGATGAAAGTGACACCACTTCAAAAGATGTGAAGCGACCATGTTTTCCCAGCGATGTCCCTCGTCTTGCGCCTCACTCCAATCCCAAAGATACACCTTAGGTAACTTTCGATTAGACTTAATTCGACTAGGAGCGAAAGGGTAAACTCGATAAATGTAATAAATTCGTTCCAGAATATCGAGCCAGTGGCTAACCGTTTTTGAGGAGGCTTGCAAATCTTCTTCGAGAGAATGAGCCGACAACAAAGAGCCAGCCCGATCACGTAAAACATTTGCTAACAACTCCAATCGCGAAAAATCGCGCAAGCTTTCGAAGTCACGAATGTCGTCATGTACGATCCGATAGAGACGTTCTTGTCGCCAAAGTTTGTGTTCACGCACGGAGGCGGATAAAAATGGTTCGGGAAACCCACCAAAAATCAGTAGATCTTTAAGCTCTTTGTTGGTTTTGATTTTTAGCTCTGCCACACTCAAAGGATGCAGGCGAAGATAACGATAACGCCCGAGCAAGGAGTCTCCTCCACGCCGATAATAATCTAATCGTGCTGAGCCGTTTACTAGATAATTCTGAATGCCTTTATTGCTATCGTAAAGGCCTTTTAATAAATTACGCCACAGTTTGTATTTGTGAATCTCATCAATGACTAACAATGGTCTGGGCGGCAGTCGACCGCGTAGTAGTTGATCTCGGTGTAATGGGTTGTCCCAAGACAAATAGGCTGGATTGTGGAAGTTAGCCGGTTTCAAAAAAGAAATACATAAAGTGCTTTTGCCCACCTGTCTTGGGCCGCCGACAAACACCATTCGCTTGGTCAAAAACTCTTTTATAACAGGCTTTAGGTAGCGATTGATAGCCCTCACGGCTATTAGTTTAGATTCGGCAAATTTGGAGTCAACTCCAAAAAAGCCGAGGCAGATTTGGAGTTGACTCCAAATCTGCCGTGACTCAATAAAAGCTTAACCTAATTTCGTTTGGCCAATGCGCTATCTAACTCTGCATACTGAGTCGACAACTCGGCATTCTTACTCAAACCCCCGGGGAGCTGCTTAATTTTTGCCATAATCTTTTGAATTTCTTGTTGTAACACCCTATACAGTTCCACTTTAAGCTCAGGGGCTAGAGCAGAATCATTTATCATGCCCAACACTTCGTTGTTTTCAAGAAGACGCCAATCACTGTTATTAAAATCGCCATCTGCCGTTCTCAGCATTTGTCTGGCCATGATTTCCATATAAGGCTTTTTAAAGGGCTCAGCGAGCACAAAATGGGTACCCTCAAATCGTCGGTAGGGTAACCAGTTGCGGATAAGGCTCCTGAAGAACTGACGGCTAAGTACTTTCTTATTGTCTGACCACAGATTCAGCAATTTTTCAGAAAGTCTTTCCATTTGAGTTAGATGAAACTTATGGGAATGAACGGAGCCTTCGATGAAGGTAGCGTTCTCGAATTGCAGCTCCATCAGGGAATTCCCAAATAAGGCCGAAAGACGTCTGAGTAGTCCCACACCTGAAATCCTTTCGTGATACATAGAATTAAACAGATATTCTTCAAAAGCCTCCCATCCACCGAGTTCATCGATGTCCCGCTCAACTTGTTTAAATACTTCGTGTTCCGCTCCATGTAAGGCATCAATAACGAATTCTTCTTTAAGTGGAAAAACATCGTTACGATGAAACTGCGAGACACTGAATCCCACCAGTTTTTCAAATGACTGATAGCCAAGGTAATAGAAACGACGCTGATACTCTGGATTCACGTAGAACCCAAATAGATCATAATATCCCCCCGTCCTGAGGATGAAAGCACGTTCTAAAAAGGACACTGTAACTTTGTCCAGAAGGGCCTCAAAATCCGGTCTTTTACCCCCTGTAGCCTTCTTTTGTTCATCTATTAAAGAATAAAGCTCAGATTCGAGACCCTTCGTAAATGCCTTTTGATAGCTCGCAGCTATGGACATCAATGGATTGGATCCAAAATCCTGGATAAACTCGTAGATAGCCATGCGATGGTCTCTGAGAAAATCATCAGGCCTTTTGTTACCATAAATGACTGAGTCCCAATCTAATACCCTTGCATCAGCTTGGTTACTCACCATTGCAGCAGCTAGCATTTCATCAAGCGGTAACTTCCCTTTACGGATATAGCGACCTGCCATGATAAAATCTTCCACGGGGGCAGAATCATCCATGACAGAAGCGGTTGACATGAATCCCTCAAAATCACCGATCTTCAGTTTTTTGTCTTTTACATCTATTTTTAAAAACTCTTCAGGATCTTCCAAATTAAATAATGACACCAGAACGCGATTCATTTCATATTGAGAGTAATTGAATTTCCGTAAATTCAAATTTGCAAGATCATTTCTCACAAGCCCAAAGGCAAAGCCCGATTGAGCAAAGTAATAGCGTAGATAATCTAGCAGTAACTTGTCGGAGCCAACACCCAAATGGTAGTACCCAGGAGTTGGCTTGTCACTATCCCCTTCATCTTTAGTGACTAAAAAATCTTTGTTTGTTAAAAATTGAGGAAAAGATCAACTAGCGGCGACAATCTCGCCTGTGGGATGGACTAGATCCCATTGCACGTTACCTGGAATCGAAATGTGCTCCCCTTTAAGGTTAAAAATCGCATGAATTTTTCTAAAACTATCCTGCGGCCATTTTTCCGATCGAGAAAGCTGGAGAATATTACGACCAAAAAGGCGGTTCCAATAATCGACAGCATCACCAAAAACACCCGCTAGTTTTTTGTCGATTTCCTTACCCACGAGAACCACTTCGATGGGCTCATCAAAGCGCCAACTTATGGCCTTTTTAGGCTGATCCAAAAAATCCGATGAATTGAATTTCAATTTAGAAATATCAGTAATACCAACGAATGAGCGTTTCTCCGCCCGTGAGTTCACTCGCCTCGCTTTATAATTTTTTGCTTTTTCGTAAGGACGAATGGTAAATGTCAGTCGAGTATCCGAGAAAGATTGAGCACGATCAGGCACAGGAAATGGGTTAAAATTTACGAGACCGGCAAGTGCGTTCATGGTCTCAAGAAGGTATTTTTTCATATTCTCCTCTTTAATTTGAGCTAATCCCGTTACTTTCAAGATATGATCTTCGTTGGATAATGATTCCGTCACCCATTCGTTCACTTCAAGCCATTTTTCCCAAACTCAACATAACCATAAGCAGATAGGTATTGAATCAAGCCATTAACTGCTCCCGTTTCAGAGGGCTTGAATATGGGAATATATTTCAAATTTTTCCATTCAAAATAAATTTCCGAGCTCTCCTCTTTCAGGATAGGGAATTTGGCCAAAACCCCGCCCGCTTCAAGCTCGCCATTGTCGTTTTGAACCACGCCCACCAAAGCTAGCTCATTAAATTCATTTCGCTTAAATGTTACCAATTCACTATCGTAAAGTGCCGCAGATTTGATTCCGATCGGGGCGCGACGATACGATAGGATAATAAATAGACTGTGCCCAACATATCGGAATGAATTTTTAAGACAGGTCGTTTATTCTCACGATGTGAAGAATCCTGAGTATCGCCATTAGCAGAAGTTTTGGGTTGGGCATTCTCCTGTTTATCTTCTTTTGTTCGCCTGTCATCAATCACCACCTCAGGAGCTACCTGCTTTTCAATAATACGCTCGACAATTTTGGTCTCAGGTTTTTGGCATCCCAAGCTGATCAGCGCTACGAGAATAGTTGAAGCTTTAAATACACGTGCATATTTTGCATACATACCAACCTCCTAATAGAATCCTTTTACAAAATAGTGACCAAAAACTACCCTTTCCCACGCGCGGTAAATGTTTAAAAAGAAAACAAATTTGAACATTTTTTTCATTTCCTGAACCGCTCTACAGTTTCAGAGGCCCCTCTGGTATCACTTCTACTGGAGGTATTCTATGAAAGAATCAATACATTTACATCCCACAAAGAGGTTTTTAGTTTCATCATGCACTTTTATGTTACTTGGATCTGCTTCCTTTTTTGCCTGCGCGCCTAAACAAGATAATGCAGAAACAAATCCCATCCAGCCGACGTTGGGGCAAATGGCTATCACCAAGTCACAACTTAGTAGCGAAGAATTAGCTCCCGGGCTTAAGCTGTCCTACCTGTCTGATGAGGTGGATAAATCGAGGTTTACTCTGATTGTTGCTGAAAACTATCAAGACGCTTATCGAGTTCAAATTGCTCAGCCATCCAATCCGTCCGGATCTGTTACAACCAAAATCTTACCCGGGAGTCGTTTAAGTCGAGTCTGTCAACCAGGTCAAAATTACATTGTGCCCGCATGGTCGGAAAAAGAGAGCTCAGCTTCCGCCGAATAAAAGGGAATAACACAAGAAATTACCTGTCCTTATCATATCGATTTAGGTAACAAAGAAAATCATGCTTTTTTTCAGAAATTGTTAGCTGACGAAAAAGTCTCTCACATTCGGATTCAGCAATTCATTCCCTAAACCCAAGACTCTACTCGCTTTGCCGTTAATGGTAACAAAGTAATTAGTATAAACTATTTAAATGCCTCACGCTCAAAACAACATCCTGCCACCATAACCTTCTACACTCTGTCCACTCCGCAGAGCCTTTTTGGGAAAGGCACCATGGAGGTAGCAATTCGTAAACAAATGCACAAATGGGATAAGTATCCTGTTAACCGTGATCAGCTAATAGCAGAAATTAGTCAGCGTTTTTTAAACCAAAATCTTACTGCTCAAGAACAGGTTTTAGAAAAACTTCTTCCGCGAGTGGTAGTATATGTGCATCAACTCGATGGACGCGTTCAATGGGAAACTATTACTACCGCGAATCAAACTGTGATCAACGGTGGAGATATTGCTCCTCAGTTTTTTAGTCAGTACATCGCTAAACCTGCGGAAAAGGGCCCGAGGGGAAACAACTGTTCAGAGCAAGTTGTTTTAACTCCTGATGTTTGTCTGTTCGGTCACTGCATCATTAGAAGGACATGCTCGGTTAAC
>CAZZMS010000094.1:0-19083 GCA_964655485.1 uncultured Pseudobdellovibrionaceae bacterium | reverse complement strand
ATGCAAGGCATTACCCCTCCCAATCAAGTCTAGTTTTTGAATTGTATCGCTCTGAGATAGGGCCATAGACTTGACTCCACCACAGCAGAGCTCAGATTGGAAGTATGAGCTCTGATAAACCTCTTTGGTTACCGAACACTGAGGGTGACGCGGCGGTTGCCGAGAAAACTAAGGCCCCTAAAAAATACAAAGTGATTCTCCTCAATGATGACTTCACCCCCATGGATTTTGTTGTGGGTGTTTTGAAAAAGTTTTTTGCAAAACCACAAGAAGAAGCTGAGGCCATTATGTGGAAGGTCCACAAAGAAGGTCGAGGTATTGCCGGAGTCTTCACCAAAGAGGTGGCCGAGATGAAATCCATGCAAACTAATCAGTATGCTCGTGCCCATCAATATCCATTAAAAAGTATCATCGAGCCTGAGTGACTCAGGCAGCAAGGAGCCGTCTATGCTCAGTCACGAAGTGGAGCGCCGTATCGCCGAGGCCTTGGAAATGGCTAAATCCAAACATCACGAGTTTGTGACCTCCGAACACTTACTGTACTGTCTAACCCATGGAGGGGGAACGAGTGAGATTCTGCGCTCTTTAGGTGTTGATCTCCCGCGCTTACGCAAACGACTTCTGCAACACATTGAGGAGAATATTCCCACCGTTTCTGATGAAACGATCCAAGAACAAGGAGGATTAGAGCATTGGCGTCCTGAGTTCTCGATTGCGATTCACCGCTGGATCCAACGCGCTTTTATCCAAGTGCGCAATGCTGGTAAAGACAAAGTAACCGAGGGCCATTTTTTGGTGGCTTTGTTTTTTGAATCGGACTCCTTTGCTGTTTACGCTCTCGAACAAGAAGGGATCACCCAGTTCGACCTTATTCAAGCCATTTCCCACCGTGATGCCCTTCCCCCGTCTGGAGGCAAAAATAAAAGCTCCCAAGACAACTCTGCAAGCGCCGAGGGGCCATCAGAGGATAGTCCCGGCAGTGTTTTGGAGCAGTTGGGAATCAACCTGAATGAGAGGGCCAAGGCAGGCAAGCTGGACCCACTCGTCGGGCGAAGAGATCTGATTCGCCGTTTAGCCCAAGTGTTGGGACGTCATAAGAAAAACAATCCACTTCTAGTAGGAGATCCGGGAGTGGGTAAAACCGCTCTTGTGGAAGGTTTGGCTCTACTCATCACTGAGGGGCAAGTACCAAATTTTTTACGCGACAAGGTGATCTACTCTCTTGATACCGGCAGCCTGGTAGCCGGCACCAAGTTTCGCGGAGACTTTGAAGCCAGGCTCAAGCATATCATACAAGAGGTGCGCAACCGGCCAGAGGTTATTCTTTTTATTGATGAAATTCATACTCTCGTTGGGGCAGGCAGCAGTGGCTCAGGCAGTTTGGATGCGGCCAATTTATTGAAACCCGCTCTAGCTAGTGGCGATATCCGTGTCATTGGCTCAACTACTTTTGAGGAGTATCGTAAATTTTTTGAAAAAGATTCCGCGCTCAACCGTCGATTCCAAAAGATTGATGTGAAAGAACCTAGCTATGAGGAGACTTTAGAGATCCTAAAAGGAGTCAAAAAAAAGCTAGAAAATTTTCATCGAGTGAGCTTTGCCGAAGAAAGCCTCCCCGCAAGCATTGAGCTTTCTCAAAAGTACATTCATGGAAAGTTGTTACCCGACAAAGCCATTGATCTTTTGGATGAGGCCGGTAGCACCTTCAAGTTAGAGCAAAAAACAGGTCCCATTTTACCGGAGGTTCTCAGTCGGATTGTGGCTCAACTTGCAGGCATTAACGTGAGTGTAGTGACCACCTCAGAGCTTGACCGGCTTAAAACTCTTGAAGGGCGGCTGAAAGCGGTGGTCTTTGCGCAAGACGAGGCGATTGAAACACTCGTGGCAGCCATAAAGTATGCCAAAAGTGGACTGGCCCCCGACACTAAGCCTATTGGTTCATTCTTGTTTGTGGGCCCCACAGGGGTGGGAAAAACCGAGGTCAGCAAACAGCTAGCTGAACATTTGGGAGTGCCTTTTGTCCGATTTGATATGTCTGAGTACATGGAGAAGCATAGCATTAGCCGACTGATTGGCGCCCCTCCCGGTTACGTCGGGTATGAAGAAGGAGGACAGCTCACCGAAGCGGTGCGTAAGTCGCCTCATAGTGTCGTGTTACTCGATGAAATCGAAAAAGCCCATCTCGACATCTTTAATGCCCTATTGCAGGTCATGGACGCGGGCAGACTGACAGATGCTCAAGGAAGAACCACAGACTTTCGCCATGTGATTCTCATTATGACTAGTAACGCGGGAGCTTTAGAAGTCAGCCGAGGACGTATCGGGTTATCACCGGAATCCCGCGATGTTACCGGCATTACGCAAGAGGCTCTCAAACGTACCTTTGCCCCCGAGTTTTTAAACCGCCTAAGCCGTGTGGTTTATTTTCAAGCCCTTGGTAAACCAGAGCTTGAGCGGGTTATGGAAAAACTGCTACACGAACTGCAAATGAGTTTGTTGAAAAAGGATGTTTACCTGTCATACACCAAGGAGGTTGTAAGCTACCTAGTTCAAAAAGCTTATCAGCCCGAGTATGGCGCTCGTCCCCTGGCTCGCACCTTGGACGATCTGGTGAAACGCCCCATGGTTGACGAGCTACTTTTTGGCCGCTTGCGTCAAGGGGGGCGGGTAGAAATCTCTCTAGACGGAGACGGCCTGGTCTTTGATTATCTGCCGCTTAACAATTTGTTACCCGTCACCCCAAAATAAGGGATGAAGATTGATGATGATTTAGATACGTTGTCCTCGTGGGCTTACTCCAACGCAAGACAGATTTTACGAAGGATCATCGCCTTTAAGCCGAGTTTTCTTGACACGGAAGGCATTCGTTACCATGTTAATATCGTCCATCCCAGGAGGTCGATATGGCTATCGCTAAACGGGTGTTACTGTTTATCATAACCAACATTGCCATCATTCTTACTTTAAACATTGCATTGAATGTGATCGCTGCACTTCTTGGTGTTTCTTTGGACCCCAGTTCTTACTCGGGGCTTATGCTATTTGCAGCCATCTGGGGTATGGGTGGAGCTTTTATCTCCCTCATGATCTCCAAGTGGATGGCCAAGCAAGCCATGGGTGTACGGGTCATTTCTCCCAACACCATGAACCCCACGGAGCAAGAGATTCTGCAGATGGTTTACTCCATCGCTCGCCGAGCGGGATTGCGCACTATGCCTGAAGTGGGCATTTACGACTCTCCCGAAATTAATGCCTTTGCCACGGGGCCAAGCAAAGACAATTCTCTGGTGGCTCTGTCCACAGGATTACTGCATCGTATGAACCGTGATGAAGTCGAAGGCGTTATCGGTCACGAAGTCGCTCATATCGCCAACGGGGATATGGTCACCATGACTCTCATCCAAGGAGTGGTAAACGCTTTCGTTATTTTCTTCTCTCGCATTTTGGCCAGAATCATCGCCTCCAACTCAAACGAGAATAATCGCCAATGGGTGTATTTCAGCTTAACCATGTTGTTTGATCTCATTTTCGGCCTCTTGGGCTCTTTAGTCGTGGCTTATTTCTCACGTGTGCGCGAGTACCGTGCAGACAAGGGTGGAGCCATGTATGCCGGGCGCGATAAAATGATCGCTGGCCTTCAAAAATTAAAGGCTGTGTTCCATCAACTCGAACCGGATGATAGCTCCTTGGCTACTTTGAAAATTTCTTCAAAACCCGCGGGCATCCTCGCTTTGTTTAGCACCCATCCACCCCTCGATGAACGCATTCGTCGACTGGAGCAATATCGTTTTTAGCCTCATCGGTTTCCCCTTTGGACCTCGCAACACTCTCAAAATCTACCCCGGCACCTCACCGTGGCCGCTCCCCCAGGCGGCCCTTCGTTTTTTTAGGGCAAGCCTTACCGAAAGGAGTCGCCCTGGCTGCCACTGCCGCTGTGATGTGGGCCCTGCTGAGCTTTGCTTTGAAACAAGGATTCTCTCGGGCCTCCCCGCAAACTTTAAGCTGGTTTCGCTTGTTTTCAAGTGGGCTAGGCTTGTTACTTTTTTATCTTTCCCATCCAAACAGACGATCTTTTGTTACCCATTCGCGGTGGCTAAGTCACTTGCGCTTTCCTGTGTTACTTGCCGCCTTTGGACTTGCTTTTAACTATGTCGGCTATGCTATTGGACTGCGCTACACTTCTCCGGGTAACGCACAGATGCTGATTCAAACTGGACCTTTTCTGACGACTTTGTTTGCCTTTCTGCTTGGGATCGAGAAGGGAAGCCGCTACACCGTAGGCGGATTTATAATCGCTGTGACTGGCTTTGCCTTATTTTATCGAGATCAAATGGGTATCTTTGTAAAAAACATCTCCGATCTGGAAGCGGGTAGTCTTTGGATTCTCGGGGCCAGTGCTAGTTGGGCTATGTGGGCCTTGATTCAAAAACAATACACCAAAAAATACAAACTCAGCCCTTGGGATTTAAATCTATTGATCTGGCTGATTTGCGCCATAATGCTCTTCCCATGGGCTAATCCCGGAGAAATTTTTCATTTTAATGATATAGAGGGAGTCCTTCTCCTCACCTTTTTGTCACTAAACACTTTGATCGCTTATGGGGCCTACACACTAGCTTATCTTTACGCTCCCACTCCGGTGGTTAACTTGGTCGTGTCGCTAAATCCCCTCTTGGTGTTTTCCCTAAGCCCCGATCAGGTGGGCATTACGGGATGGCTAGGCGGGCTTCTTGTCCTAGCAGGACTGGTGGTCACCTTGTGGCCTAGCTGGAAAAAAATCTTTTCTAAAGGTTGACCGTATCCCACTAAGCCAGTAGCAAAAAATAAAGCTCAACAACAAGGAGACACTCATGGCTTTGGAAACATGGAAAGCCCTTAACTTATTCAACCCCACCGAGGAGCATAGCCTCTTACGCAGCACTCTCAGAGATTTTGTGCAGAATGAAGTAGAACCCCAAGCCATGGAGTTCGATCGTAAGGAGCAATTTAATGTGGAGTTATTTCGCAAGCTAGGGTCTTTAGGGCTTCTGGGCATCACCGCTCCTGCTGACTTTGGCGGTTCACAAATGGATGCCGTGGCTGCGGTGATTGCGCACGAAGAGCTCTCCGCTTCAGATCCGGGATTTTGTCTGGCTTACCTCGCTCATTCGATGTTACTGGTGAATAATTTCGCCGTAAACGCTAGCGATGCTCAAAAAAAACAACATCTTCCTAGCATGTGCGACGGTAGCAAAATTGGTGGGATGGCCATGAGTGAGCCCGCTGTAGGCACTGACGTGTTAGGCATGGAAACCACTGCCGTGAAGCAGGGAGATCACTATGTGCTTAATGGACGCAAAATGTGGATTACCAATGGCACAGTGGATGAACAAGGGACTCCGGCTGACTATCTTTTAGTGTACGCTAAAACCGGCGAAAAAAACGGACGACCGCTCATTTCCACCTTCTTAGTGGAAAAAGGCTTTTCCGGGTATTACGTTGGACAAAAAATCCGTGACAAGTGCGGTATGCGTGCGTCCAACACCGCTGAAATTGTCTTCGATCAATGCCGAGTGCCAGTAACACATCTCATCGGTGAGGAGGGGGACTCCTTACTCCACATGATGCGAAACTTGGAAATTGAACGCCTCACCTTGGCCGCCATGAGTATTGGTATCGCCAAGCGCGCCTTGAAGGTCATGAATCAATACGCTAGCGAGCGACAGGCTTTTGGGCAGCCCCTGCGACATTTCGGCCAAATTCAAAAATACATTGGAGAATCTTACGCGGAATACATGGCCGCGCGCACTTACGTTTATGAAACCGCTCGCCGCATGGATTTAACTCACGAATCAGGCCGACTTGATAGTGATGGGGTCAAACTAGTAGCGACTACCATGGCCAAGAATGTGGCCGATCGAGCCATGCAGGTACTTGGCGGCTATGGTTATGTGGGCGAATATGTGGTGGAGCGCTTGTGGCGAGACGCTAAACTTTTAGAAATTGGCGGCGGTACACTGGAAGCTCATCAAAAGAATATCACGAAGGATTTATCCAAATTGGGGCACGTTTTGGATAATTAGAACATCCAAGAAATGCAGGTAACAATTCGCAAGAATCATTATTGACTCTTCCATAGAAGGCCTTTGACCCTCAGGAAAGTTGAAGAAGAGTGCCCCTATTGGTTTTGAGAAGATATGAGATAGACTAGAGATATCCATGGCTTATTTTTTATTCCCTCCTCAACTCGCAGAATTTGCCATTGATGATTCTTGGGCACCCACGTCGAGGGTGTGGGACATTTTGAAAAATTACCTGACAGATTCGCGACGAAAAAAGATTGAATCTGTTACCAGCAGTCGCTGTTTTTCTATTCTGCCCATCCTTGAAGGACTGTACGACCAAGGCAATGTGAGTGCTGTCCTGCGAACTGCCGAAGGACTTGGCTTCGGTGGTGCGGTCATCGTGCAGACTCAAGAAAAATTCAAAGTCTCTCAACGCACAAGTGCTGGAGCAGATAAATGGTTACTTACAAAAAAATACTCAGACCCTACAATCGCTGTTAATGAATTAAAAGAACATGGCTACCGAGTGATTGCCACGAGTTTGCATCCGCAAGCTCAAGGAATGGAGCATTTCCAGTGGAATGAGCCCACGGCGATCATTTTTGGCAACGAAAAAGAGGGCGTCAGCCAGGCCACTTTGAAAATGGCGGATGCTCACTTGTATATACCTATGCGTGGTTTCGTGCAGAGTTTTAACATTAGTGTCGCAGCGGCGATCGTGTTAAGCCATATCTCCACCTGGCGCGCTCAACAATTAAACTCCTTTGCTGATCTCACGCCAGAGCAGATCCTATATTTGAACGCGCTTTTTGCCTGTCGCACTTTGGATAGCCATTCCGATATTTTACGAAGGGAGCTGGGGAGCAAGAGTCACTAACTCATCAAGCCCATGGATAAAATGTGATCAAAAACTAAGAAAAATAAATGACACTCTCCCGCTTGAAATCACGGATCTTCGACGTCTTTCCACTTCCACAAAAAGCTACCGATAGTAACGAGTAAAATGATTATAGTTGCCGCCAATCCATAGCCATAACCTTCCCCCGGGTGTTCTGCATATTGCAACCCACAGTACAACATGAATACTTTATTCACCAAAGTTGGTACTAAAAAAACTTTAAGAACATCCTTAAAAAAGACTTTTTGGTTGACGTTATTTTGCTGATCCATAATTTATAGCTATTTCCTATGGAAACACGTTAATTAAGGGCACAAATTATACAGAGAGGGAACTTGGCCGTAAGGTAATTCATATTCAACGGGTAACACGCGGTAAAGGCTTTGTCTCACGGCTTCGTAAGCAGGATCATTTACCGCCTTTTGTAAAGGAATGTTTTCTATGTCCATGAGGTTACCCGTGCGATTACGAATAAACGCCGACAAATATTGAAATCCTGTGACCTGAGCTTTTCCATCCGCTCCTTTTTGCACATAGGCCCACAAAATCATGCTAGCTTTTTGCTCCGGTCGGGGATTAAAGCCCAAGAAATTGCCCAAGGAGTAAGCCACTAAAGCCGACTTTCCGGTACGACGAGAAACAAGTCTTTCCAGGGGTTGTAACACATGAGGATGAGCTCCCACGACTAAAAAAGCCCCAGAATCCACGAGAGCCTGAGCCAACTTTTTTTGCTCGGCAGAAGCCTGCTGCATATTTTCCTCGCCCCAGTGGGGGGTCACAATCACGCCATCTGTGTGCACAGATAGCCAGGCTACCAACTTGGAAACATAGTCCCAATCTCTTCGGCAATGCAACACTCGATTCTGACGATCAGGGCTGTTAAGCACCATGGTGCAAGCTAGGTAGGCTAGCTTCATACTACCCACCTCGAATACTTGATACGACCTCCACTCTCCATTAGCCTCGCGTACACCGATGGCTGGTAGTCCTACCTGATCCAACTCCCGTATAGTTAAATCGATGCCTAAGGGTCCACGATCTAGTGTATGATTGTTTGCGAAGGATAAAATATCAAAATGACTTTTCTTTAAAGACTCGAGAAACAGTGGATGAATGTTAAACGTGGGAAATGTTGTATGAACCTCTTTATCAAAAACTGGGCCAGGATCGGGGCGTTGTACGCCATTTTTATCAAGCCCACGCGCTGAAGGTAACTCTAAATTCGCATACAATACGTCCGCACGCTCGAAATACTTAAACCAAGACCGCCACAAAGGAGAAAAATCTCGCAAACGATAGCCTTTTTCTTGAACAGGTTGATGCATGAGTAAATCTCCTACGAACGCAAGATGGGCAGTAGGGGATGACTTTTCAGGCTTTTGGCACAAATTAGCGTGAAAATTAAGGTTACCGGAGGGGGTGGAGCTCGCCTCAACGATCGAAACAGTAAATAAATAAACCATTGTTACCGAATAAAACCAGGCCCTCAAAAGCTTACAAAACCTGATCACTAAAAACTTATCACTCAGCACATTCGCACATAAGTCTTTCATTTTAGCCACTCCTGCCAGTCCTCTTGTTTTGGTGCATACCTATCTAGAATTAGTTTTATGGACGGATCCAGCGGGCCAGATTGCAAAAAACTCTGAGCGCGCTCGAGAGCCATTTTTAGCGCTTTATTCCCTTGAACGTGTGGGGGAGAAATGGGAAATAGCTGTCGATATCCTTGACCCGATTCAAAACTCGTAGCCATATACACGGGAATAACCTTGTGAATAATAAATGGCTCTGAAGAGGATTCACTCATAGCGAGTAAGACCATCATGGAAACGCGCTGAGGGTATCCACGGCTTTGTTTAACGGGATCTTTATAATCGTAGGGAAATTGATTTGTGACCCAATTGCCTAGAGAGTAAAATACCCACTTCCCTTGGATTTGCTCTACGGCTTGAAGAACATGGGGATGATGTCCCAAAATCAGATCCGCGCCAGCGCTAATAGCCTCCCGAGCCAGCTCGCGTTGGCCAGGAGCGACTTTTAGGGAATATTCATCTCCCCAGTGAGGGGTAAAAATCACGTAATCAGCCCATTGTTTGGCTTGTTTTATTTGAGCCAAAAGCCTGGCATGAGGCCGCTGGCCCTGAAAGCAGAGATTCATAAACGGAATAGCCCGCCCTGAATTATCAGTATAACTACAAGACACCCAGGCGAGAGTTCGCCCACGCCAAGATGTTACCAAAATCTCAGGAGGCTCCTGCGCTTGAGGGCTGGTACCAAAACACTGGAGATGGGATTTTCGGCATGACTCCCTTGTGCGAAAAACGCCTAAACTCCCTCGATCTCCCGCATGATTATTGGCTAATGATAAATATTCAAACCCTGCTCGCTTCAGCTCAATAAGGCTTTGTGGATGAAAGTTAAAACTGTAACTTTTTCCTTCGGTAGCAGGGGAGTACACGGGAGAATCCACGCGATAAGTTCCATCAAATCCCACCAGCTCTTGCCCATTTTCCATAACGGCAAAGGCTGAGGGACCCTCGAGGTTACCATACCAAAATTCGGCCTGACGCAAGATCCCTTCAACCGGCTGCCACAGGGACCCAAACGCACGCCCATCTATGAGGGCTTGTTTCTGTAAAGCACCATGAAAAATAATATCGCCTACCGCGCCGAACACAGGCTGGGCTAAAGCCGGGGTTACTCCAAATAACCAAAAGCCCAAAAAGATCTGCAGGCGCATCGAAAAAATCATGCGACCCATGTGCGTCTCCTTACCGGCGAGCCTTGACTTTTAAATCGGGGTGGTTTTCTGCCGAAAAAGAGCGCCGCAGATGCGAGGGTACAAATCGCCGCTTCTCCTTGCGTTCGGAGGAGGCTACGTAAAAGTAACTCCCCAAGGGAAGCTCCTCATACAAAACAACCACATCGCGATTTGCCATACGAATACAGCCTCCTGATTCGTGAAATCCCAACAAGCCTTCCTCATGAGTGCCATGAATAAGAATCTTACGGGATACTGCGGAACTGTTCCTGTCCTCAAGGCCTTTCAGACGGATAAATCGGGTTAAAACAAAGTCGTTTTTCCAATCTTCAAAGCCTAAAGTGGGGCGCACCACGGGATCTAAAAAGCCGGCATTGTAGGGGTCAAGATTGGCATTTAACGGGGCCTGACTGATCCTCCGAGCCTCATCAACACCCAAAAAGGTTTGATGTAATCCCGACGTGGTAGCACCTGAACCCTTGGTGTTACCAATTCCTCCACGTCCACCACTGGTACCAAAGGCAAATTTTATCAGCCACTGATGCAAATCTTTTTCTAACACAAGAAGACAGTTGTTATCATAATCAAGGATACCTACTTTTTTCCCTCTCTGGGTGACTAACTTTTCGAGGGTTGCTATCCCCGACAACAGATAAGGATTCCAAACTAAAGAGTCCGTAGCACCTTGATGAACCAAGGTAAGGTCCTGATATCTCACCACCTCTCCGGGGCCTTGCACCAGAGCCCCTCGCTCTCGATAAATAAACTCGCAACTCTTGGTATCCAAATTTCCCAGAAGAGGGGATTGCGCCAAGGCCATGAGGGGTGCAAATGAAGTCAAAAAAATCATAAATTTTGCCAAAGACATAAAAACTCCTTTCCCGTTAAGGCACAATATAATCACCTTCAAAGCGCGGTCTTGATTGAGGAAAATCCAATCGACTCAATCGCTCCATCTCCTGAGTGGCACGTCTTTTTGAGTCCATATCTAAAATCACATACTGCCTTTGCCCGCGAGCATCCTTCAGCCAGTACTGATGAGTAGAGATAATCATTCCACGTATAAACCGACCGGAGGGGTCTACCTCCACCTCCAAAATAGCTCCGAGATTCATCGGCGGATCAAAAGCAAAATGAGTATAGGTAGCAAAGTTACCTAAGGAGTAGGCAATAAGTCTGCCGCGGTACACCTCAAGTCCGCGCAGCACATGAGGACCATGCCCAATCACGATATCGGCACCAGCATCAACCACACGTCTCGCAAAGGCCACCGAATTGCCACGATTCTCACCCTTGTGAAACTCGTCTTGATCCAAGGTGCGGAACTGTTGCGGCCCCTCGGCACCCGCGTGAAAAGACACCACCACAAGATCAGCCTTGCGTTTGGCCCGTGCGACTATTTCGCTTACAAGCTCAAGCTCGCGGATGGAAATCACACGATTCCAAACGGTAGAATAATGAAATCCCAAGAATGCCACCGTCTTTCCTTTAACCTGAGCCAAACGCGCACCAGACAAAAGATTTGCCCACGAACGATCTTGAATTCGCGAGCTTTTAAGTAACCCAATCCCTTGCATACCTACACTTTCAATGGTCTTGAGAGTCTCATCAGCGCAGGATTCGTAGTAATCAAAAATGTGGTTATTGGCTAAATGGAGAATGTCGAATCCAGCTTGCTTAAATTGATCCACAAAACGCGTGGGCGTGCGAAACGCATAACAAAGTTGTCCAGAGGCCAGTTTCTCCGGGCATTTGCGCCCACGGATCTCCTGGTCACAAAGAGTGCCTTCATGATTCCCTAGGGTGATATCAGCATCATTCAAAGCCTCATGTACTTGCGAGAAAAAGTAACTCTTAGGCAATTCGTTACTTGGAGCGTTACCAATCATCATATCGCCTACCGCGCGCAAGCGAAGACTCCAACCAAAAGCTGGCACCTGTGGCCATATCAACGTAGAAAGTATGAAGCTCAAAACCCACCGATGATTCATAGATAATCCTCTAGTTATGCGATCATGATTTAGCATTTTGCAATCAGCCTCTCGATACTCATATGAAATTTTTTATACTAAGCCGCTTGCCGAGCTTGACCCTGGCTGACCGCCGTTTGTTCCAGCTCCTTTTCCAAATCACGCAATAACTGTTGTAATCTGGAATCTTTCTTTTTGAGCTCATCCATCACACGCAACACTCCAAGTTCTTCAGACCACCTCAAATAGTCTATTTTTAACAGTCCTTGCTCTGCGAGCCGATGAAAGTATGAGTTCAAATCTGGGCTACCGTCCGCTCTCGCTTGTAAGACACGCTCGAGAGTCTCTTTAGCTGCCAAAAATTGCCCCACGAGTAACTCACTCTGGGCTAATTCTTTTTGCACTTGTGGCGATAGCTCTTCGACATTGAGACGACCAGTGCGAATAGCCTCGTTTAATTCATGATACAATCGAGCGGATAAATTCTCGTCCACCTGACGCTCACGACTCAAAAAGACACCAAGGTCCCAATCAGGCAATTTTTGGTAATCCTTTACCCATTCGTTAAGTTTTTGCTCTAAAGTTACCTGATCAGCACGGGCCACATCTTGACTCAATTGTGATCGCGCCTCAGGATCCATTCTGCGCCATAATCCTTGCGGAGAAATTTGCAGTCCATGTTTGACCCATTGTTTGAGGGCTTCACTGGACTTATCGGACCGCAAGGGGTTTTCCCCATGCACTTGCACAAAACGATTTACAATCTGGGCCACTTCGGTAACGTTAATGGGATTTAAATCCATTTCTTCTAAAACTTTTCGAGGCACTGGTCCGAGGTTACCAAAATAAGATCTGAACTCCGCGGCAAAGGCGTCACTTTTTTGAATTTTTTCGGCGGCAGCCCAGCTTGATTTCAGTTGGCCATTAAACACGGGGTAAGTGTAGGCTTGGGCGATAAAATCAATGATAGCTTGTTTCAGCTCTCGCACCTCTCCGCTATAACGTAGCTCGTGGAGTAGGGCCCTAAGCTCACCCAATACCTGCAGATTGGGCTTTTTCAAATCTCCCAACGCTTTCAGTTGATGAGATTGGGTACGTAAAAAGGCCTCCATAGCTGTGTTCAACTGATCAATCGCGCGAATCATTTCCGCGCGCTGTCCCTGCCTTCTTGCTCCCGTGTATAAACGTCCCTCTGGCAAACTACGTGGCAAGGATCCAAGGCGACTCATCACAAACTCTTTTACAGCAGCAAAACTCACACGATCCACCTGCTCACCAAAAAAGAGGATCACCGGATTGAGTTTGTTGTGCGCAATCCGCACCACTCGCCCAGGACCCTGAATGATTTCGGGGAACTTCACGTACTTTTTAAAATTCAAATACCAACCCGCTTGGGGAAAATCCAAACCTTCACGAATGCTGCCCACGATGGCATCAACAGGCCTTCCCTCAAAAAGTCCTCCGCTACGAAACGCTTCATAGATTTGCACCCGCTTTTCTGCGGAGTATCGCTGTAAAGATATAAAGTTTTTCCCTGATAACTCACTTAAAGTCTGAGCCACGGGATCGGCATCGCGGGGATGAGTGTGAATCACGCCTGGGCCATGACCTTCAATGAGTCCGGCGACTCTGGGCCAGATCAATTTTAATTTAGCCAAATCTACATAACTACTGCTACCCTCTCCACGGCGGAAAATGGAACTAAAATTAAAGCCGTTTTCCTCGGGCCTGAAAAACTGGGGATCTGAAGCATTAATTTCTCCCCGATTTTTGGCGATGTGGTACTGCTCGTACATGCGCACCCATTCTAAAACACCTTCTGATTCTTCAAGTTTAGTTTTACCTTCCAAATGTTTTTGTGCCCACAGGCCTACTTTGTCCGTGCCCGCCCAAAAACTTGCATCAAATAGCTCTGTTGTACGCACAGTGCGAGTAATCGGTGATGCTGTTACCCCAAAAATAAAAGCTTTTTGTTTTTTAGCTTCTTGAAAAAGGCTGGTCACAGACTCGCCCGTTGCATTATGAGCTTCATCAACCAGCAACATCTCCATGTGCTTTGAAAGGGCGGATAAGCCCTCACTAGATTCCTTGGAGCGCGCCAAAATAGTGGGATAACTCGTGATCAAAATCACAGGAACAGAGGAGTTCTCTATGAGACGAGATAGTGCGCTAAGTGACAAGGATTCCGAACCCTCACCGCCCCATTGCAGAATGCGGTAGCGATTTAAACTCACACTCTGATGCAGTTGTTGACTGATGTTTCTGGCTAGTTCGTGAGTCAAATCGGGTGTTTTGGTGGCAAGAATAGCCAACCTTTTGGGGCCTGCGGAATAGCTTTGGATAAAATCTACTAAAGCATCACCCAATACTCGAGTTTTTCCCGTGGCGGTTGGGGCCACAAATAACAAAGACTGAATTTTAGCTCGTAATTCAGGGTTTTGGCGTAAGAGGGCACGCACTTCCTTCGCTTCTTTTTGAGTGGGACGATCAAAATGAAGTTGTCCGTCATGTAAAGCCCGACTCATATGCACCCAGGGGCTATCTGCGGGAATGTAGGGGTGCATAGCACTACCACTAATTAAGGCCCAAATCCATCGCGGCTCCACCTCTTTGTTCAGCTCTCGCAAGCTCGTCAATCTTTGCGGTAACTCCAAGACCTGATAGACTTGTTCACCCATTTTTTCACTGCGCACGGATTTTATGCTGGTAACATCTGCACTCCATTTCACCCGCATGGGATAAGCATCACCCGCATGGATGATTTCAAGGGTCTGCCCATCAATAGCTCGAAGCTGCACAAAAGGCTCGCTCACTCCGCGACTTCCCACCACCCGCATGAAGGGACCGCGAATAAAATCACCCATAAAACTAGGCAAATGGGATAAATCAAGCATCAGAGAACGTCCTCGCCTCTTCTTATCCCAAGCTTGATCAATCCGTCTGGCCCACTCAGGATTTTGTTTTCTCAGTTGGCTCAGATCGAAAAGAAGCTGCTCATGGGGGCTTAATGGGGGTCGCTGTTTAGCTAGGGCTTGTTCAATTTGACTTTGAAACTCATAACGTGAGGATACGCGTGGGGAGAACGGAATCACCCGATCCTGAGCCAACTGGGCTTGTGAACTTTGATTTGCCCGAAGGATATACACCTGGTCACATTTGGGCGCCGCCCACACTGTGGATGTATAAGAATTAAACACTTGAAAAACGACAGAACCTAAGCCAATGCGTTTAAGGGCTGGTGCGTATCTCATGGGGACCTCCGCTAATCACTTAAAGATGCAAAAACTCACCACAACGCAGATCGCAAGGCTTGGAGTAGAGAAACATCCTCGAGTAGTGTAAGAGGCGCATGAAAACTTTAGTGATCATTCCAACCTACAATGAAAAGGAAAATATTCCCGAGATTATCCCAGCCATTTTCCGCCGCAATCCCGAGGTACATATTTTAGTTGTGGATGACTCCTCTCCTGATGGCACAGCAGATATTGTTCAAAAAATGAAGGAGGGCCAATGGCTCGATCAGCTTCACCTACTGGTGAGACCCGGTAAGCAAGGGCTGGGTAAAGCCTATCTCGCCGGGTTTCGCTGGGGCCTAGAGCGTGGTTACCAAGCCCTCATCGAGATGGATGCCGATTTTTCGCATCGTCCAGAGGATTTAGCCACTTTGATCAAGGCTCTGGAAACTCAAGATTTTGTTGTCGGTTCACGGTATATCCCCGGAGGACAAGTTTTAAATTGGGGCCTACTCAGGAAAATGATATCGATGGGGGGCAGTCTCTACGCCCGATGGATTCTGGGCTACCCTCTGCATGATTGGACCGGGGGATTTAACGGTTGGAAATCTCATGTTATTGTGGCTCTGCTCGAGCAAGGAATTCTCTCTGAGGGATATGCCTTTCAAATTGAATTAAAGTATAAAGCCTTACGCAAAGGCTTCACTTACCAAGAGGTACCCATTGTTTTTGAAGATCGTAGAGTCGGCCAATCTAAAATGTCGAGCCGAATCGTGTGGGAGGCTCTTTTACGTGTTTGGCAAATTCGGAATTTTTAGGCTGCGCAGCGATACCAGTTTTTGAAGTCGACGAAATTTTGGTAGCCTGAAGTAAAAAGACCTACGCAAAGGAGCACCAATGAATTCACCTTCAACTCCAACTATCGTTCCCGTGATTATCAGTGGTGGCAGTGGCTCTCGCTTATGGCCTTTTTCTCGACAACTCTTACCTAAGCCTTTTGCTCCTTTGTTCGAACCCAATCTATTCGAACAAACTCTAAACCGCTTGAAGCCTTGGCACAGCCCTTTGATTGTAACCAATAAAAAATTGGCCCCGCTCACGGAGCATAGCTTGAAACAAACTAACACCCAGGCAAACTGTTTGTATGAGCCGGTAGCTAAAAATACGATGCCGGCGATTGCATGGGCTACAGTGTGGGCCCTAAAACACCATGGAGATCAGAGTACTCTAGCCATATTTCCCGCTGATCACTGGATTGGTAACATGAACCAATTTCATTCCGATATTGTTCAAGCAGAAAAAATCGCCCAACAGGGTTACTTGGTCGTACTGGGCATTCCCCCCACTCATCCCGAAACCGGCTATGGCTATATTGAAAAGTCTGATCGAATCTCTGATACTCTGGGCTTTCAAGTCAAAGCCTTCCATGAAAAACCCTCCGAGCCCGTAGCCAAACAGTATATTGAACAAGGCTTTTTTTGGAACGCCGGAATTTTTGTGGGACAAATAAAAACATTCGCCAAACACATTGAACAATTTTATCCCGAGCTTTGGACGACTTTAGTAAAGCATCTTGGCCAACTCCAACTCTTAGAACAAGAATTTACTCGGTTTCCCGAGATTAGCTTTGATTATGCGATCTTAGAGAAGCTGACATCGAAAGACCTCGCGGTGTTACCAGCGCGCTTTCCGTGGTCGGATGTGGGCACCTGGGATAGTGTGAGCCAAAGTAAAGATAGCAATAAAACTCCCCACAAGGAATATCATGGACAAAACAATGTGGTGTTTGGTCTAAAAAACAAAACCTATCGCACTCTCGGCGTTAACGATTTAATCATTGCAGACACAGAAGATGGTCTACTGATCTGTCAAAAAGGGCAAAGTCAAAAAGTCAGCGAAGTTTATAAAGATTTGAAAGCTGATCAGCCCGCTGCTATTGAACGACACACCTTTGAGCAACGTCCTTGGGGAGATTTCAGAGTCTTACGTGACGATAACCATTACAAAACGAAGCTCATCCAAGTGTTACCCGGAGCAATGCTGTCCTATCAAAGTCATAATCACCGCAGTGAGCACTGGGTGGTCGTGCAAGGTGAAGCTGAGGTTATTCTGGATGGAGTCTCACATCGACTAAAACGTGGAGACTATATCTTTATCAAGCAAGGACAAAAGCATCGACTCATCAACCCAGGCAAAGAGTTACTCCAAGTGGTAGAAGTGCAAATCGGTAACTATCTTAGCGAGGATGATATCACTCGTTATGAGGATCGTTACGGGCGTTAATCGCGCAGCCGCCGAACTTTCGCTCCCAGCCGAGTAAGCTTTTGCTCTAATTGCTCATAACCACGATCCAGATGGTAAATTCTATTCACTCGGCTTTCGCCTTGGGCCGCCAGGGCCGCTAATACCAAAGAGGCACTGGCACGCAAATCCGTGGCCATCACCGGAGCGCCCTTAAGCCCTCCCGGCTTTCCGCGCACAATGGCCACTCGGGATTTAGGCGTAATATCAGCTCCCATGCGACACAACTCAGGAACATGCATAAAACGATTTTCAAAAATCGTTTCAGTAATCACGCTAGTTCCCTCTGCCACGCACATTAAGGCCATAAACTGAGCCTGTAAGTCGGTTGCAAAGTGTGGATAAGGTGCCGTGGTTACATCCACAGCCTTGAAGGACTTGGGGGCCTTTACCGTTACCCGCCCGTCTTGCTCATGGACCGCAAAGCCGCTTTCTTTTAACTTAAATAATAACGCTTCGATGTGGTGCTCTCGATCCGTTTTAACAGTGACCTCTCCACCCGTGATGGCTCCGGCAAGTAACAAGGTCCCGGCCTCAATGCGATCCTTCATCACTTTGAAAGCTTGCCCAGATGGACGAAGCTTTTCCACCCCATGTACGCGAATGATACCCGTGCCCGCACCTTCGATCCGCGCTCCCATGTGATTGAGAAAGTTCGCTAAATCAATAATCTCTGGTTCCTTGGCCGCATTTTCAATCGTCGTCGTACCTTCGGCGAGGGTGGCTGCCATTAAGACATTTTCAGTGCCGCCCACAGTGACTTGATCAAATAAAATCGTTATACCCTTAAGGCGGCCATTCACTTTTGCCACCACGTAGCCTTGATCAATTTCAATGTGAGCCCCCATCTGGCGCAAGGCTTCGATGTGCAAATCAATCGGCCGAGTACCGATAGCGCAACCTCCAGGGAGAGAGACTCTGGCTTCGCCGAACCGAGCTAACAAGGGACCAAGCACGAGAATACTCGCGCGCATTTTTCTCACTATATCGTAAGGCGCTAAGGTTTGAACTTTGGCAGGAACTGTTAGACGCAAATGATGCCCAGAGAGCTCACTACTAACACCCATAGCCTTGAGAAGAGTAAGTGCCGAATCAATATCCGCCAGCCGTGGAACCTGACTCAACTCGTGCTCTCCCTCTGATAGTAAGGACGCCATGATCAGTTTAAGTGCAGAGTTTTTTGCACCACTCACTTCGACTTCGCCATACAAAGGCTTACCGCCCTCAATCACAAAATAATCCATAAAATGAACCCTACCCAACTGTTACCCAGCTACCTAATGCCCCCACGAATGGTAAAGAACCCCAACCCTTAATCTACACAACATGGTACCCGGGACAGGACTTGAACCTGCACGCCGCTAGGCACTGGCTTCTAAGACCAGAGTGTCTACCAATTCCACCACCCGGGCAAAAAACTGAATCAATTACTTCGCTTGAATTAACTTACGATAATCTGGCGCACGGAGCAAATTAGCCAATTCTTTTTCATTGTCTAACTCAATTCGAATTAACCAACCATCCATCATAGGATTATCATTTAATACCGCAGGATTCTCGAGCAAGGATTGATTCACTTCGATCACTGTACCCGAAACAGGCGCGTATAAATCGCTTACCGCCTTAACAGACTCCACCACGCCGAAAGGTTCGCCTTGTGTTACCTTCTGACCTTCTTCAGGTAACTCCACGTATACAATCTCACCCAAGGATTGTTGAGCGTACTCAGTGATTCCCACAGTAACTACGTTTTCATCGGCCTGAGCCCATTCGTGATCCTTGGTATAGTAATAGTCCTCAGGAACATGGATATTTGCCATAATGCCATAACCTTTGTTCGGTTTATAAAATGGTACATCTGTCACTAAAGCTGGGT
>CAZZMS010000093.1:0-7464 GCA_964655485.1 uncultured Pseudobdellovibrionaceae bacterium | reverse complement strand
GAGTCCAGACTCGCCAATCATAAGAAAATACCCGCTTATGCATTTTTCCACGGTAACGAAAATGGATAAAAAACTCCGCCTCGTGAGTGAGGGGATTAAAATTTTTCTGTTCCCAAAAGTATTCTAAATCCCGATGGATGCGACGCTTTTGGGTGTTAGGCTCATGCAGCTCAGAGCCACCCAGAACATCCAGAAAGAAAACACCACGTTTTTTTATCGTGGCTCGCACATTACGAAAGTAACTTAGTAACACATCCCGCGACTTGAAAAAACAGTAAGAAAAATTGGCCGCTACAACAATATCGGTAGAAACAATATCCTTAACCAATACTGATCCCTGAAACACAAAAAGGCGCGCAAGCTGCGCAGGTGTCAACTCTTTGCTTCTCTCCTTCAAACCCCAGCGCAAGGGCTTGGGGTCAATATCCAAACCATAAGCGACATTCTGCTTATGTAAACGCACCCAAGCCGCACTTAGGGCATGAGTGCCACAAAAGTCCTCGCGAAAACTCCGGGGCTCACGTTGATGAATCTGACGAAACACGCGCCGATAAAAGCGTACATCCACCTCAGGAGATTGCACGCTAGCTTCGTAACAGCGATAAGGATCAAAAGACTGAGGGTTCTTCGGCGCCGACATTAAGGTTGTTCTTGAACAAGTTCGAGCAAGGCTTGAATGATTTGTTGCATACTTGGCACCGAAGCATCTTCCAGGTTGGGATGTAAACCAATTCCAGGAACTTGCGCTCCGGCAAGAACGCGTGGCCGAGCCAACAAATCGTAAAAGCATTCCTCCGTGACCCGGTAACAAAGATGCTCAGCAAAATTCGTCACCTCAGTGTCCTCATTGACAAAGAGAACTCGCTGGGTTTTTTGCACACTCCTACGGATCAACTGCCAATCGTAGGGATAGATACTGCGCAAATCAATCAGCTCTACCGACAGTCCATGGCCTTGCGCCTTTAAGTGCGCGAGGGCTTCTTGAGCTATTCCGACATAACGCCCCCAAGTGATAAGAGTAACATCTCGCCCTTCCTGAATGACACGACCTTTACCAATAGGGACTAAGTATTCTCGAACCGCTGGCCAGTCTGGTTTCCACTGACTGCGATCACCAATAGGCGCATCAATGCGCGCTTTGAGCTCTTTTTCATCAGCTGGCTCACCAGGGATGAGTTCTTGTCCCCGCACTCGCATTAAGGCTTTGGGAGGCAAGAACAATACCGGATTAGGGTCTAATATGGACGACAGCAACAAACCATAGGCATCCAGAGGATTGGAGGGTAACACCACTTTCCAGCCCGGTAAGCGTGAGGCCCACGAATCAAAAGAATGAGAGTGATACAAGCTACCCCGAATCCCTGCTCCTACCGGAGTCATCACCACCAAAGGCATAGCCACCTGCCCATGGCTAGCCCAATAGGTGTTACCCGCAAGTTTCAAAAGATCGATGGTGTTAAAAATATAATCAGCAAACTGGATCTCGGCTACACAGCGCCGACCGGCCATGGCAATCCCCATGGCCATTCCGACAATACCCCTTTCATCCAAAGGCGTATTCCAAGCGCACTCAATTCCTTGAGTAGCTGTAAAGACACCCCCCAAAGGGGCACCAACATCTTGCCCAAACACATCACTAAGACCGTAGTTTTTCTCAGCGTAATGCAAAGCCAGTCGAATCGCCTGTGCCATATTGGCCATGACTAAAACCTCCTCCAATCAGCTGGGGTCTGATCCGCATACACATACTGCCAAATGCTTTCAGGGGCTGGAGTCGGCTCTGATTTCACCTTTTGCCAAGCTTCGTAGCCTTCTTTTTCAAATTGGTCCGTCCAAGTCTGCACCTCAGACTCCTTGATCACCCCGGCTTTTAACAACCGCGACTCAAAAGTTTTAACCGCGCACTCTTCGTGATTCACCCGATTAGCGCCACTCGCTGAGGAGTGTCCATACAAACGCGAGACATGAGCCTCTATGAAGGCAGGCTTTTTGTGCTTACGGATATATGTCATGGCCTCTTGAATGACCCGGTAACATTCAATAGGGTCATTCCCGTTGATCACATAGGCCGGCATATTGAAAGCCTTGGCACGATCGGCGATGTGGGTCTCACCGTGCTGACCTTCGTAGGCGGTTGAAATCCCCCATTTATTATTCTGCACGGTAATCAGTAGGGGTAACTCCTGACCACGTCTTGAAGACCAAATGAGGCAACTCGCAAAATCCCCCTCGGCAGTACCAGCATCCCCTCCGGTAACAATACTAATACCCTTGTGCTGGAATTTTTTTTGCACATGGGCTGTTCCCAAGGCCATGACGTATTGGACTTCGATCGGAGATGTTACCGGCATGACATTCCACTGGGGGAAACAGTAGTGATTGGCAAAATTCCTCCCCCCCGTGCAAGGGTCAGTCGCTCGGTTCATAATCAGACGAATGGCATCTATCATAGGCATACCCATCGCCACCAGAGTAGGTGTGGCTCGGTAATGCAAATGGAGGTAATCATGATCAGGCCCTTGGCCTTTGTTCACCAGCAGGCCAAGGCTTACTCCCCAGGCCTCCTCGCCCGGCCCACCAATCCAGAAAAAAGCGTCACCCGCTTTGTAGATTTTAATGAGCCGCTCTTCCAAAACTCGGGAGTACAGCATATGCTGATAGATTTTTCGACACAACTCAGGCTCTAACCCGAGTGAATGTTTTTTCAAGCCACGCTCGGTTGTGGTACTCTTCGCCATGATCGCTCCTAGTTTGCCACTGAAGTCTCCAAAATATGTTTGAAGTATTCGAGACTTTGAGGGGTCACCCACTCAATACTTCCCGCAATGCGTTTTTTCAACCGTAAGTTGGCATCTAAAATAAAACTCTCAGGTAACCTTTCGCTACCATAGGCCTGAATGGCTTTAACCTGTTTATCATCAAAAATAAAAAATAAGTTATCCCTGCTTTTTAAGCCCTTATCCTTCAAGAAGGAGATCATATCTTCGGCCGAATGATCTTGGCTAATCGCTAAAATCACCACTTGATCGGAGCCCAAGGCCTTAGCCAATTCTAATAAGGAGGGTAACTCCTCCACACAAGGCCCACACCAACTGGCCCAAAAATGCACGATGCGAATCGCTTGTTTTTGCCGAGACAAGCTTAAGTCATTGGGTGAAGAGCCTTCCTTTTGAGTGACTCCAAAACCCTTATCATCCAATACCCAAAACACATCTGGAGCCCCTTGGCTCTCAAAGGCCTTCCAACGTTCAAGTTGCTTGAGAGGCTGTTGCATGGTCTGCTCAGGCCCTTGTTTCCATGACCACCAAAACCACCCATAGAGGGCGCCCGCCATAATTGAAGCTAAAACAAAGGCCTGCAACCAAGGTTTTTTCGATTTCATATTCACCTAATTTATTCACTTCATTTGCTTGATGGCTGCAATCACTCGTTCAACATACTCTACCACTTGAGCCCATGAAATCTCTTGAACCTCTTTAGAGGCTCGAGGCTTAAACTCCACCACACCTTTGACTTTTTACTTCCGTCCCACCGTCAGTCTGATAGGAAAACCTAGCAAATCAGCATCTTTAAACTTTACTCCGGGGCGTGCATCCTCACGGTCGTCCACGAAAACATCAATCCCACGAGCTTCTAACTCTTTTTCCCACTGGTTCACAGCCGCCATAATCTCCGCATCTTTAGGATCTAAAACGGCGATATGAACTAAAAAAGGAGCCACCGCCCAAGGCCAAATGATCCCATCCGCATCATGGCGTTGCTCGATGACCGCTTGTAAAGTACGGGTAACCCCAATACCATAACAACCCATTTCGATAGGGCGCTGTTCGCCAGCCGCATCGGTATAAAAAGCCTTCATGGCCTTGGAGTACTTGGTGCCGAGATAAAACACATGACCCACCTCGATCCCCCGATACAGCTTCAGCCGTCCTCGCTCGGGAGCCGTCGGATCTAAATCCCCCTCCTGAGCCATGCGATAATCACCCACTGCATGGGCTTGGAAGTCGCGTCCCATCACCACACCTTCTAGGTGAAAGTCGTCTTGATTCGCTCCCACCACAAGAGCCGACAACCGAGTCACGGATTGATCCACATACACGGGAATCTTAAGTCCTACAGGTCCACACGAGCCAGGTTTGGCTCCACTAACCAGTAAGACTTGATCTTCACTTAACAGCGGAGGCGGGTTAGTTAAACCCAGAGCATTCTTGAGTTTGACTGGATTAAACTCGTGATCCCCACGCAGTAACACCGCCACGGGGACAAAATCTTTTTCAGGATTTTTTGCGGCATTCACAAACAAAGTCTTCACTAACTGGGCTGAAGATCGATCCAAAAACTTGGAAAGCTCCTCAATCGTTCTTATTCCGGGAGTCGAAATCTTTCGCATCTCAGAAGACTGGGCACCACTAGCAACCTTATCCTCCGGCGGTAACACCACAGGACACACCTCCACATTGGCCGCAAAATCTGTGGCATCTGATACCAAAAGGGCGTCCTCACCACTTTGTGCCAGCAGCTGGAACTCGTGAGTCAGGCTACCCCCAATGTTACCACTGTCAGCTTGCACAATGCGATAGTCTACCCCAAGACGATCAAAAATGGATTTGTAGGCCCCATAAAAACGCCAATAAGTTTGTTGGGCAGCCTCGGGTGTTAAATCAAAGGAGTAAGCGTCTTTCATTAAAAACTCTCGCCCACGCATCAGTCCAAAGCGAGGTCTAATTTCATCACGATATTTGGTTTGAATCTGATACAAAGCTTTCGGTAGCTGTTTCCAGGAACGTATGTCATGACGGATGTAATCGGTAACAGCTTCCTCATGAGTCGCCCCTAAGCAAAACCATTGATCATTGCGATTCTTAAACTTCAAAAGTCCTTCACCCATTTCCTGCCAGCGATTCGTTTCCTCCCACAAAGCGCGGGGTTGTACCATGGGCATAAAAATTTCTAAAGCTCCAATACGATTCATTTCTTCGCGGATGATCGCCTCCCATTTGCGAAGGGCTCTGAGAAACAGAGGGCCATAGGTGTATATACCAGGTGCCAATTTTTTCACGAGACCGGCACGAATAAGCAGCTGGTGGGATACGATTTCGGCATCGTGGGGGGCTTCTTTTAAGGTGAAAACAAAACTATCACTCCAACGCATGTTTACTCCTACTCGTCTGTATGGATCCCATAAGATTTCAGCTTGCGATGCAGGTAACTTCGCTCAAGACCTATGGCCTCAGCCGTTTTCGAAATATTCCCATCAAACTCTTTCAGTTTTTCCTGCAGAAAATGCCTTTCAAATTGCGCCCGTGCCGAGCGAAAGTCCAGTTCAGCATAAGCAGCACTGCCCTTGACGGGTAAGCCGGCAAAATACAAATCATGCGGATAGATAAAATCCGAAGGAGTGAGTAAATATAATCGTTCCACAAAGTTTCTAAACTCAATGAGGTTACCCGGCCAATCATAGGATTGTAGTAACCTTAGCGCTTCAGGGCTTAGAGTTTTACGCTCACTCCCGTCATGGCGGATTTGTTGATCCGAAAAGTGCCAAAACAAGGCAGGTATATCTTCGGGGCGTTCCTTTAAAGAGGGCACTGTTACCACGTAACACAGCTCCTTGAGCTGAGGAGATAAATCACCCAAACCTCGGCTATCGGTAACAAAAAACCAACGCACATCCAACGGCTGATCCTCGCTCGCTCCCAGGGGATAGTATCGCCCTTGACGCAGAGCCTGCGCGATCCTCTGCTGAGCGGAAACCTCTAAACCCTCTACTCCATGCACTAACAAGGAGCCTCCCTCGGCCAAAGACACCTTGCCCACACCACTAGGCTCATGCCCCACGAGAGCTTGATTTTTCCACCCCCACAGCTCCGCATCCCACAGCTCCGGCACGGAGTTTTTGGCTGAAACCTCCAGCCATGGCCCGGCTGCACGCAGACTACGTAAGTGGATATTTTGTCCCACTAATCGACGTCCCGATCCTCGTTCTCCCACAATAAGAACAGGGAGGGGATCTTTGGCCGCCAACTCTGAAACGGATTCTTTGAGTTTGGTCATGGCGGAGGAGGAGCCCACGAGGCTTAGGGTTTTTTGCAGCTGAAGCAAAAGACCTTTTTTTTGATTTTGCTCTTCTAAAAAATGCAAGATGTTACTAATGGTAATGAAAATACGATCCATAGAAAGGGGCTTTTCAATAAAATCCCAAGCCCCCATTTTAGTTGCCTTCACCGCCGTTTCAATGGTGCCGTGACCGGAGATCATCACAAATTGAGTATCTGGGTAACGCTTTTTAGCTTCGAGTAACACCCCTAAACCGTCTAAGGCCCCAGGCATCCAGATATCGAGGAAGGTAATGTGCGGCCGAAAAGCCTCCAGCCGCATTAAGGCCTCCTCACCACTTGAGGCTAATTGAACCACATAAGATTCTTCTTTCAAAACCTGACTCAACACCTCCCGGATGGGTGCCTCGTCGTCCACCACCAAGATACGCACGGTCTCGGGTCTCATGGAACTTAGTTTCAGGTGTTTTTCCGGGGAGGTAAAACCCTGACACTCTTAGCCAGAGTGTTTAGCTAGATAGTCGCGCACGTACTCTACGATAATGCTTTTCATTTCGTTGGAGAGAGAGAGAAACTTAAAGCCCGCCGAGAGATGTTCGTGATCAAGATACACCATCTCGGCTTTCGATACTACAGGACGCGCCAAAGAGTCGCTTATGAGCACGAACTCAGCCTCCTCACCCACGTGGAGATCCGCAACTTCCGCGGCCCCAAACCCGCCTTCGCTGATGGAGATCAGACGATAGTTTTTTTTATCTCCCGCACGCTTAAGTTCCACTTTCCCTGATATCGGAACTCTGGGATGAGCCCTGCGTCCCAATCCCAATTCATCCATAACCTTGTGAATGGCAAAAATCGGTTGCCATTCCTTGTACCCTTCTGTCCAAAGCATAATGTTTTTCACATCTTTCTGGGAACGCAAGTAATCCATCATCTCGTGGTAACTCCAAGGGCCAAGCTCACCCTCGGGGCTTAAAACCTTCCAAGTCCTAAGTAACCGGATCCGTGTAGCCTGAGTTTGCTCCTCTTGAATTTGCCTTTGCTGCTGCCAGCGCTCCCCGTCGACCCACTCACTTAAAGGATGCCCCCAAATCAAAGCGCCCTCGCGAAACTCTGGTTTGGCCGTGAGCTCCTCATCGCGCCAAGGTCCTGTGACTCGTCCTTGATGATACATGAACCACATAATTTGATGATGAAGGGCTCAAGGTAAAAGTCAATGCGCTTTTCATATAAACCGTGATGAATTACTCGTTCCTGAAAAAACTTTTTTTATAGTTTTGCTCCATGGGCTTTTTCTTTCGACCCGGGGCATGCCATCCATGGCTCAGCTGCAAAGGGCTAAAGCCCTTGGCCATCCATGGTGCAGAGGCCTCCGGGCGAAAGAAAAAGCCCAGGAGATATCCAATAA
>CAZZMS010000092.1:0-5150 GCA_964655485.1 uncultured Pseudobdellovibrionaceae bacterium | reverse complement strand
AGGTCGTCGGCAGCGTCAGATGTGTCTAAGAGCCAGCCAACCAGCATATCCAACTGCGCGCGGCCTGTGCGAATCTTTTTGAGTTCGTTTTGTAAACCGAGGATGGATTTATCCATTTTGTCTTTTGTCTCTTTTAAGATGGGATGAGACATTATTTCCTCCTTGAACTCCTGTCGGTGAGTTATTAATCGTTGGTAACTAGTGTCCCGATAGGTTCACCTTGTATAGCTTTAACAATGTTACCCGGCTTCGTCATGTCGAAACTGAGAATGGGTAAGTGATTGTCCATGCAAAGACTCACAGCCGTAAGATCCATGACTTTGAGCCCCCGATTGAGCACTTCAATATAGGATAGTTTTTCGAAACGTTTAGCCTGAGGATTCTTTTTGGGATCTGAATCGTAAATCCCATCCACTTTGGTGGCCTTCATAAGCACTTCAGCACCGATCTCCATGGCGCGTAAGGCTGCCGCCGTATCGGTGGTAAAAAACGGGTTACCCGTGCCAGCTCCAAAAATGACCACTCGATTTTTTTCGAGATGTCGCATGGCTCGACGACGGATATAGGGCTCCGCGATAGCAGCCATCTGAATGGCTGTTTGGACACGGGTGGGGACTCCCACTTTTTCTAAAGCATCCTGCAAAGCTAAGCTATTGATTACAGTCGCCAACATTCCCATGTAGTCGGAACTCGCTCGGTCCATGCCCTGCGCAGAGGCGGCAACACCTCTAAAAATGTTACCACCCCCAATGACAATTCCTAGCTGAACTCCGAGATCATAAGCCGTCTTAATGTCTTTAGCGAGTTGCTCTAAAACACCGACGTGGATACCGTGCCCCTGATCATGGGCTAGTGCTTCGCCACTGAGCTTCAACAACACCCGTTTGTAAGCTAAAGACATAAGCGACCTTCTTGCGCTTAAAGCTCGTTTAGTGCAAACCAGCCTGAGCTGCGACCTCTTCTGCAAAGTTGTTCACTTTTTTCTCCAAGCCTTCGCCCAGCTCAAAGCGCTTGAAGCGTTTTAAAGTAATGCCAGTACCAGCCGCTTTAGCGACAGCTTGAATGTGATCCTGAACTTTGAGGTCTGGATTTTTCACAAAAGCCTGTTCCAATAAACAAGATTCAGACAAAAATTTGCGGATTTGGCCTTCCACAATTTTATCCACCATTTCGGGCTTTTTGCCCTGCTCAAGGTTCTTCGCTTTAAGGATTTCTTTTTCTTTGTTGATGATCTCTTGCGGCATATCAGCGGCTGACAAGGATAAAGGATTCATAGCTGCGATATGCAAGCATAAATCCTTGGCTAGTTCCTTAACCGTGGGCTGGGTAGATGTGGTATCGAGTTCAACCAAGACACCGATTTTGCCATCCCCATGGATGTATGTTTCCAATAAGCCCTGAGAGGTCCAATGCACAAAACGACGAAACACCAAGTTTTCGCCGATTTTTGCGATACCTTCTTTGATGGCTTCTTCTACTGTTGGCCCATGACTCATTTTTAAGCTTAATGCTTTATCCATTTCATCAGTTAAGTTCGACTGATTGATGGTTTGCGCAATGTTTTTGATGAGCGTTTGGAAAAGCTCATTTTTCGCTACGAAATCGGTTTCAGAGTTCACCTCTACGAGTGTAGCGGACTTGCCATCGTTGGTCGCAAAAACTAAACCCTCCGACGCGAGGCGATCGGCTTTCTTTGCGGCGGAGGCTAGGCCTTTTTTACGCAGCCACTCCACTGCTGCCTCAAAATTGCCCCCAGTTTCCTCGAGAGCCTTTTTGCAGTCCATCATTCCCGCATTGGTTTTTTCGCGAAGCTCTTTCACTAAACTTGCACTAATAGCCATGGCCGTGTTCCTTTCTGCTTATCCGTTTTAGGACTGAATCTTCTGGGTGGATTATACAACCCATCCAGCGTTGTATATGACTTTACTCTGTCGTGCCTTCGGTGGACTCACTGCTACCGGCTTCAGCTGAAGAAGATACCTCTTCTTCAAGCTCAATTTTTTCAGCCAATCCAGCAGCCACTAAGCGACGTTTGGGCATTTTAACCACCTCGGGCTTGTTCGAATCGCTGCTGCCTTTTGCTGTGCGTCCACGCGCCTGACGTTTTTTTTCTGGTTTGGCGTCTTTATCGCTCGATTCTTGCGAAGCTTCAGCAGCCATTTCTTTGTCAACACTCGCAGCGATTTTTTCTTGATACTGCTTGGCCCCTTCAATGTATGCATCAGCGATTAGGCTGGTGAACAGCTTGATGGAGCGTACAGAATCGTCGTTACCAGGGATAGGATAAGTGACCACATCAGGATCGGCGTTGGTATCCAAAATGGCGATGACGGGAATACCTAAGCGATTGGCCTCCGCCACAGCGATGTGCTCATTGGGGACGTCCACCACGAAAATCGCATCGGGAAGAGACTTCATTTCGCGAATCCCCTCAAGGTACTCGGAAAGTTTTTGATAATTTTTCTCGATCTGCATGCGCTCTTTTTTGGTAAACAGCTCAAGTTCGCCAGAAGCGCGCATTTGATCGACTTTGCGCAAGCGATCGATAGAGGCTTTGATGGTGTCAAAGTTGGTGAGCATTCCACCCAGCCAACGTTTTACGACGAAAAATTGACCCGTGCGATAAGCCGCCTCACGAATAGCCTCCTGAGCTTGCTTTTTTGTTCCTACAAAGAGCAAGCGACCGCCGCGGGACGCCAGTTCGGTAACATATTTAAGAGCGATTTCTGCGTACTCCTGAGTTTTTTGTAGATCCACGATATGAACCCCACCGCGTTCCGTGTAGATGAATGGTTTCATTTTGGGGTTCCAGCGCTGGGTTTGGTGGCCGAAGTGCACACCGGCGTCGAGCATGTCTTTCATGCTTACAGTAGGCATAGATTCTCCTTTCTGGTTAAGCCTCCTCGGAAGATAGGACCCAAACCGCTTGGGCACCAGAAAGTCTTCCGAGTGCGTAATGGAAGCGACAAACTAGCAAAGGGCCGGAGCGATGTCGATGATTTTTTTAGCTCCGTAGACAACTCCTTACTAATGTGTAACTCCTGCTTTTTGTGAGTGAGCGGAGCCGTGCGTATCAATCAGTTGTCCCAAGGCTTGGGCATTTTTCGAATCATCGGGGAGTGAATCGAGATGTTTTTGATACTCTTCTTTAGTTAAGCGCCCCATTTGAATGTGGATCTCCACGAGGCGACTATCGAATTTACTGTTAGAGCGAGCTTTCTTGAGTGAGAGTGCCATCATTTACCTCCGTGATAACTGGACATCTTGTTGAGCGATTAAAAAATGGCCCGTTTGCCTCAGGCTGTCAAGACGGGCTTAGTTCCAATATTTGATCCGCTTAGGTTCGTCTTGGTCTTCGTTGTTTACTACAATTTGCAGGTGGGCGTGAGGGCGCTTTTTAATGAGACCCGAGCGGGGTGAACGTCGGATCCAAAAGCGGAGTAGGAGCCATCCAGCCACCACTCCTCCGAGGTGAGCTAAGTGAGCCACCGGACTTCCGCCTACGCCATGACTGAGAAGCTGCAAGAGCTCCATGGCCCCAAGCAAAGCCACAAAATGGATAGCCTTCATGGGAAAAATAAACATGAAATGAATCACTTGATCCCGGTAAATTAAGCCGTAGGCGGTAAGGAGGGCAAATACGGCCCCGGATGAGCCCACCACAGGAACCCACACTACGTCGTTAACTAATCCGGCGAGTGAGAGGCTGGCCATGCTTGCTACGTAAAAGGCCCCAGAAAGTATGCCTGAAAAAAGATAAAACAATAAGAATTTCCTGGATCCCCATCGTTCCTCCAGGCCAGAGCCAATGAGCCATGTCATAAGGAGATTGAGCACAAGATGTGAGACATCAAGGGAATGGATAAACATATAGGTAACGAATTGCCACAAATAGAATCGCTCCCAAATAGCCGCAGGGGTTAATCCAAGCCAACTGCTCATGGAAAAGGCTCCCAAAAGGCGCTCACTGACCAGAACCAGAAGGAGCCAACTTAAAAATTGAAGTCCCAAGAGATACTTTAATGGGCGAGATAGTCGTGGGGCTCGCATGGCGTACATAGCTTTAGTTTACGAGTGATTTTCCCAGAGTGCTACAGGCTTTTCACGGGAGTGTCTTTTGACCAGTTGTTTCCCATAACAGACCAGAGTCAGATAACGCCGATGGCCACCTCACATAAGAAAACATGACTTTCCATGGCCTTTTCGTTAGCTAGTTAAGCAAAATTTAAGGGGGATTTATGGCTTACGAAATGACTTTTTCGATCATTAAACCCAATGCGGTGAAAAAAAACGTTATGGGCGATATTATTCACCACTTTGAATCCCAAGGTTTGAAAGTGGCTGCTTGTAAATTGGCTCGCCTTTCAAAAGAAAAGTGCGAAATTTTCTACGCAGAACATAAAGAGCGTCCTTTCTTCGGGGAGTTGGTGAGCTTCATGACCTCAGGGCCCGTTTTGTTGATGGTTTTGGCTGGTGAGAATGCGATTGCGCGAAATCGTGAAATTATGGGTGCTACCGATCCCAAGAAGGCAGCGCCTGGCAGCATTCGCGCCAAGCATGGGGACAGCGTGGGGGAAAATGCTGTTCACGGAAGCGACAGCCCGGAGTCAGCTCGTCGCGAAATTGCTTTGTTTTTTGAGCCTCACGAAATCGTGAATGGTTAAGGGCTTACGTGGGCGGCTTTAGCCACGTGAGTTCATGTTTATTATGAGTCAAGTGAAGGAGCTGCCCTGCAGGATGCAGTTGAGTGAATTGAGCATAGAGACCTCCAGGGTCGCTCAAGCGATTCTGGAGCTTCAAAGTAGCCACCACTCCTAGGCAGGGATTACTCTGTAAGGCCGCAGTGAGAAGTGTACCCAGTCGAGCTGGGTGGCAAGCCATGTCGCTTAAGATCCAGTGGTAACGATTCCAATCTAGTTGTTTAGTATAACTAAAAGCGTCTTTTTTGTGCCATTCTACGAGGGGATTTGCGATAAGTTTTTCGTCCATTTGTCCTTGGTCAATACACTCTACGAAGCACTTAGCCTCGTTGGCTAAAACCCAGGTCCATCCCCCGGGAGAGGAGCCAAGCTCTAAAACCCTCTCATTTGGCTTTGGCCAAGTTTGAAGTCGATAAAAAGCCTCGTATAACTTCAAGTAAGCGCGCGAGG
>CAZZMS010000091.1:0-9034 GCA_964655485.1 uncultured Pseudobdellovibrionaceae bacterium | reverse complement strand
ACCGTGGGACTCAATGAAGAAATCATTGAGTCCTTAAAAAAGCAGTACGGTTTTGACAAGCCTATCCACGAACGTTACTGGATCTGGCTAAAAAATTTGGCTCGTTTTGATTTTGGTGACAGCTTCACTTACGAAGAGCCTGTCTTAAGCGTCATTGTTTCAAAATTTCCGGTTTCTCTGCAATTTGGCATTGCTTCGTTGATACTCATGTATCTTATCTGTATCCCACTCGGGATTGCGAAGGCCGTTCGAGCTGGTAGCACGTTTGATATCACCTCAGGCTTGGTTCTTTATTTTCTTTATGCCATCCCACCTCTGGTCCTAGGTATTTTCTTAATCACGTTTTTTGCCGGAGGGTCTTATTTCAGTTGGTTTCCCACTGGTCTTTTACATTCTGATGATTATGAATCTTTAAGCCTGTGGGGCAAGATTGTTGACCGTATTCATCATTTTGTTCTTCCTTTGACTTGTTATGTAATCGGTGGCTTTGCGGGCTTAACTATGCTGATGCGCAACTCTCTCCTAGACGTTATTAAGCAAGATTATATCCGCACCGCTCGAGCCAAAGGCTTAGATGAGAACGCCGTATTATATAAACACGCGCTAAGAAATGCTCTTATCCCGATCGCTGTGAATCTTGGCTCTTTCCTACAAGTGTTCCTCAGTGGTTCCTTAATTATTGAAACGGTTTTCCAGCTCGATGGCATTGGCCTCTTAGGCTATAAGTCAATCCTCGCCCGTGATTACAACGTGATTATGGGATTACTGTTTTTCACTTCAGTTACTTTAATGCTTGGACGTTTGCTCACGGATATTGCTTACGTACTCATCGACCCGAGGATTGACTTCAAATGATTGAGCGTTGGTTAAAAAACGACCTGTCCAAAAAACGTTGGCGACGGTTTAAAAGAAATAAACCGGCGATGGTGTCGATTTTTATCCTCGCCTTTCTTTTTTTCTTCTCCTTCACAGCAGAGATTTGGTGCAACAACAAACCTATTCTACTTAGTTACCAAGGGCAGCTTTATTTTCCGGTATTCCGCACATATCATCCTAGCACATTTGGCAACTCCGAGGATATGATTACTGATTATCGCAGCCTGAGTTTGAGTAGCGACGACTGGGCGATCTGGCCGATGATTCGTTGGGATCCCTACGAAAGTAACAAAAATGTGGATTACTATCCCTCTCCCCCCTCGAAGGAAAATTGGCTTGGCACCGACGACCGAGGACGGGATGTCTTGACTCGTTTGTTGTATGGCTTTCGCTACACCATGATCTATGCCTTAGGGGTTTGGCTCTTGAGTTACATCGTGGGCACTCTGATCGGATCAAGTGTGGGTTACTTCGGTGGACGCTTGGACCTTCTGGGTAGTCGGGTAGTGGAAATCATCGAAACCATGCCTACCACCCTCTTACTGATCACTGTGATTTCTATTTTTTCGCCGAATATTCTTTGGCTTATCATTTTCACCGTACTATTTGATTGGACCGGTATTTTCCACCATATGCGAGCGCAGTTTTTACAGCTGAGAAAACGTGAATTTGTCGAAGCCGCCCGTGCTCTGGGTATGGGTCACGGACGAATTATGCTCACCCATGTGTTACCAAATGCCCTCACACCGCTCATTACATTCTCGCCATTCAATATCGCAAGTAACATTTATGGCCTGACCATGCTGGATTACCTAGGCCTTGGGCTACCAGCTCCCACCCCCAGCTGGGGTGAGCTCATCTCTCAAGCGCAAAAGTATATCACTACGGCCGAATGGCTAGTTTGGGCTCCGTCGATTGCGATTGTTATCACCATGACCTCACTAATTAATATCGGGCTTGCCATTCGTGACGCCTACGATGCCCGGGCTTAATTACTTCAAGACATCAACCGCAGGCATAGGACAAGCAAGCTCTGTCATTTTTTCACGCACTCGTCTTGCAAACTGTACATGACGACTTTTCTGTAGCTCCGATAAACGCTGCTCGATCTCAGAGTGGCGAATCACTGAACCATCTAAACGGTATTGACCTTCACACCGATTAATTATTGATTTCTCAGTGTTACGATCAAAAAACTGAGCTATGAATCCACAAAAAAATTGAGAGGCCTTTAAGTGATCCACTGCCGCGGCCCAAGACATCCATATATTCTCTAGCCTACGACAAAGCACACGATGATTATCTGAACCCACGGGGGCAATCTTGGGAGTGATCGGGCTTAAATCCTCACTGGATTTAATATCATTCATGATGATTTTATCTTGCTCAGCCGGCGAGTAACGGATGGGCTGCCCCCAGCGGTCACGAATAGGGTTCCCTTGAGCATCACGTCTAACAAAATCCCCTCGCCCCGATTGAGTGACCAAGTAAGCGTCTCGCACTAATAAACGAAACTCAGCTAAAAAATCATTTCTCGCGCGTTCATGATGAGCCCACGCAAAATCCAACCAAGCCATGGCAGGACTTTTTCCACGCAACACAACAATCCCTTTAGGGGTGCCAAAAAGGGCTGACTTTACATCATTCATACGTGAATCAAGTTCGAGCTTGTCGATCAGTGAATTATCCAACTGCATTTGCGCAAGTAAGTTTTTAATTTTACGCAAAAACTCCATCTCTTTTTTCATAGAAGATTCCAGGGCAGAAAAACGACGATACTCGGGATCAGCCAACAATCCCTGATCCAAGGAAGCCTCTAGGGCTTTGACTGTTACCTCAGCATTATCAACCATTTTAGCAAGCACCTGATGTAAGTTTTTAGCCTCTCGCTGACACTGGGCCGAATCAATAAATTGCGATTGACCTAGAATAGAGGAAGACTGTCGCTCAAACGATTGCACCAAGGTGCTTTGATATACTGTTGGACGCACCTGCATAGATAGCATGCGCTTGTATTCTTGAATAAATCCCCGAGGATATTGAGCGGCTTCAGTATCCTTAAGTAGGTGATAAGTTAACTCACAATAGAGCCTGTCGTCGGTATCCTTGAGTTGCTCTTGAAAGCTTTTATGCTCCTGAGCATAACGCACAAAGTTTTTTTTGAGCTCTTGCAATCGCGAGCGATACGTATCGTGAATCTTGGAGATCTGAAAAGGACGAGCACCAAATTGCAACTGTAACTGCTCAGAGGCTTGGGTTTGTAATTTATCAAGCTCTTGACCTAATTGATCGAGAGCCCCGGATTGGGCTAACTGTAAAAAACGCACCCGAATAGCAATCTTGGAATATTCACAGACATTATCTAAAACCGCCTGCCGGTGTTCGGGCTTATTCATATCTAAGGTGTTTTGCTCGTGCATCGTTTTAATGATTTTGGAAACGCTCCCTACACCGGTGATTCCTAAGATGTAAGGCAGGGCCACTTTAAGACTGGGGTTCATCGCAGCCCCGATTAATGCAAAGGGAGCGAGAGCTGATACCAAATCTGATACAGCGAGCACTAAGCCCCCTGCAGTGGTAAGGTTCTGACCGCATTTACTATTGAAAAAGCTGTTGCTTTGTAAAATGGCTGTTACTTGATTCATTCCCACCAAGACATCTTGCAAGCTTGACTGAAACTGCCCCAAGTTTGGATTATTGTTACTTGCCATAATCGTATCGGGATTCTGCCAGAGCCCGACGAGATAAGTTCCCGATTGCACCATGCGATTAAGGGTATCCTGAAGTTTTTTAATGTCCGTATTGTCTTGGCACTCATTGGTCACCACTACAGCTCGAGCTAAGTTGTTGATCGCCTTCACGAGATCTTGATAAGGACGATTTTCTGTAAGTGGACAAGTGAGCCCCGGGAATGCCGAATTGGCCACCGAGCTCATGGTGTTGCCACTGGAACGCACAGGACCAGAGTTGGAGGAGCCTGTCGAATTGTTACTATTATTGTTACTACCACTCGAAGTCGGACTCGGAGGAGGCAGAACAGGCAACTGAATTTGCGGTGTGTTGGCACTAGCTGGATCATCGGTAATCAGCACTTGAGCCAACGAGGGTTGCCCTAGAGACAGGAGAAGAAAAGGTAGAATTTTAAACACTTTTTTCTGCTTCATGAAGCCTCCTTCAAGGGGTGTGACCAAGCTATCAGGGCGGCCCAGAATCATTGACAGACACGCCCATAGACCACACCGCTATAAGTGCGTGTTGTAACAAACAGATCAAGAAGCGGATAAGACGGACTTGAACTAAGAAAAATTTTCCTAACTGTCTAAAAATTCATCGCAATCGTGAACGTTGATAGATGGTTAAACGCCTAACTTTTTCGTCTGATCCAGGAGTCCTTAATAAGGATCGCTAAGCGTGATAGTCCTTTGTAGTTCCGGAGGCCATGCCTTGAGTCGAGAGAAAAATACCTAGGCGAGCTCCCCAATAGCCCACCCAAGAGCCCATCAAAACGTCGGATAGAAAGTGATCTAAGGTGACGACTCTGGTCATTGCCACCACTCCTGCCAGCAACCAAATACCCCACTTCCAAGTGAAGTTTTTCAAGCTTGTATGGAATAAAAACGTTGCAATAGTAAAAATGAGTTGCGAGTGCCCCGAAGGGAAACTCTGAAAATGCCAATCCCATTGAGCACCCACCCAGTGATGGGCATCGCATATGATGCCTTGATGAAGAATTGTCAGTGGTCTTTTTCTACCAAAGCTAAATTTTAACAAATGCACCAAAAAACCGGCTGTTAGCAAGCTCCAAAGAAATTGCTGCCCCCAGCGATAAATGCGCGGAGAGCGATCACTGCCCAAAATAAGACTTAAACCCAATCCCTTGCGATCCAACAGCCACGTAAAAAAAAGCGCCAAGAGAAAATAAAAATACCACTTCGCATCGCCGACCTCAGTGAGGCTTTGGGCTAATTTAAGCCAACTTGCCTGTTCCTCCCGAAGTTCATGAACCTTCTCACAAAGGCCTTGATCCACGCTGTGGACCAATACCCAGCTTAGGATCATAACCAGCAGCAAGCTCCCCCACAGACTTCGCCCCTGCTCGATGATAAACACCACAGCTCTTTTAGCCATAAATTTTTCTATCCCATCTCACCGCAGACCACCTTCAGCCATCAGCAATACACACCCTGCCTCGATGTATAGGGGCTCATCTTCCCTTATGTGCCCAACATTTCGGCAAAGAGGTGGAGCCCCTAAGAATCACGCATGAGACAAAGACTTTGAGTCACCGACTTATTAAAATCCGAATTATCTCCCTTGTCGCTCTTTCCCTGTAAACTTACGCATGAACCCAAACCGCTTGAGGCTTTACTTACAGCTGAAACATAATTAGTTACTTCAGGCTATGACTCATGATTCATTCGTTCCCTCTTTGGCCATAGCTCTGCTGCACTATCCCATGCTGGATCGCCAAAAGAATGTGGTGGCTACCAATATTACCAATTTCGACATTCATGATATTGCGCGAGCTTGTCGAGTCTACGGTGTGGAGAGGTACTACTTGATACATCCTGTGCGAGAGCAACTCATGTTTGTTGCTCGAGTTCTCGATCACTGGCGGGTCGGAGAGGGTTCTCGCTACAACTCCTCGCGAAAGTGCTCTTTAGAGCCCGTACGCACAGCCGAAAATATCGAGCAAGCCCTTCAGGACTGGCTGGGGCCCTCCCATGCCTCATCAGCCTTGAGAATTGCCACCCATGCTCGCCCCGTGAATGGGGTAACCCCCTACTCCGTAAAAGACCTTCGTCACGTCCTCTGGGAAAAAAAGCAACCTGTGTTTTTAGTCTTCGGTACGGGGTATGGAATGCCAGATGAATTCATGCAGGGTTTTGACGGAGTTCTTGAGAGCATTCGGGGAGCGCCACCTGAGGATTTCAGGCATCTATCGGTTCGATCCGCGGTAAGTATCTACCTTGACCGCCTCATGGGACCGTGGTAAGTCTTTGCCTTCGGTTATCAGCCAGTGTCAGGACAGGCTTTGCTTAAGGAGATAAACTATGGCGCTCAAAGGACAAGAATTGATTCGCAAGGTGACTCAACCGACTCAAGCTCTCCAGTTGGATAAGTTACAACCCGGTGACACAGTTGTGGTTTCCATCCGTGTTAAAGAAGGTGAAAAAGAGCGTCTACAAAACTTCAAAGGTGTGGTGATTGCCCTTAAAGGTCGCGGCGCCACTCGTAGTTTTACTGTGCGCAAAATTGCTGCTGGAAACATCGGTGTAGAAAGAACCTTTCCTTTCTCCAGCCCAGCTTTGGAGTCTGTGACTCGAGTTTCCACCGGAAAAGTTCGCCGTTCAAAGTTGTACTATCTTCGCGATCTTTCTGGTAAGAAAGCTCGTTTGAAAAATGAGCTCCTCATGGACACTAGCAGCGGCTCAGAAGAGGGTGCTAACTCCGAAAACACACAAGCTTAGTGCAGTTCTCAGATTGGAGCGAGGCCCTGCATTGGGCCCGCCAACAAGATCTAGTCATTGGTGTGGACGAAGTAGGCCGTGGTTGCTTAGCTGGACCACTGGTAGTGGCTGCGTCTAGTCGATCAGAAGATATTTCTGGTATCAATATCTATTTTCTAGCCGAAGATGGTCAGTCAATTCTTGTTTACCCAAATCCTCAGTCACCGAGTGAACGCCAAGGTTCTGATTTTCTTGAGGCCTCGGATGAGCCCCCGGCGCATCCCGAAAACAAATCAGCGGCTCTAGGTTCCCTTGCCTCTCCTGGGCCTTTAACCAAGACTTCCGCCTCTGCACCCTCTGCCGCATCCAAGACTCTTTCAAATCCCCTCGACATCCAGACCTTACGGAGCTTTTCCGCAGACTGGCTGGAGTCCTATCTATCAGAGGATACAAAGGAGAAGCCACGCACTAAAGGCAAACCAATTAGCCTCGAACACATTGAAGATTCCAAAAAACTTTCCCCACAGCAGCGCCAAAAACTCAGCTCCTTGATTTTAAAACATTTTTCCATCTCTTTGGTCGTAATTCCCCCGACTCTCATTGACCGGGTGAATATTTTGCAAGCCACCTTACTAGGCATGGAGCAGGCCGTCCTGCGGCTTCGCGATCGGATGTTACCTATTAGACAAAAACATGATGTTACTCGAATTCAGGCATTTATTGATGGGCCTCATGTTCCGAAATCCATTCAAGCTTGGTCCTGGCCGGTGATTGACGGCGATGCTTTGGTTACCGAGATCTCCGCAGCCAGTATTGTCGCCAAAGTATTCCGAGACGATTGGATGAAGCAACTCGATACCGTGTATCCGGGCTATTCTTGGGCGAGCCATAAAGGCTACGGAACTTCCTCTCATCTTAACGCCTTGAAATTACTAGGACCAACTCCCATGCATCGGATGAGCTTCGCTCCTGTGGCTGAGGCTGCACACAATAGGATGGGACAAAACCCCTTCTAGGGCCTCCCGGGCGTTTGCCCTTAGCCATCCATGGTATAGAGGGCTCTGGGCTAACCGAGGGAACGCTATTCACGAATCATTTCATGAAGGATGCGCCCTTCAAAAGAGCTAGGTGGTATGACCCCTAGGGCATAAGCCAAAGTTCCGGCTAGATCCAACACGGAAACCGATTGTGCCACACGAACTGCCTTAAAGCGAGAACCCCAAAGAATTAGCGGCACAAAACGATCGTAAGCATAAAACGTCATGTGATTGGCTGGTGGGCCTTGCTCATACCAAAAAGGCTTAGGTACCAAAATCCAATGACCAGATACCCCAGGTACACAAGAAGCCTTAGCCATCGGTAACACATAATCAGGTCCGAGAGATAAACTCACGCCATTTCCTGAGCAGACGACTACAGCTAAAGCACTCTCATGACTCATCAGCCGCTCACTCACCCAGCGATCGAATTGGACTTGAGCCGCATCCGATAAGCGATTCCAACACACAGCATTCAAAAATAGATTCAAACTCTTCATACCAAGCAGCCATGAAGCTCCGCCCTCGTCACACTGCCCAAATTTTTTTCTCAATTCGTTGTTCCACTGCTGAATTTGGCTTTTGAATTCGATGCGACCCGCAGGAATTTTCAGATTCTGGGCGTATTCAACCAAGGGGGCTACGCCATGATCTGCCGTCAAAGCCCACCATTGGGAGGCGGAAGGAACTTGCTTCGATAACCACTGCCAAAACTCTGCCAATGCGCGGTCCTCACGCAAAGTCACCTCGAGAGATTCCGCACTATCAGGGCCAAACAAGTGGCCAGCTACGTCGTGATTCGACAAACTGATGAGTAACAAATCAGGGACGGGGTCTTGGCCCATTTGATAATCTGTCACCACCCGTTTAGCCAACTCGAAAGTCATCTCCATGGCTACAGGATGACTTAAAGCCTGTGATTGCCCCCAAATAAACTTATGCTCAAAGCTTACACCTTTGAGGTGCTGCGGTTTAAAAATTAACTCCTGATTTAAAGCAGGCACCGGCAAACCTTTAGCAAGCCCCTCTCTTACTTCCGGATAGTAACCAGAACTAGTCCACTGGTTTTTCTCACTGTCAAACCAATACGCAGCTAAAGCACTATGTCCACCTAGCATAATGGCTGAACGATCCTTAAGCGCAATAGAAACGACCCGACTGCCTGGCCAACTTAAGCGCATCTGATCTCCCAAGGTGGATCCCAAAAGATTCTTTGGGCTTCTACCCCATTGCGGATCGAAGGCACAGGGTAACAGCTCACTAGGTTTTTCCCTAGAAAACCATTCGTTCAAAGGGACTCTATTACGCTGGGAAGAAGCCCCCGTACTAATCATAGCGTGCCCAGGACAAGTCATATTTTGCAAAGTGGGGTACTCAGCCAGAGGCGCGTAAGCCCCTTCTTTCATCAACTTACGAAACCCATGAGTAACAAACTGGCTTTCTTGTCTCAGTAACTGATCGGCGCGCAGTTGATCCACCACAACTAGTACGATCAGTCGTGGCAAGGAACGATCCTGCGCGATCGTGGACCGTTTGGGCTGAGCCCACGTTACCCATGGCACACCAAGCCCCAACCAGCTTAGCCCAAACGCTAGAGTTTTAGTTAATAAATGCTTTTTCATGAACTCCCCTTCCGTGGTACCTAGCAAAAATTTATGTGGTTGTTAGCTC
>CAZZMS010000090.1:0-67588 GCA_964655485.1 uncultured Pseudobdellovibrionaceae bacterium | reverse complement strand
TATCGATTTCATACTTGATGGGATATTTTTCCACCGTGGGATCGGTATGCTCACTGGCTACGATGGTTATACACTCCGCAGGACAAGCCGTTGCACACAACATACAAGCCGTACAGCGCAAAGAACCATCTTTTTTAACTGTTAAAACATGGTTACCCTTGAAACGTGGAGAATAGGTGTATTTCTCCTCGGGATAATTGTATGTCACCCGCTGGCTAGGCTTAAATAAGTTACGCAGCAAATGATGCATGGTAATTTTAAGCCCCCCAAGAATGCCTAAAAAATACCACATCCCTAGGGCTTTTTCCTCTTTCTCTTGCGCTTGAGTTTTTTCTACGCTCATAGTTCATGCCTCGATAAAAATTCACCCGATGTATTTTTTATCTCTTTGCTTCTTTTTCTAAGTTGCACTCGCCAGTCGCCATAGTCCCGTGGCACTTGTACCGGCTTGTTCTGGCTACACCCGTCCTCGCATAAAAATAAACTCGTTACGCTTACGAGTTTCATTCATGACTCGATCAACAGGACGATGGGTTTCAACCATGGGCACCAGGGTGGTGGCCTGAGGTAACATGACTTCCCTCATACCCGCCATCAGCCCCACAGCTTGATCCAAAGTTAAAGTTTCATGCAGCAGAACCGTCACAGCGTCAAACTTTTGCTCACGTCCCGCATGGTTTACAAATGTACCTGATTTCTCCACGTAGGAGCGCATAGGAATCAGCATAAAGTTGTTGTGGCTGACCTCGGACACGGCAGGGTGTTTGAATGATTGTAACCACACCACCGTTTGAGCCTTAGCGAATAAGTCTAGGTCATTTTCAAAGCCTTTATACCACACAGCCGTTTCAGGCGCTGCTACCACAAGATGCTTGACCTGTCCGGCAGCCAAAGCCTTGTTCAAATCTTCCCAGTGAGTATTCACTCCGTGTTTGGCTAAGACCTGGGCCAATCCTCGAGAGTTTGGGTTACGGTCTCCCCGCATCAACAAACCATCAAATTGTTCCCATTCCTCGGGTTGATTTTTCCAGTGAAAAATATTTTTGTTACCCGTCTTTTGAACCCAAAAGCTGATGGCTCGATCATACTCCTCGAGAGTGTATTGCCCCGTCAGGACCAGGTAAGAATCCGCCCCCAAACTGGCCGCAGCCGCCAAAGCCGCCTGAGCCGGAGCCATTTCCTTCTTGCCCTGAGAGGTCAAATGCCAAGCCTTGTCCCAACGATACTCACGATTGGCGAACTTATAAATCTCCCGCCCTTCATCACACATCCAGTAGCCATTCACCTCGGGATTGTAAACGGGTTTAACCCTAAAAAAACCCTCTTTATTGAAATAAACTTTTACATTACAGCCGGTAGAACACCCGTTACAGATGGTCTCTTGATTTTTGAGATACCACACACGCTGACGGAAGCGAAAATCCTTACTGGTTAAAGCCCCTACCGGACAAATATCCACCGTATTTAAGGCATAGTTGTTTTCCAACTTTTTGCCGTCATGAGTTCCAATTTCAGAGCGATCCCCGCGGTTAAAAATCCCTAACTCATGGGTTTTGCTGACCTCATCAGTGAAGCGCACACAACGTGAACAAAGAATACAGCGTTCAGTATCCAAAACAATTTTAGAGCCTAGATCCACCACCTTGTGCTTTTTCTGCTTGGGCTCAGCCATGGCCGAGTCATAGGCTCCAAACTCCATATATTGATCTTGCAAACCACATTCACCCGCTTGATCACAAATAGGGCAATCCAAGGGATGGTTAATCAGGTGAAACTCCAAGCCCCACTTGGCCGCCTCTTTCACTTTTTCTGAGGTATTGTTGATTTTCATCCCTTCAGTAATCACCGTGTTACAAGCAATCTGTAAGCGGGGGTTACCTTCGATTTCCACCATGCACAAGCGACATACGCCGGCTATACTTAGACCAGGATGCCAACAATAATGGGCGATCCGCTGGCCGTTTTCCATCATGGCCTGAATGATGGTCGTGCCCGGCTTAACCTCTAAAGGAACCCCGTTAATGGTGCATTTGATCATGATGCATCACCTTTCCTGTTACCATGGATTTACCTTGCTTGACGTAGTACTCAAACTCATCACGAAACTTAGTAACAAAACTTATCACGGGTAAAGCGGCAGCATCGGATAAAGCACAAATCGTCCGACCCTTCATATTGTCAGCCACTTTAAGAAGAAGATCGATATCCTCCGTACGCCCTTCCCCGCGCAAAATCCGATGAGCAATTTTATCAAGCCATCCTGTACCCTCGCGACAAGGCGTACACTGACCGCAAGATTCATGATGATAAAAGTGTGTGAGATTAGCTAGACAATCCACCATACACTGGCGATCGTCGAGCACGATGACGGCTCCCGAACCTAACATGGTTCCCATTTGCGAAAGACACTCATAATCTAAAGTCGCTCGCATGGCCTCTTCTGCTGTCAATACCGGGGCAGATGATCCCCCAGGAATAACCGCCTTTAACTTCCTTCCACCACGGATTCCACCACCTAAGCCAAAAATCAAATCTTTGAGTGGGTAACCTAATGGGACCTCATAGTTACCGGGCTTTTGCACGTTACCGGAGAGGGAGAACAACTTTGTCCCCGCCGATTTCTCGGTGCCATATTTGCGGTAGCCGCTTGCCCCATCACGAATAATAACGGTCACAGCGGCAAGGGTTTCCACATTGTTCACAATCGTTGGTTTCTTAAGGTAACCCTGCACGGCGGGAAACGGGGGCTTAAGCTTGGGCTGCCCCTTGTAACCTTCTAAAGAGGAAATCAATCCAGTTTCTTCACCACAGATATACGCCCCGGCCCCCCGATAAATATCCATATCGTGAGAGAAGCCTGAGCCTAGGATGTTTTTTCCCAAAAAACCGGCATCATAAGCTTCTTGTAAGGCTTTTTCTAAAACTGCAATGGGATAGTTATACTCCCCTCGCACATAAATATACGACTTATGCGATTGAATCGCATAGGCTGATATAATCATACCCTCAATGAGCTGATGTGGCGCTCGCTCCATCATCAAGCGATCTTTGAAGGTCCCAGGCTCTCCTTCATCGGCATTGCACAACAAGTAACGAGGCTCACCGTTTTTGGGGAGAAAACCCCACTTCACACCCGTGGGAAAACCCGCTCCGCCACGGCCACGCAAACCACTGGCTTTCACCTCCTCAATAATCTGCTCGGGAGTCATACCCAAAGCCTTTTTCAAACTTTGGTAACCCCCCAGAGCTTGGTAACCTTTCAAGCTTTGATACTCGGGCTTGTCGTAATGTTCAGTGAGAACTTTAACTTCGCTCATAATAAGGCCTCATACGGTTAAGGTAAGCTTTTCAACAGCTGGAGGGCCGATTCAGGAGTCAAGTTTTCGTAGTACCTGTCATTCACTTGCATCATAGGGGCCGTACCACAGGATCCTAGGCACTCCACTCGGGAGATCGTATACTTCCCATCCGCTGTCACTTGATCCAGCTCCACGTCTAAGCTGCGACAAAGAAAATCAATCAACTCTTGGGCCCCATTCACATGACAAGACAAGGTCCCACACACCTGCACATGATATTTCCCCACAGGCTTTTGATTAAACATGGTGTAGAATTTGAAGACCTCGTTGATTTGCGCTTCAGGAATATCCATCACACGCGCTAGCTCGTGGATCACTTCATCATTGATCCAACCATGATTCTCCGCTTGAGCAATGTACAAGGCTGGAATAATCGCCGATTGCTTAGTTTCGTAGCGAGCCATTTCTTTTTTTACTTTTTCCCGACCTTCCGCACTTAGTTGAAACATGGTAACTTCTCCGGAGTTTATCTTTCTCATCCCCAGCGTTAGCGATTTCGCTCAAATCTTACGACACCCCTTTGCTCATTGGCCATCGCTTATCGATCCAATTCTCCCGCAATGATATTCATAGAGGCCACGGTAGCAATCGCATCAGCAATCTGCCCTCCACGCACCACATAGGGGAAGGATTGGTAGATTGCAAAACAAGGGGGGCGCACCTTCAAGCGATAAGGAGCCGCACTCCCATCAGAAACCAAGTAAAAACCAAGCTCCCCATTGGCCGCCTCCGTGGCATCGTACACCTCTCCTGCCGGCGGGCGAATCCCTTTCATAATCAACATGAAGTGGTTCATTAACCCTTCGATGTTACCGTAAACATCGGCCTTTTCGGGCAAAACAATGTGCTTATCCCGAATCGTGTAATCGCCCTCAGGGATGTTTTTGCACACCTGTCTGATGATCTTAAGACTCTGTCGCATCTCTTCGATGCGCACCACATAACGATCGTAAATGTCCCCTGTACTCCCCACGGGAACACTAAAATCCAGCTGATCATAGCCGTAGTAAGGAGTAAGTTTACGCAAATCCATGGCAACTCCAGAGGCACGCAACATCGGCCCTGTGTAGCCCCAAGTCAGCGCTTCCTCTTTGGATACCGGTAACACCCCTAAAGTGCGCTGAACAAAAATCTTATTATCAAGCAAGAGGCGACATAGCTCGTCGATCTCTTGGGCAAAATCGTCACAAAAACGCAGGATCTCATCGTACCAACCTGGGGGAGGCTCATTAGCCACTCCACCGATCCGCATCATATTCACAGTGAGACGAGCTCCACATAATTTTTCAAAAATTTCATATACCCGCTCACGGTAGGCAAACAGGTGAAAAAATACGCTCAAGGCTCCAAGATCCACTCCGCCTGTACCCACGGCAATAATGTGATCAATAATGCGTGATAACTCGGCTAAGATAATGCGCAAAGCTTGAGCCTTAGGAGGAATTTCGACGCCTAAAATTTTCTCTACGGTTTTACAGTAACCCAAGTTATTCATCGGAGCCGAGCAGTAATTCAAACGGTCCGTATAAGGAATCACTTGGTAGTAAGGATGGGTTTCCGCCATTTTTTCAAAACAACGATGGAGGTAACCAATCTCGCAATTAGCTCGCACAATAGTCTCACCATCCAGTTCAACCATAACCCGCAAAGTTCCATGCATCGCCGGATGAGAGGGGCCGATGTTTAAAGGCACAAAACGAGGATCAAGTTCATCCCCGCGCTTGCCCGGCTCATGGTTAAAATGTATCGGGAGGGGTTCAGTGCAAGGCTGTTGCAGATTCGCCTCATAATCTTTGCGCAAAGGATGACCCTGAAACTGGTGGTGAGTCAGAATACGACGCAAGTTGGGGTGGCCCTGAAAGACAATACCGAACATATCAAAGGCTTCACGCTCGAACCAGTCAGCTCCCCGCCAGACACTGATGACGGAATCCACTCGCTCACCATCCGCCACCGCTGTTTTTATACGCAAACGATCTCCTGTTTGCGTATTGAGCAGGTGATAAACCACATCAAAACGCTCAGGACGGGAGGGATAATCCACCCCACAAAGATCCACGAAAAAATCATAGCGCTTCGTATCTTTCAAAAAACGCATCAAGGGTAACACATCGGATTTGGGTATAACGATGGTTTTATCCCCATAATGATCAGAAAACAGGTAACGATCTAGTTGCAAGGGCCCCCAAGAAGACGCCGTCTGGGTGAGCTCTTGACGCAAACTTTCTAGCGATAAACTATTCGCCATAAGGAGGTCTCCAGTTTTGCTTCCAAGGTCGAGGGTGACCGTCTTTGATCATTTTCTGCAGTAACATGATACCATCTAACACGGCTTCAGGAGTTGGGGGACAACCTGGAATAAACACGTCCACAGGAATCACCTTATCAATACCTTGCAGGACATGATAAGCGCGGTAGAATCCGCCCGAGGAGGCGCAAACTCCCATGGAAATCACATACTTTGGCTCTAACATTTGACGATAGATACGCACTAAAATGGGAGCCATTTTTTCAGTAATCGTACCAGCCACAATTAACAAATCCGACTGCCGCGGAGAAAATCGAACCACCTCCGCTCCAAAACGAGCCAAGTCATACTTGGGCCCCATCACACTCATTAATTCAATTCCACAACAAGCCGTGCCATAAGCCAGAGGCCACAAAGAATTGCGCTGCCCCCAGCGCACCACAGCATCCAAACGCGTGGTCATGGCAAATTGCCGAGAGAGATCATCATGTTGACCTGTACCCGTGAATGCATCCTGCGCATGAGCTGGTGAAGAGGATCCCCCTGCACTCATATTCTATCCCCCAATCATTTTGTTTTCATTAGTGACAGAAAATGAGAGGGGAGACAAAGGGTTTTCAAGCTTTTTGACAAAGTGCTTAGTAAAACTGTCCTAGGCTCCACCGGCTGGCTTGTAATCGACGCGAATACGATCGGAAGGCTTAGGCAAGTAGCGCCCATGGAAACGAATACGTCGCGTGGCCGACACATAAGTCCAACCATCCTGATCACTCATGGGAACCAGCTCGCCATTTAACCACACTTGCACAGTACTTAGGTTAGGCTCTTGAGCTAAAGGATAATCGGATAAAACCTGTACAATACGCTTTCGAATGTTACTCACACCGAAGGCTAGACTTTGGTCACAAATGGAGGCCGCCACCCCTTCGGTTGCTTCCACAAGCCGAAGATAACGTAAGCCTACCTCGTTAAAACCCGGTGCCGTTTGACAAGTTCCATTTAAATCTACCACTCCGAGAAAGTTCATCATCCATCCTCGGGTGTAGCCGGGAACAGAACCCTTGAGCTCGTCAAAGGCTTGTCGGTAAAAATCAGGATTTTTGGGCGAATAGTCATCTTCGTTGGTTAAAATGACCATCGCCAGTAAAGCCTCCCGGCGAAGAAAGTTTTGCCCCTCGGGCTTGATCAAGGCCTGATAGAGACTTTCTAATCCCGCTTCGATATCCGAACCATTCTGCCCCTGCTGTAGACGTTGTTGAAAAAGCTCGACCAAGCCCGAGTGTTGACGCGTCAGAAAACTTGGCGTTCCCAAAAGACGTCCACCACTGCCTTGCGAGCGCATATCGGCTGTCACGACTGCCAGGCGATAGTCTAGCTCGGAGCGATTAAGTTCCTGGATGAGAGATGGCACCTGCTGCACCAACTTGGCCTGATGCACATTCATGGTGGTGGAATTATCGATCATAAAAAGTAGATCGACTTTGTTGTTATACTGGACCTCAGCATCCAGCAAGACCTGCTGGGCAGGCAAATCAAACTGAGCTCCTGAACAGCCCAAGACGAACACTGCGGATATTACTAAAAAGAAGTAAAACCTCTGCATGATACTCCCAGGGCTATTAGGCGACTTTTCTCTCAGTGAACAACTTCAAGTTCAGTTGGATATCTTGATTCAAAGCCACAAAACTTAAGCCCAATTTCAGCTGATTCTCGCTGTAAGGTTTGATACTTACCACCTCGCAAAGCGCATTAAAGGGCGGCAAAGTCGCATGCGCCGCCGAGGTTAAATGCAGAATCATCTGATCTCGCACCTGAATATCCTCAGTTTTTGGAACGACTAAACCTACTCCTCCCGCGCTCACCTCTGTGGTTTCAACGCTCCACCATTTTTTACTGTTGTGCAGGAACGCCTTGTGCTTGAGGGAGACCCGCGGGTAACGACGACGAAAAAAAACCTGGGAAACATTAGGATCACTGGAGCGAGCTAGTTTTTGGATCACGTCGCTACTGAACTCGGGAATTTGATACAATTTCACCCAAGTACTAAGCCCCGGTGACCAAACAAAATCATAGTCATACAATTGCTTCGTTTGTAAAAGCTTAATCATCTCATAGTAGGAGTAAGGACCAAATTGGCGACTATCACGAAAAATAAACCACTCCCGCTTATCGGCGGGAACTAGACCTGCCGTTCGCTTCTCCTTGCTTAAATCAGGATCTAACTTAGGTAACACCTTGAACTCCTCTGGGACCCAAGAACTTGTTAACACCAACTGCCACTCACCTTTTTCTGGATCAAAATAGTAGTCAGTAGGTAACACCTCACCCCTGCGTAGGGCTTGCAACACTTGCTCTACACTCCAAGGGCCAACTGGTTTTCCTCTTTGGGTAACATAGTACTGGGTCATGGGGCATCCTCCTTAAGTCATATCCTATCACTTAGTCTTGTCGGATCCCTGAAAAAAAACTTAATAGGAAATGTTTAGACGATTTTTCAGAAATTCACCGATCTTGGTTTTTACCAAAATTGGCTGATCTTTGAACAAGCGATGATAAGCATCGGGGATGACACCGATTTCCCCGTTGGGTATCACTAAACTCTGAGCAAGATCCACAAACTTTTTATCAGAAGCCCCCACTAACCACAAGATGGGCAGTTTCGCGCTTTGCAAGCAGGGCCTCAGATCAGGCTGATGCGCCAGAGAAAAATAGAGTAACACGCGAGCCCAGTGCTGTCGCTCCTCCCAAGTGGGCGAAGCCTTCGGGGATGAAGCCTCCAAAACTGATGGGCCAAATACAGGCTGAGCATTCCAACACTTGGTGAACTCTTTCCAAGGCCACTCAAGCAGAGCGCGGGCCCAGGATTGATCATTATACCATCGCATGACACGCTCCGCCTGCGAACTCAAACCGGGATGAGGCGACAACAGGATCAGGGCATCAAACAACTCATTCTCTTTGGCCATCATTTGTAACAAAATCCGAGCTCCCATGGAGTAACCCAGGCCAATTCTTAACGAACCCTTCTGCGATCTTATGAACGAAATGGCCGATTCAAAATAATCCTGCTTGGGGCTATCCCATGACTTAAAATGCGTGGGATCGTTGGGATTGAGTCCTATGATATTGTTGGCTCCAAAGAGCAAATCTTGCTCTGTGACTCTATCAAGAAAGGGAGATAATTTTTCGTCACCAAACTTGCACAAATCCACAGAAGTCTCGGGCAAAAGCGGGAACAAATCCCCACAAGTCCCCATGAAGCCAGGACTTAAGATCCACAGTTTTTTATCCACTCTCGCCACCCCTTTTCCAGCTGCTCTTGAGCGGTATTGTTCACCTGAATTTCGAAGACCTTTACGCCAACAAAAGAGGGAATTTGGCAAAGGGCTGGCCCCAGCCGCTCAAAAGGAATGTCCATCATTTTCACCCAAGCCGAGTAATCTATCTCGTGAGGTAACACCATACGCTCACTATCGGGCACCTGACGAAAAATTTGTCCCCCATAGTTGTTTAAAATAAAAACTCCAATTTGCGCTCCCTTGTTGCAAGCTAGCTCATGCAGACTACGCATCCACCAGATACTTTGCAGATCGTAAAAAGCGGTGAGGTCACCCAGTAAAGCTTGAAATCGCCCCCCCGTAGTTATGTCTAATACGCTTTTCACCCGGCCCAAAAAACCAGAAATTTGCCCATCAATGCCATTGGCCCCCCGGTGTGCCCACACGGCTTGGTAACTTAAACCAAAAGACAGCAAATCAAAATGCCGCACGGGTAAAGAGTTACCCAGATAAACAGAACTCCCCTGCGCCCATTCGCACCAGCGCCTGACCCAAGACCACTCGGAATCCTCAAATCGCAAGAGCCACGGTAATAAATCAGAGAAAGAAGGTAACTGACTTGAGCGATCATCACCCCGGAAAGGGCGGGCATACGCTTGAAGGCTAGCTCGACCATCCACCTCAAGCTCTCGAAAAAAATCCACTCTCGGCTCCATCCCAGATCCTTCTTGGTGGGGGGCAACCCGAATAAATCTTGCCATGCCTCCCTCGTCTGGATTGGGATGGCTAAATCCCCACTCGGATAAAAGAGCCAATCCTCCATGAAACTGAACTTCACGGGCCAAATGCGGCCAAGGATAGTCCCCAAAGCTCCAAACCGGGATATCCCCATACTTTTCCTCGAGATCTCGCCACCACGAATTCACGGGACAACCACCAATTTTAATCACTCCCTGCACAAGCCCTCGCTCCATCAAAGAGGGCACAACAAAATCTCCCCCCCATAACTCCTGTGCCTCAGAACGCAGCCCACTGAGGGGCTCACAAACTAACCAAAATGCATCTGTTACCTTTTGCCGCCAACGGGCAAGTACCATCCGCACAAAGTCTCTTTGAGAAGGAGAGAGCTCCCCCACCACAACCAGGAGGCGAGATAACTCTAAAGAGGCTGATCGCTCCCTCCTTTGGTTACCCATCCCACCGACGCGCGAAGGATCTTCGAGAAATACGTTCACTTGAACCGGCTTATCTCGTCGATACACTGAGTCTTGAAGTTTAGACCAATCAATAGACCCATCCGTATCAGCAAAAGAAAACACGTGAGCGTAGTTTGCAAAGATCCCCACTTGATCGATGGTTTGAGGGGTTCCTCTGCCTTGGTAACGCCTCGGGCGGTCGGCTGTAAGGATCAAAAAAGGTATCCTACTGTAATAGGCTTCAATGAGAGCCGAGTAACACTCGCTAACGGCTGTCCCAGATGTTACCAGCAAGACAGCTACGAGCCGCTCTGAAGCCGCATTAAGTCCCAATGCAAAAAAAGCCGCTGATCGCTCATCAGGGTGGGCCAGCAGCTCGAACTCTTGCGCCACCATTTGCAAGATTCGCACGTTACGCGCCCCAGGAGCGTAGACTAAATATCGCACCCCTAGGGACTTAAGCTCATCTTTGAGCCTTTCTAAATGTTGATTCATAAGCCCTCTTTGAAAAAGACTCGCTCCAGCCAAGCCCACTTTCTTTGTAGCTCTTGCCACTCAAGCTCTGGCTCACTTTCGGGTAGCACCCCACCACCGACGAAAGAAAATACTCTCTTGCCTTCCCAAAAAACACCACGGATCATCACCACTGACCACATGATATTTTCAGTCACCAAAGTTAAAGGAGCGCCATACCATTTGCGCTGGCCTTGCTCAGGAAGGGATTCTAGTTCGCGCCAGCGATCGAGGTCAGAAGACAAGACCCCAACCGCTGCTGTGGGGTGAAGCCGCGATTGCCAATATCTTGCCTCGTTCACACGCGAAGGCCACGTCAAATTAGCCGCCTTTTGCCATTCCACCGAGCTTTTCCAGTGTTGCAACTGTTCGGAAAAGCGAAACACCTCGGGAGAGCTCACACGCAAATCTGATTGATCCCTGAGCTTGTTCTTTAAATCCTCAACCACCAGCTCATGTTCAGCTTTTAGTTTTTTCTGTTCGTGCTCGCTCAAAGAGTCTCGCGGGGACCAAGTGCCCGCCACGGCCAAACTTTGATAAACCCCGGGCTGGGGAGATACAAAAAGAACCTCCGGACTCAGACCTATGGCTCCCTTTTGTTGCTGGGGATCCCACCAAAAATAAAGCCAAAGCTTAGGATTTTTTTGGAACTCACGCCAAGCCCTTTGCCACCAATCCAGCAACCAAACCTCATCCCAAATCAAAGACTCTCGCCCGCTCACAAGGACAGCTTTTTGGATGCGAGTTTGCGCACAAAACCACTGCCACTGCTGCCCCCAAGACTCGCGGTCGGGTGGGCTCATGGTGTATTTCAGATTAGCCCCTGTGATAACACCCTGCGAATCAGAGGAAGCGAAGTGGGATAAAAGCTCCTCGACCTTGGATACAAGCCCCCTAAGCTCAGACTCTCCTTGCGCCTGACGCACCCAGCCCGAGTATGTTACAGACTCACGCACAAAAAAATCCGAAACCAAACAAAATCCCACCTTTCCCCCTAGCTCTTGCTCTCCACCTTCGGCAAAGAGAAGGCCTTTTTCCTGGTGAGCCCAAAAGGCAAGAGTGGTGAGATTTTTCTTGTCAAGCCCCATGTCCCATCCTAGTTTCAGCTTTTCACTGGAGAAAATTCCTTAGTTTCGTTAGAGTAACAGGTATGCGTAGCGGGGTAAACAAAGAGCTGCCTTCCACTGCAGGAGTCAAGAAAACCGGAGATATTCCGAGTATCCCCGAACGAGGCCAGCATGCTTTTTTGGTGATTGCGGGGCCCTGCTCGCTAGAAAGTCAGGAACAACTAAAGCCCATCATCGAGCTATTAAAATCCTCTCAATTGTTTTTAATGCGTGGCGGGGTGTGGAAATTACGCACAGATCCGCGTTCCTTCCAAGGCTTAGGCGAAGAGGCTCTACCCTTATTACAGAACCTCCGCGACCGTGGTTTGGGTCTTGTGACGGAGGTCACAGATCCTCGCCAGATTGAGTTCTTGTTGCCTTGGGTGCATAGCTTCCAGGTGGGAGCGCGAAATATGTATAACTATAGCCTGCTTAAGGAGCTAAGCCTCTACGATAAGCCTGTAGTTTTTAAGCGGGCCTTTAGCGCCACGGTGGATGAATGGCTAAAAGCAAGCGAGTACCTTCAAAGGGGGCGATCCCCCGTGGTGCTTTGCGAGCGGGGCATTCGCACCTTTGAGACAAGTTCTCGGTTTACTTTTGACCTCAACGGGGCTTTAATCGCGAAACAGCGTTCAGGACTGCCAGTCCTTGTAGATCCCTCTCATGCTGTGGGCTTACGCGAATACGTGCCGGCTCTGGCGCTGGCGACGGTCGCCGCTGGGTTGGATGGTCTACTTATCGAAGTGCATCCACAACCAGACGCCGCTCTCAGTGATGGCCGACAGAGCATGAGTCTGGAGAGCTTTAAGGAGTTAATGCGACAAATTGATAAAATGTTACCCATAGTCCAACGCCGTTGGGCTCTTAGCTTCGAGGATTGGTATGCCCGTCGAGGTCAAGAAATTCCTCTCTCTTCTGCGGACGGAAGCTTAGAAACCAGTTCCGTAAAGAGTGCTGTCGTTTGCACCTCTGAACCCTAAACCGCATAAGCTTCTTAAGATGTGATCAGAAAAAGCCATAGCTTAAAGAAGAGATTGGGGGATTGGGAAATTCGCCATGAGAAATAACGCAAAAAATAATAGCTACGTAAAACTGCAAAAAGATCAGCGCAGAAAATGTTATTCCTGTAGAGGACATTTATGAAATCAGAACTTACCTCCTCCCCCACTTCCAGCCACAAACCCAAAGCCGAACGGGTGCAAACCATGTTTGCAAGTATCGCCTCGCGATACGATATGGCTAATCAAGTCCTTTCTTTGGGAATTCATCACTATTGGCGTAAGAAACTAATTGAAGCCAGTGGGGCCAAACCTGGTCAGCGCATTCTTGACTGTGCGACAGGAACGGGGGACTTGGCGATTGCGTTTCAACGTGAATTAGGTAACCAGGCCAGTGAAGTCATCGGGGTGGATTTTTGTGAGCCTATGTTGTCTTTGGCTCCGGGAAAAGCTAAGAAAGCGGGAGTTAAAAATATTCATTTTCAGTGGGCCGACGTGACACGTTTACCTTTTTCTGACGAAAGTTTTGATATTGTGAGTATTTCCTTTGGGATTCGTAATGTGGAAGATCCCGCGCGAGCGGTAGCGGAAATGACTCGTGTCCTAAAGCCCGGCGGCCAGTTATGCATCCTAGAGTTTGGCCATGAAACACGCACCAGTCGGGGATTATGGGACAAATTTTATGCCTGGTACTCCCATCGATTGTTACCACAAATTGGCGGGCTTATTACTCAAAAGCCTGAGGCTTACGAATACTTACAAAAAAGCTCTGCGCACTTTCCTGCGGGCGAAGAGTTTTTAAAATGGCTTAAATTTGAGCCTCGTTTGACGGATTTTAGATGCAAACCATTATTTCCGCCAGGAATTTGTTACCTGTATTTAGCCACAAAAATTTAGTTAAATGACCCTGAATAATTCCATTTTCATGAACCATCGCCGCCTCTGGCTTTTTCTTTTCACCCGGGGCACGCCCTCCTTGGCTCAAGCTGCAAAGGGCTTAAAGCCCTTGACCATCCATGGTGCAGAGGCCTCCGGTCGAAAAGAAAAAGCCAGAGGCGGTGTCACTCAAGACACATCGTTTCTCCCGGTTTTTGAACAAATTTTATCAAAATCCCGGAGATTATTTTGTTACCAGAAATAACAAAATACAACACTGGTGTACATTTTAAGTCGGAATAGAATAAATCAGCCTCGACTCGTATGAATGACCTGCAGTCAAGAAAAAATCTCCTTGATTCGCTCGTGAGCACCTAATGAACGTTTTAGTAAAAAATTACCTTTTGTTACTTAAAAAATAGGGAGTGCACAAATGAAACTTTGTATTTCAGTTAAAAACACTCGTATTCGCGGACTGATTAACGCATGAAAATGTCCTTTTATTATTTATCCTTTACCTATCCACACTCTAACTTCAAAAGCCATACTTACGTATGTTTTTAATGGATCTTCCGATTCTTTGGAGAATTTATTAAAAAACTCAAGGCAGTGCTAACTCTGCCTTATTCGCCCATCTACCCCCAAGGCCGCCTCACGGATCACTTCGTTCAAAGTGGGATGGGCATGAAAACTTCGCGCAAGATCCTCGCTGGAACCACCAAACTCCATGGCTACCACAACTTCTCCCAGTAACTCACTGGCGCGAGGACCAATAATATGACCTGCTAAAATTCGATCCGTTTCTTTATGCGCTAGGATTTTAACAAAACCTTCGGTTTGCCCCAAGGCTTTCGCGCGCCCGTTGGCCGCAAATAAGAATTTACCACTCCGATAAGGTACCCCTTGCGCCTGGAGAGTTTCCTCTGTTGGACCAACCCATGCTACCTCAGGAGCCGTATAAATGACGGAAGGACAGGTATCGTAATTCACGTGTCCATAGTGACCCGCCAAAATCTCTGCCACGGCCACACCCTCTTCTTCCGCTTTGTGAGCCAACATAGGCCCAGGGATCAAATCACCAATAGCATAAATACCAGCCACCGCTGTTTGGAAATGCTTATCCACTTCCATTTGCCCGCGCGCATTCACCTTAAGCCCCACATTCTCAAGCCCCAATCCTTCACTATAAGGTTTGCGCCCCGTGGCAACTAAAACTTTATTTGCGGCCCACTTATGCTCTACACCATCCCCTAAGGAACGGGCGACCACTTCGGTTCCTGTCTCTGTTTCGGTAACACTTAACACCTGCATGGAGGTATGGAACTTGAGACCTTGCTTTTCTAAACTTCGGCGAAAAACTTTGATCACTTCCCCATCCACGAAGGGACAAATCTGCGCGGCATACTCGATGACCTCTACTTGGGAGCCTAAACGTGCCCAAACACTGCCTAACTCCAGCCCAATCACTCCCCCACCAATCACAATCAAACGCTCGGGAACTTGCTCAAAAGATAAAGCCCCGGTGGAACTGACCACGTGTTTTTCTGTGATGCTTACTCCCGGCAAGGAATTGGGGACACTTCCTGTAGCTAGCACAATTCCCTTGGTCGCCCGCAAAGACTGAATCACCTGACCTTGCTCATCCAAAACTTCCACTGTTTTGGAATCCTTGAGATAACCACGCCCCGTAAACGCCGTAATTTTGTTCTTCTTAAACAAAAACCCAATACCTTGAGTGAGATCCTTTACGATCTTATCTTTTCGCGCCATCATTTGGGCTAAGTTCAGCTTGGGCTTTTCCACCTCAATCCCATGCCCCGAAAACTCATGCCCCGCCATCGCAAAAAGCTCGCTGGATTCTAAAAGAGCTTTCGAAGGAATGCATCCCACATTAAGACAAGTCCCCCCAAATGTAGGGCGTTTCTCGACCACCGCCGTTTTTAAGCCCAGTTGGGCTGCGCGAATCGCCCCTACGTAACCTCCCGGCCCTGCTCCAATAAAAATCACATCAAATTCTTGAGTCGTCATAGGTGTGACCTTTCTACAAAAGAAATTTCCCTGTTAAATGTCTATCAAACTTCATAAAGTTTGATACCTCTGTTACCCTCTAGGTGTAACCCAGAACTCAGAGATCCTGCCCATGATCTACGTTGAGTAACACCTCAAGAATCCCTCTATTCCGTTACCCAAATAAGGAGATATTAAATCTCCAGTAACATTCTTTCAGGATCCTCCATACTTTCTTTAATTTTCACAAGAAAACTTACCGCCTCTTTTCCGTCAATCATGCGATGATCATATGACAGAGCCACATACATCATGGGGCGGATGACAATCTGACCATCCACCACAACCGGGCGGTCTTGCACCTTATGTAAGCCCAAAATCCCAGTCTGTGGGGGATTTAAAATCGGTGTGGACATTAGCGAGCCAAAAACACCCCCATTGGAAATCGTGAAGGTTCCCCCTTGCAAGTCGCTTACAGTAATTTTATTTTCGCGAGCTTTAAGGGCGAAATCACGAATGGCCATTTCAATTTGCGGAATAGTCATTTTGTCAGCATCACGAATGACCGGTACCATAAGCCCCTTATCGGTGCTCACTGCAATACCCAAATGGACATAGTGGTTGTAAACAATATCTTGACCATCAATAAACGCATTCACTTGCGGCCAAGCCTTGAGTGCCTCAATGGCAGCCTTGGCAAAAAAGCCCATAAACCCTAGACTGATGCCATATTTCTCTTTGAATTTATCTTTGTATTTCGCGCGGATCTCATTCACTCGCGACATATCGATTTCATTGAAAGTCGTCAAAGTTGCTGTGGTCTGCTGCGATTGCACCAAGCGCTCAGCAATTCGCTTACGAATAGTGGTCATCGGCACGCGTGTTTGACGACCTTGCCCCTCCTCGGAGACACTCACCGAAGCCCTAGTGCCGATCGACGGTGTTACCGACGTAGAGGGTGCTACCAAAGCCTGATGACTTGTCGTAGATGCCACCTTGACTGGATCTGAAACAGCCGGGGCCGCGTTCCCAGTTTGTGCTCTCACGGAAAGTGCTGCCATGACGTCACCCTTGGTCAAACGTCCGCCACGCCCAGTACCTTCGATCCCGCTGGGATCCATTTGATTTTCATGAACCAAGCGATTCACTGCCGGGGATAAATGAGATCTTAATTCCGCGTGGGCCGGCGGCACTCTTAAACCCACAGAACCCCCTTGAGAGTGATTTGAAGAAGCTCCGGCCGTACCCCCTGCTGGAGCGGAAGTAGGAGCAGTTCCGGTGGTCGTTTTTTGGTGAGCGGCTTGATCCGCAGGGACAGAAACAGAAGTATCAATCACTGCCACCTCCGCGCCCACGGCGATCACTTGACCGGCGGGCACGCGAATTTGAATACGCCCATCGGCTTCTGCCACGACCTCCACAGAGGCCTTGTCCGTTTCCAACGAGAGTAGCTCTTGATTTTTTCGAACGATATCACCGTCCTTGACTAACCAAGCACTGATGGTCGCTTCGGTTACTGACTCACCCACTTGTGGGATTTTTACACTAACATTCATACCAGTATTCCTTTCTTTTGGCTTGAGCTTAGTCCACCATTGTTACCAAAAAATCTCTATAAACTAAACGCTCCTTCAATAATCTGTTTTTGCTCCCACTGATGCTTCGAGCTCAGTCCCGTAGCCGTAGACGCCCTTTCGCCACGACCCACGTAATGAAACGCCAAGTGACCAAGTTTTTCCTTAAACAAAAGATCGGCCAGTTTGAAATAAACAAACTGATAAGCCCCCATGTTCTTAGGTTCTTCTTGCACCCAGATCAGATTTTTAAGCTGTGGGTAACTACGAATCACCGCCAACAACTTCTCCGCCGGAAAGGGATAAAGCTGCTCCAGACGCACGATAGCCGCATGAGTGAATTTCTTCTCTTGTCGATACTGATCGAGCTCGTAATAAATTTTCCCACTACATAATAAGAGAGTTTGCACCGACTTTGATTGCGCTACCGAGTCAGCCAACACTTCTTCAAAGCGCCCGCTCGCCAGATCCGTGATCATCGACGAAGCTTGCGGCAAACGCAGAAGCGATTTTGGTGACATAACCACTAAAGGTTTTCTGAAGGGACGCAACATCTGCCGACGATATAGGTGAAAGATTTGAGAGGCCGTCGTGGGCACCACCACTTGCCAATTATTCTGGGCTGATAATTGTAAGTACCGCTCCAGACGGGCGGAGCTATGTTCAGGCCCTTGCCCCTCATACCCATGCGGTAACAACATAACTAGCCCAGACATCTGTTGCCATTTCATCTCCCCGGATGAAATGAACTGATCAATCATGATCTGAGCTCCGTTACCGAAGTCGCCAAATTGCGCTTCCCACAAAGTTAAAAAGCGCGGATCATAAATCGAGTTACCATACTCGAATCCCAAAACCCCATACTCCGACAAGATAGAGTCATACACACAAAACTCACTGCGCCCGGTGAATCGAGTCTTGAGGGCCATAAAGGGCTCACCTGTGTGGTAGTCATAAAGACCAGCATGCCGGTGCGAGAAGGTTCCCCGGATACAGTCCTGACCCGTTAAACGCACATGGTAACCTTGCTCAAGGAGGCTACCAAAGGCCAGCAGTTCCGCCATACCCCAATCACAGGCCAGCTCACCCTGAGCCATTTTTTGCCTTTGCTCCAATAACTTGACGATTTTGGGGTGGGGATTAAATCCCTGCGGCACCTGCGCTATGGACACACCAATCTCACGCAACTTCTCCACCGGAAAACTCGTATCCCAATCCTTCTGCCAATCGGAGGGCTGATCGCGCCGCAAGCCTTGCCAAGGCCCTTGGAAAGAAAAGCTCTCGACACCTACAGGCTTTGTTTTCACCTGTTCGAGCTTGGCTTCCAAATCAGCCCACGCTTGTTGCCAAGCCGAATCGACCTCGGCACTATTCAACAGGCCTTCACTTACCAGCTTTTTGGCGTAGATCTCTCGCACGGGTGGATGAGATTGAATCATTTTGTACATCAAAGGCTGGGTGTAGCCGGGCTCGTCCCCTTCATTATGGCCGTAGCGACGGTAACATACTAGATTAATGCCAACGTCTCTCCCCCATTTCTGGCGGTAATGAAAGGCCAACTCGATAGCTCGCAACACCGCTTCCACATGATCACCATTGACATGAATAATCGGCGCTCCCACCGCCTGCAACACATCGGTGGAATAAGGTGTACTTCGCCCATTTTCGGGATTTGTGGTAAAACCCACTTGATTATCCACCACGACGTGCAAAGTTCCTCCCACTCGGTAACCACGCACCGAGCTCATCTGGAGAGTCTCTTGCACGATACCCTGCCCCGCGAAAGCCGCATCCCCATGAAACAACACGGGTAACACCTTTTTGCGCTGTTCTGTATCTTTACGCAACCGCTGGGCCGCGCGGGCCATTCCCAAAACCACCGGATTAACCGCCTCCAAATGCGAGGGGTTACTAGCCAGATGGACTCTCAGTTCACCATGAGATAATTTTTTTGTCTTTTGATAACCCCAGTGATACTTGACGTCACTATCAAACTCCTCAAAGGGTAAATCCCCTTCTTGCCCTAAATAACCGCCTAATATAGCCTCCGCGGGTTTTTCGAAAAAGTTCACCAGGACTGCTAATCGACCCCGGTGTGGCATCCCCATAACCAAGTCTTCCACTCCTTGAGTAACACACAAATCGGCTAAGTGTTCCAGCATGGGCACCATGCTCTCGGCCCCCTCGGCCGAAAAACGCTTCGCCCCGACGAACTTACGATGCAAAAACTTTTCAAAAACTTCCGTTTTGGTGAGATCCAAAAAAGTCTTTTTTTTCTGCTCTGGCGAGAGCTGATACGAACTTTTTTCCATCTGCTCGTAAAACCAGGCCTGAACCTCTGGGTAACAATGACCAACCTGAACCGATAAAGCTCCGCGGTAAGTCTGGTCCAACTTTTCGATAACCTGTTTGAGGGTTAAACGCTGCCCCCACAAAGACTCCGTAATCGCAAACTCACGATCTAAATCTTCATCACTCAGCCCATAGGATTCCTTTTTTAAAATCTCCAACGATGAGGGATTAGAGTTCGTCAGCGGATCTAGATCGGCCTCCAAGTAAGCATACTGGCGATAGGCCTGAACCCAACGATAAAGAGCCCATTCCATCTCGCTGAAGCCCTCCTGAAGGGAGTGTACCCCCGCAAATTCAAGCCCTTGAAAAAAGTAATACCAGTCACGCTCAACACTTTGCGGATTTTGTTTATACTGCTGCCACAAAGCTTCCATGTAGGCTAAATTGTCTCGTGCTTGTAATTGGGACACGACATTTCCCCTTGTGAAAAAACTGAGATTGGAGCTAAAGTTTACTCACACTCTACACAAGTTTTTCCGAGGTGACAAATGCTCCATTTACTCCTTCTTCGCCATGGCGAAAGTCTGTGGAACCAAGAAAATCGTTTCACCGGATGGGTGGATGTGGATTTATCGCCACAAGGCGAAAAAGAGGCCAAAGAGGCCGCTGCGGGGCTAAAGTCCTTGGAGATTCCTTGGCACTACTCCTATACCTCTGTCCTAAAGCGGGCGATCAAAACCCATTTTTTGTTTTTAGATGCTTTGGATCTGTTATGGTTACCTGTCGCCAGGCATTGGCGCCTCAATGAACGTCACTATGGGGCCCTACAGGGCCTGAACAAGCAGGAAACAGCCGCTCGCTACGGAGATGAACAGGTGAAAATTTGGCGCCGCTCTTTGGATGTTCCCCCGCCCTTCTTAAAGGAGGATGATCCGTCTCACCCCAAAAATGATCCGCGTTACCAAAGCGTTCCTGCGGCGGAGCTCCCACGCGGAGAGTCCTTGGCGATGACCATTCAAAGGGTTTTACCTTGGTGGCAAAACGATCTACTCCCGCGCCTTCAGCAAGGACAAAATGTTATAGTGGTCGCCCACGGTAACAGTCTAAGAGCGATCGTGCAAATTTTGGAAAAACTCTCCCCCGAGTCCCTACTGGAACTGAACATGCCCACGGGCATACCACTACTTTACACCCTGAACTCTTCCATGAGCGTTCAGAATAAAAAATATTTAGCTGATCCAGCGATTGTTGAAGAACGTCTGCAGAAGGCCGCTGGACACGGTAAAGCTAAATAGTCACTCATCTCCATTTCTGGGAGGCCTGCCCGTGTCCCTAGCAGAGCATAAAAATTGGCGAGCATGGACCCATATTGAGCACCTGTGGACTTTCGCTGGCCTCTCTCGCAAGGAGGGCCGCTACCCCAAGGAATCCGACTTGGAGCCCCTCTCTGATGCCACAATCGTGGTTGATTCCCAAGGATGCATTGCGTGGCTAGGGCCTTCCCATTTGTTACCCGCTTCTTTGAGCCCGGAACCGCAAAACATTTATAAAATGGAGCCTGGCCACATCACTCCAGCCTTTATCGAGTGCCACACCCATAGCCTTTTTGCCGGTAACCGCTCTCAGGAACTGGACTGGCGCAATCAAGGACTGAGCTATCAAGACATTACGGCGCGTGGCGGGGGGATTTACTCTACGGTTAAGCAAACTCGGGCGGCAAGCGACTTAGAGCTCCGAAGCATTCTCCTAAAACATCTTCAGGGCTTCTCTCAGCAAGGTGTTGCCCTGGTAGAGGTCAAAACCGGTTACGGCTTAAACCCTCGGGAGGAGCTTCGCCAACTCCAATTGATCCGCGAGGCCCAATCAGATTCCGCCGTCAAATTGGTAAGCACCTTTCTCGGGGCCCATGCATTGCCCCCCGAGTATAAATCCTGGGGGGCATATCTGGAAAGCTACGAGCCGTTTTGGCCTGAAATACAAAGTCTGACTCGGCGTGTGGATATCTTTATTGAGTCTGGATTTTGTACGATAGAAGATGCCAAGCCTTTTTTAAAAAAAGCACAAAGTGTAGGGCTTGAAATCTGCATTCATGCAGAACAATTATCTCGCCAAGGCAGCGCGGAGTTGGCCTTAGAGCTTGGGGCAAGAAGTATCGAGCATGCGATTCATATCAATAGCGAGGACATCGAAAAACTCGCTAAAAGCTCTACAGTGGTTAATCTTCTTCCTACCGCAGATCTCTATTTGCGCTGCCCCTATCCACCTGCCCGTAAGTTGATTGACTCCGGAGCCATCGTGGCTTTGAGCACCGACTTTAATCCCGGTACGGCTTTTAGCCAAAGCCTTGGGCTTGTGGGACTTTTGGCCCGTCTAGAAATGAAAATGTCACTTCCCGAAGTGTGGTCTGCTTACACCTTTGGTGCGGCAAAATCTCTCGGGATGGAGACCTATTGGGGTAGCCTCGAAGTGGGCAAGCAGTTTTGTGTCAACCTATGGCATGAGCACCCTTTCGAGCTTTTTTACAGTGCCGATCCATTACGCCCTGAGATGGCTATCCTAGGCTCAGGCTGAATCAATCCTGAAAAATTTCTTTTTTTATGGTTTTCCTCCATGGGCCTTTTCGTTTCGACCCGTGGCACGCCTCCCAGAGATGGCGCTGGTAACAGAAAAAGGAAATATGATTCCGGTGTGAATTCCATAGGGTCAAACAGTTAATCAAGGACGACGGCTGAACCTTGGTCCAGAGAAATCATACATCTCACCCAAATGTAAGGGTAACATTTATTGCATGAAACTTAGAGGCTAAGCTAGCTACATGAACAAATTATTCGGTTTCGCCATATGGCTAAATCACTACAAACGAGATTTATTCAAGGTGTTATGTGTATATATTTTTGAAACAGCCAGTGGCTGTGCCACAAGTTCCCAGGAGCTTTTGTGGCAACGCCAAGCTCAGGCTCGCCCCCGAGCCGCAAGTCTAGGAAGTGACGATTTCTATTATGAAACTCCTTATCGCACCGATGAAAATAAGGTCCCACCAGATGAATTCTTTTTTAAAAAATGTCGCATCAAAGAAAAAAGAAGTTACCCCAGCCGACATCTGTGGGAGTGCGAGGGAGGTTTCTAATGTCTACGTTAGAGCGCTACAAAAAAGAAGGAGGATTTTACCAACTCTTGTTACTCATTGAAAATTCCGATCCAGAAAAGCAACAGCGATTCTTACAAATGATACGACAAGAAAGCGCCGTCTGGGCAGATGCTATTGAAGAAAAACGATTTACGATGGAAAAGCTTATCTCCTTGCCGCAAGGGCTTCTCACCTATGCCCTAGAATTGATTCCGCCAAGAATTATTGCGATCGCTTTATGGAACTTATCTCCCGATATGCGGCAAAAATTTCTATCTTATCTGAACTCAGTCATTCAAAAGAAGGTGGAAAATACGTGGACCCAAGAGCCCGAGCCAAGAATCGGCGACATCAATGCTTGCCAGATCAAAATTTTTCAATCTATTCGTCAAGTCCTCAATGATAAGCGAAACTTTTGGAGCCAAATCCCCGAACAACTAAGAATACCAGATCACTATGAACAAATCCTCAATCGAGAAAGCTTGAAGGCGGCGTTTTTAAGCACCACCGCATCGGAAAACAAGACAATATCAACGGCTGATCATGCCGACAAAACGAGTGAATCCATGGGGGATTCAGAGACCTCAAAACTCCTTCTTCTAAATAAGCAGCTGGAAGTTTTAATGCAAGAAAACCAACGACTGAAAAAGGAAGTGACGAAACTTAAAGATCGCTTACAGCAGATTAAAAAGCTTGTGGCCTAGTCAGAGAAAACTAGGCCACAAATTCACGTCTTAAAAACACTGAGTTTGGCTAATAATAACTTTTTCTCGCCAAGATTCTTGACCTTGAAAACGCGCAACCTCCGCACTTTGCTTAATTCCTGCGGCGAGATCAACACGCGTGGTCCGCCAAAAATATTCGACCCAGTGCCAACCCCGTTTCCACACCCACCTTTGAGCACAGCCTGTGTGGTCGCAAACCCACTCCCAATCCTGATACTCACAACTTTCCCATTCCTTGACCACCGAAGATTCATTCACCTCTCGAATCCAGCGTCCAGATAGCGCAAAGCTTTGACCCAATTCTTTGGCAGAAAAAGCAAACTCGCCTTGAGGGGCCGACCAGTCGATACTTCGCGGCAGCTCCAAACGATAAGTTTGCGCGCGCCAGGACTTAGGGTTGATAACTAGATCCACTTGAGTCTTACCATAAAAACGCAGTTGGGCCTCATAACTACCAGCCATAATGATGGACTTTTGCTTTTTGTAAGTCTCTTGATCTCCCCAGGTCTCTTTGACCTCGTGAGTCAAAGGAAAACTTTGAGTCACCTGCAAGCGTCCCGAAAATGTGTTCTTGCAGGATGCTAAAGCGAAAAAGGGCAACAAAAGAGCTAAACGAGACCACATGGTAGACCTCCTTTGGTGAGTTGACAGAGAGCAAGCCAACTGTTGTTAAGGTTGGGGTTAATCCCCTCATAAACCTCAAACCCTAGCTAACTCTGCTCATCGCGTTTGGTCCAGACTTTTTTGCTGCAGTCGATCCACATACCAGGAGGAAAGTGCCGCAGTGCTTAACACGCCGGAGATCACCATGAGCGAGACCCAACTGGGTATGTGATACCACTGAATGATCAATAGTTTCACCCCAATAAAAAATAAAATCACAGCCAGTCCTGGCTTTAGGTAACGCAGCCTCTTAGCAAAATCAGCTAGAACAAAATACAAAGCCCGAAGGCCTAACACGGCGAAAATGTTAGAGGTGAAGGCAATAAACCCATCTTTGGTCACAGCGAACACTGCGGGGATTGAGTCCACCGCAAAAATAACGTCAGTGAGCTCCACAAAGACTAAGGCCAAAAATAGGGGTGTAGCTAACCAACGCCCCCCCTCACGGATAAAAAAGCGCTCACCATGAACTTGCGAGCTCAGCGGGATAACTTTTTTCAACCAGCGCAGAAGCTTTTGTTCCTCTTCTCTGACATCGGCGGTCTTATTTTCACGAATGAACTTCCATGCCGTGAATACCAAAACAGCTCCAAAGATCAAAAGAATCCATTCAAATTTTTGCACCAAATAAGCCCCAACTAGTATGAAAATAGCGCGCATGACAATGGCACCCAAAACGCCGAAGAACAACACCCGATGTTGGTAGGAAGGTGGGATTTTTAGGGACTCAAAAATGAGCAAAATAACAAAAAGATTATCTACACTCAGGCTTTTTTCCACAACATAGGCAGTGAGAAACTCAAAAGCCAGATCACTGCGGCCCGAGTACCACCAAACCCAAATGTTGAATGCGAGAGCGATCACAATCCAAAAAGCCGTTTCGATTAACGCAACTCTTCGCCCGTCTTTTTTTGATAGGAGCTTAAACAGCCCGAGATCCAAAACAATCAGCGCAAGCAAAAATGGGATAAAGTACCTTAGTAAGCTCAGTTCCACCGACGAGATGCCCCTCAATCCCTCATTTTTTGAGCAGAAAAAAAATTGGTGGAGATAATCGGGCTCGAACCGACGACCTCTTGCATGCCATGCAAGCGCTCTCCCAGCTGAGCTATATCCCCACGCTGAAATGGAACCTTACTGCATCACCCCACCTTAGGCAAGTTTTTGCCCCAAACCACTTGCCTATCGAGTCATAATGCCGATCGTCCTCATATAACCGCACTCACGGATTCAGGTGTCTGACCCCATGAAGGAGCCCATCCATGATTCGATTGATTGACACTCTCGTGAAAGACAAAACTTGGAAAGTTTTCCCTCTCGCTGCCTTAGCTGTCTTGTTCTCATCATGTCAAAGCTTTGACCGGGAGAAAAATTCTTCTTCACCCACGCCAGAAAGCCTCAACATCTCCTCTCGATTTAAAGAGATAGCTACCTACAAGAACACAGAACAGAGTGCTCCAGCCAACCATCCAACCGCGAGAGAATCTTTGCCACCAAACAAGACCACCCACAAGCCCTCTCCCTATGCGGCACGCCCTGAATAATGATTAAGAATAAACACTGAAAATATGATCCCCTATCCGCGGACCGCCCCGCACTCTATCAACGCCGCTGGAACAAACGCCGCCTGCGTCCTGAGTCTTCGCGAAGGCGCAAATCTGGATCAAGACTTAAGTCCATGTTTAAACTCAGCATAATCCGCTCTTGCGGAGTCTGCCCGGGAAAAACTCCCATCTCCTGACGAAACCAGGCGGCATCAAAACGTAAAAGCCAAATATCTAATCCAACACCATAACTCGTGTATCCCTGATATAACCCAGCCCTCAAATCGACAAAGGGAAGGCCCAGCTCCAAACCTAGGTGAATTTTCTTGCCCAACTGCTCATCGTCGTTACGAATATGTCGGTACTCAAAACCTCCGCCGAGGCGGAAACCCATCCATGAATCATGAAAATTCCCCGACAAGATCAAATTATCCCGTATGGGAGCCATAGGTTTGGTGGGATCACTCGGCGCAAAACTCGTATAACCCACATCCTGCCACGCCAAGGATAAAGTGGGATTCAAAGCACGCTTCCAGCGATAGGCTACCCCTATATCTGCGCCAAAAGCTTGGCCGTGAGCATTCAAGGTACTTTCAATGTTACTCACCAGATTGTTGACAAAACCGGGGGACAAGAGTTGAGCTGTATCGAATGTGATATCCCCTCCAATTCTTTCTACTCGCTTAATGTTCGCTCCTATACTGAAACCCTCAAGAACTTGGTAACCAAAACCCAAAATATAAAAATCGTCTTGATAGTAACTCACATCCATTTTGGGAACACCTGGATCTTTAAGTAACACCGTCAGGTCGTAAAAAGATAAATAGTAAGCTCCTGCAAAACTCCAAGATACGGCGGCCCAACCCCATGCCCCCAACCACAAAGGCTTACCATAAACACCGTTTAAACCACTGATCCCTTGACTTAAATCTACGTCTTTAAAGCTTTCGTAGGCCTGTAACCCATTAAACCCCGCTCCCGCATCCGCTAAGGTCATATTGAATCCCGAGTTAAAGCCAAGATAAGCGGGATTCCACGCCAAAGCTTGCGCCTCATGTTCGTGGGCTACCCTGACTCCTCCCATGCCAAGCGCACGTATTGATTGGTGATAGGTGCGGAGCTCTTGACCCTCCCCAACGGAAGCCAAGAAAATAAATAATATCCCCCAGCGGCCCAAGCTAACAGAAAACTCCCTCACACTATCCAGTGTCCTCTCAATCCATTCGAGTAGGCAAGTCATCAAGCTCGAATACCATGGTGCAGTGGCGTTCCCATTGAAAGACAAAGACAAGCACGAGTTCTCACTCGACGAAAATAGCACCTTCAAGTGCTGGCTCTAGCTAGCCTCAGGCATTAAGGACAACATAAGGTACCCGGTGGGGGATTAACGGGAACACAACTGGAGTTACCATCCAAACCCGTAGCATCCCACACCAGAAATCCTCGCATCGTTTTCACATCAGCGGGAGTCACACTGGCTGCGTCGGTTAAAGAACAAAAAGCCACCCCAGGCGTCGTGCAAAAAGTATTTAGAACTGTGCTAATAGTGGAGGCATTGGTCACGACACCAGCCAAAGCTGCCACATACAAATTGGTTAGAGCCAATCCTGTGATAACCTCCTTAATTTCCGCGTCAGTGAACTGCTTAGGGACTGTTCCCGAGGTGTCGACGGTACAACTATCTACGCCGGTATCGACGACCCCATTACCCAAGCCCCCATTTTCATCAATATCATGGCTCGCTCGCAAGTACATCCCCATCTTAGACAAGGACAGAAGAACCATAAACAACTTCTCTTCATTAGTCGGAGTCCCATACTGCGCCCACACCTGTTTGAGTTGCAATTCGGCTTGAGTACAATACTGCGGTAACACGGGCTTATTCCCCCACATGGAAAGAAGGGCCTTAAACAGGGGATTGCTGAAGTTGGCATTTTGTAAAGCCTCTACAAAATCAAAAAACGTGTATCCACACCTGCCAGCTAAGGCCTTGGCGTAATTAAAACGCACCTCTCGTTGCGCTAAAAAACCCGGTGAAAGCTGTTGGAAATAAGTCGTAGACAGAACGAATTGATTATTATTGTAGGCCTGCATAGCCGACTGGTACAAGGCCTCATCCGAGCTTTGTGAAGAAAACTTCCCATAAGGATTCTTGCAGTTCACCACGCATAAGCTGACCATGGCAATCCAGGTGACTCGAGCTAAAATTTGTCGACTCAACGTACGCATCGTTCAATGACCTCTAGCAAACACTATCTGCCCTCGAAATCAAGTTTATCAAAAAAGTTTTGGGGCCACCACTATTCCTGAAGCACCCATCTTTTTTCTCCTAAAATCGAAACGACCATTTCAAAACAAGCCGCCTCGAAGGAAAAGAAATGCTATCATCATCGGTCATCTCCTCGGCATACCAAGCTAATTGCAACTGCGTGAACTCGCTTGCGATTTCAATCCCTGTGGTCCAATGGCCCTGGTTAGCTCCGAAGCGAAAAAATAAAATATCGCGATAATTAAACTCGTAGCCAAGATGGAGATTTTTTATTGGCTTTGAACGTTTGGACATATTCTCGACGTCATGAGCTTCGATCGCAAATACGGAGCGGTTTTGACTGCGATGAATAGGGAACACCCCTAAACCAACATCTATAGACTGCTTCTGCTCGGGCAAGGTCGTGAAATAGCTGCCTCTTTGATAGAAGCTTTGATCAAACCGTGTACCACCAAAATCTCGGGCCACGATACTCAAGGTGGGGTGCCAAGCCACAGGTGCTACCAAAGTCAAGCCTAGATCATAAGCTAAAGCTGTCCCCCCCCGACCCTGATGAACCATGCTGAACACGCTAGGCCACGGGAGTTGCGCATCCAGCTCGAGACGCGACACGGCTCGCCCAGTAACACCCAACTTCAGATGTCCATCCAGCATCCTGGCGGCGATTCCCGCAAATAGCACTTGATCGTCTCGATAAAATGCGTCGGCCGTGGCTGAACTCGAGTTGAGCCGCCCCATCAAACTTTGCTGAATCAAAGCTCCTAAACTAAAAAACTCACTAGCAAATACCGGCGCTGAACTCGCGCGAAAATAATAATTTTTATCAGGATTTTGACTAATACTAGAGAAAACCGAATCCAAATTGAGCGGGTTACCAATAGGCTGAGTTTGGTAAAAGGGGTAGTAGAACGTATCAGAGGCCTCAAGCTCCACATCTAATGAAGTCAAACGCGCCCCCCTGAGCCGCAGCTGATTGGCGGGGTTGATGAGTACCGCTGTTTCGTCGTTTACGGTTACTACTTGCACCCCACCCATACCCAAAGCCCGAGCTCCTCGATAAAAGTAGCGCTCACCCACACTAGCTGAGGGAATTTGTGCGTTAAGCTTCGATGCCAAAACTACAACAAAAACAAACAATGCGGCCTTTGCAAAGTAGCTATAACTCAACAAAAAATTTGTCATGAAATGGGCCCAGTATCACAGAGAAGGGTCTTCGCTACCACCAGAGCTCTCTTCACCGGAGGTGAACTTATTTACGTTAGCTTTTTTAGCCGTCTGCTTTTGCGGTTTTTTTAGAATATGCCTAGCTAATTTTTGTGGATCTTTTAAGGTATAAGGGAGGTGCAAGCCTGCCGTCTTTTTAGCCAAATCAGAGATTTTAAACTGGGTATCAGCGATGCGCTCAACCAACTTGCGGATGGACTCTTGGTCCAAATAGATTTGCATTTCAGAAAGCCAATTCTCAAGCGCGATAAGATAAGTGACCTGTGCTTCTCCCGAGACCGTCTTGGCCTCGTCTTGAATTCCCGCCGTAGCCTCACCAATAAACTCTGAAAAAACCTTCTCAGTGAGCCCTTTGTCCTTGAGCTCAAAAAGAAGCTGAGGTAACAGCTTTTCAATCAAATTATCGTAATTCGGACGAGAGAATAAAGCTTGAGTCGCCTCCACTAAATGGGCCACCTGCTCTTCCGGAGTCGCAGATTTTTGACTGGCGTGAATTTTGGCGCGCAGCAATCGATCCATATCTTCTAAATTTTTTGTAGCTAAGCGATGATAAACGAAGATACTAAATTTCACCCCAGAGGCTAATCCCTGAGTAACAAAAAGCCAAATGACCATTCCCCACATAAAATGACTGAGCATAAAATTTCTCATGCTGATAGGATAAGCGCGATTGCATGGAAAATCATCGCATAAGGGCCCAAAAACTAGCCCAAAGGTGAGAAGTGTCACCTACGAGTAGTTAATCATTCCCTCCAAGGATAATAATGGAACTATGTCGGAACAACCGAAGTAACAAGTTGTTGATATTAACGAGTCTGTACTTGAGCTCGCTCAAATTATTCGCGAGAATTCCCACGACTGGGATCGCAGTCTAGCCAAAAAAGGCGAAGTACAACTTGGCATTTTCCAAGACCCTAACTTTTCTGATCAATTTCAAAACCTTAAAGATCTAAAAAAAGAAATTCTCCTATTAGTCGCCGAAGATTTAGCTCGCGGCATCGTATTTTTGCGTACATCGGTTTTTGGAATTTCTTTTAATCATGGAAAACTTCATACCTACATTATTCCTCATGGTAACAATCCCGAAGGTAACGTGGTATATAGCGTAAGCTGGCGCAACATTCGAGCTTTCTTGGGTTGGAAAAAAAAAGAAAAAGATCACGAAATAGAGCAGGACACGATTCACGCTTGTCTCTACTATATCGCCCGCGAGCTTTCTCGCCTCCTAGTATGGATTTTTGCAATTTTAATCCTCAGTCCGAACCCTGACTGTCTGGCGGCTATCAATAACAAATCGAACCTGCGTACCCCCAACAGGGACTCTCTTGCTGCGCATAGGGCTCCCATGATTTTTGACCTGCCAGTCACTTATAATCCCCAAGTCAGCTACTGGATTGCACATTTTCAAAGCACCGGGCGCAAGTGGTTTGAGGTGTGGCTGGAACGATCATCCATGTATATGCCCTTTTTACAGAGGCAACTAGAGGCTTCAGGGTTACCGTTAGATTTGGCTTATATGGTCATGATTGAAAGTGGCTTTAGTGCCACGGCCCGTTCCAAATCAGGAGCCGTAGGCCCCTGGCAATTCATTGCCTCCACCGGAAAAAACTATGGATTACTGATTACCCCCCAGATCGATGAAAGAATGGATATCGAGAAATCTACTGGGGCAGCTATCCGTTACCTCAAAGACTTATATCGAGAGTTTCAAGATTGGCACTTGGTTGCTGCCAGTTACAATATGGGAGAAAATGGCTTGAGACGACTTATTCACAAATATCACACGAAAAATTTTTGGACACTGGCAAAAATAGGAGCTCTGCCGGAGGAAACCAAGCATTACGTGCCCAAAATCATCGCTGCTATGCTCATCAGCAAAGCCCCCAGTTTGTACGGATTTACCAACTATCAACCCCGTCCACCTCTCCAATTTGAAAAACTTCCCGTTAAAGGTGGTAAAAGCTTATCGGAGCTAGCGCGCTTGCTTATGATCACCGAGGCCGCATTAAAAGAACTTAATCCTCATCTGTTGCAGGCTCATGTGCCAGCCCATTTGAGTCATTATTTTGTGAAAGTTCCCCCCGGGGCAAAACAGTTCTTATCGGCCCGCTATTCCTTACGCTCACCGGAGAATGTGGTAGCCTTTGATTAGACTGTTACTTTTTCGACGCTCCATGCGCTGAATTTTAGTGAGCAATCGCGGATAATATTCCAGTGATTGTGCAAAAATACGGTGGAGCCACCCTTGCTGATCCTCAAAAAATTCGTCAAACAGCTACACGGATCAAGCGAGACCTCCTAGAACATCAACACATTCTCATCGTGGTCAGTGCCATGGGGGCCACCACTAACGAACTCATACAGTTGGCCCATCAGGTAGCAACCAAGCCCCACCTGCGCGAACTTGATATGTTACTGACCACTGGGGAAAGAGTCTCGGCCTCCCTTCTAACCATGGCGCTTATAGATCTTGGAATTCCCGCTATCAGTCTTACGGGAAGTCAGGCTGGAATCATCACGGACGAGCACCATAGCCAAGCTCACATTTTGAACATACGCCCCGAGCGCATCGAGAAACACTTGTCCCATTTCCCGGTTGTAGTTATCGCTGGATTTCAGGGGGTTTCAAGCCAAGGGAAAAATGTAACTACCTTGGGGCGTGGAGGATCAGATCTCAGTGCCGTGGCCTTAGCCCATTCATTAAATGCAAAGGCCTGTTATATTTTAAAAGACGTCGACAGTGTTTACACAGCAGATCCACGCAAGGTTCCTAACGCCCACAAAGTTTCTGAGCTATCAGCCTCCACTATGAGTCGTATGAGTTTTTGGGGGGCTAAGGTGATCCATTGGCGTGCGGCTAAACTGGCTGAACACTGTGGCTTACCCTTATACGTAGGCCCGGCGCATGCCGAATCTCACCGAGGGACGTGGATCCGCTCTGTAGGAGACTCTACTCATTCTCAATATTCCAAAAGCGAGGCTCGAATGAACTACGAACAAGCTCGGTTTATCGCGGTAACATCATTTGAAAAAGTACTCGCCATCAAGCTCCCTTCGCCTGTATTCGGGGATAGCCCGGCCACATTTCTGGAGTGGGCAAAGCAAGAACAAGTTCCAGAGGTTCTGATCCTAGAGTTAGAACAGGAGGATCCACAGCATATCACCCTATATGTTACCGGCCCAAAAGAAACCTGGGACGATCTTACCCAAGGAATTCAGTCTCAAAAAGGGAACTCACTCATTCTTTCTGTGGTGAGTGTACACGCTTATCCTATGAGCTCATCCGAGCTCCGCCATCGTTTCTTTTCTGCGCTAAGTGAGATGCCGTGGCCCTTTCACAAAGTAACCTTCTCCGATGAGGCCTTTCATATATGGCTCTCCCCGCAACATCATGATACCGCTCTCAATGACTTCCATCAAAAATTGATCGATAAACCCATTCACAAAGAACCGAGATGACCTCAGTCTCTTTATTACCTGAGCTTTTCGAACAACTTCCTCATGTCAATAATGACTCCGAGCGAGTGGCTTGGTTGACCCAATGGTTGCTCTGGTTTGAAAAATCTCACGCTTTAGAAACGCGCTTCCGCTATTTTCTCAATGTGCTGGAGAAAAATCCTCAATACTATGACTTTTGGAAAAAAGCTTTTCCTCCCTCTTGGTGTGCACGGCACCTCGGCCTGTTAGACTCAACTAGCTTCGAAAGAGGCTTTTTCAGCGAGCTTGCCAAACGCTTCCTAACTAGCCTTGGTCGTCGAGAAAAACTTAAACCTCCTTTTCTCACGGAGTTTTTGTGTCAGCTCGTCAAGACTCCCGCAGACATGGAGTTTTTTATGCGAAGTGATGAGATCATTCTCATCCCCTTAGTTAAATTGGTTTCAGACTCCCATGAAAATCAACGCGACTTTAAACTAAATTGGCTAAAACAGATCCGACGCGATGGATTTTGGCTCCATACTCAGATCCTGTACCACGCTGAACGAGTCGGTTTGCACACCCTGTACCCAGATACCTTAGTTGACCTATCTCGATTTGCGACGGCCTTGGAGCGCGATTTATTTGATCAAAGCTCGACTCCTGAACATGATCGATCCATTTTGGAATCCGGACAAAAAACTCTCGAAAGCCTCCAACAACAACTTGCTCTTCATGCTTTAAACTTGGAGTCCGAAGGAATCTTAATCTCAGAGGTCTATCATCTCGAGAAGATAGAGAGCCTTTTAGAGCCTCTTCGGAATATCATTTCCATGTTACACTCGCACCTCGAGGACCAATCGCTTTTTCCCGTGTGGAAAAATTATTTTGCAAAATGGATTGTTCATCAACAGGAAGATCGCAAACTATCCTCATTTTTACAGACCAATCTGCATCTGGTAGCAAAAACTCTTACATCAAGACTGGCTGAAAAAGGTGAACATTACTTTGCAAAAAGTTACCGACAACTTTTTTCGATTTTTAAAAAAGCGTGGAAAGGCGGCCTTATTACTTTTGTTACCGTCTATTTAAAAATTAAAATATCCTCATGGGGACTGCCTCTTTTTATCGAAGCTTTTCTCATCGGACTTAATTACTTTCTCAGTTTCACAGCCATCTATTTGGTAGGGGGCATTCTCGCCACAAAAATGCCTGCCAATACCGCTCCCGCACTTGCCCATCGCATTTCTCACATCAAAAAAAGAGAGAAGCTCGGCGAGCTGATCGAAGAAGTCGCTGCTTTCTCACGTGCACAATTCATGGCTGTGTTGGGTAATCTTTCAGGAATTATCCCTTTAAGCTTAAGCTTCTCTATCGCATGGATGGCTTTAGTAAAAGAGCCGCTTTTACCTCAAGAAAAAGGCTTATCCCTCCTACATTCTCTCGATCCTATCGGCAGTTTCACTTTTTTTTACGCCATGGAGACAGGACTCGTTCTGTTTCTTTCAGCCATCTTGGCCGGTTACCTGGAAAATATGCTGAACCGTTTTCATATACCCAAGCAACTAAAGGATTGGCAAACTACCATTCAGTCTGTGTGGTTAAAAAAAGCTTTATATTTTATCGAAAAACACATGTCCGCATTGTTACTCAATGGGATCTTGGGATTTGGCTTGGCTTTTACAAGTATGTGGGGACAATTTTTAGGACTTCCCCTGGATGTCCGCCACGTCACTCTTTCTGCCGGTTTTTGGGCTTTGGGCTGGACCAGCCTGTGGGGAAGCCCCATGTCATCTAGCTCTCTTATTCTTCAGTCAGCCTTTGGGATTGTCGTGATCGGTTTTTTCAACTTCTGGCTAAGCTTTTTGTGCGCTATGTCTTTGGCTGCATTTGCACAGAACCTGAGAAGCTTATGGGTAAAGCCCATACTACACGCATTGAAAGAAACCATGAAAAAACAACCTTTAAGATTTTTCCTGCCCACCTCATGGGGTGAACCAGAAAATTAAAGGGTCGTTTTAGAGAGTCAACCTATTCATCAAGCAAAATTAATTAGCTTTTTGAACGTTGGAATAGTGGATGTAACCTTCTTTTTTAACCAGACCGTTTTGGCGATCATAGTGGGTCATCAAACGAACCCCTTCAACTTTCACCATCATCTTAGAAGGATTAACTTCTAAGACGATACCCGTTTTGCCTTTATCGGAGCCAGTAATCACTTTTACCTTATCACCTTTTTTGATCTTCAACTTTAAAGCCATGGGTCACCTCTTCAAGAGCCTAATTGTTATGCCTTGCGCAATTTAGCTTGAATGCGTTTCAACACTTTCAAAGCCCTTGGCGATAATTTTTCCGGATCTTGCTGCAAAATGAAATGATCGAATCCGCCTCGGTGCTCGATTGAGCGAAGAGTGCTTGTCGCCACCTTCAAAGATACAAAACCCTTCAGAAGATCACTATACAGTCGTCTTTGCTGCACATTGGGCTGGATTTTACGCTTAGTTTTGATGTTCGAGTGACTGACTAGATTTTTTACGACTGGTTTTTTTCCCGTGAGTTCACACACAGCCATGAGGCCCCCTTTTCTAGGCGCTAACCCCGACACTCTTCTTCTGATGACTCGCGGTTAGACACGACAAACAAGACTCTTTGGTATAACAAACGAAAAACCCTTGTCAAAATGTTTTTTTTTGCTATACCCGAACAACCGCATCGATGAACAGAAGGAGAATAGTGTCATGAGAAAAACAAAAGGGCACCAAATTCATTTCGAGTATAAAGATCCTGTGCAATTAGCTCGCTACATTACCGATGGTGCGAAAATCATCCCCGCGCGTATCTCTAAATTTAACTTAGCCGCTCAAAAGCGTCTGAACGAAGCTGTAAAACGAGCACGAAACTTGGCCTTGTTACCTCAAGGTATCCAAGCTTATGACGATTTTTATCGTGTAGAGCCCATAAGCCCGAAGCCATTCTCTTTGGACTAGTCTCTCAATAGATCCCTCTAAAAATATTACTTTCAGTAGATCACAAGGCTAGGTAGTCGTCTTGGCCCAAGGCGACTACCCCTAGGCTAGTTGTTCAAGTACCCCTTCGCCTTTCCGAATTTAATCGAAATCGAGCCTTAGGCTCTTGACGTCATCTCTGTTCCAATGAAATGTCTCAAAACTATCCTCTTAGGTCTTAGAAAGCTATTTGGACGACTGCCTTCGACTAGACATTTCTCTTGTCCCACCCATCTTGTAAACTAAAAGTATAATTTCTCAACAAGGAGGCTTTATGCTTCAACCGGAGTTGATTCGTAATGCCGAAAAACTGATGAGTCAGCTGAGTCGAGAGGAGAAAGCTTTTGTCTATCAGACTTTGCACGAGCTCGGCAGCCAACTACCATCCGGAAGCATGGTCGCCCTTTTAGACCTTAAGGGTATGGGTGCAGATTGGCCTGAAAGTCTACAGGAGGCTTTTGAGCAAGTCAGGCAGGATAACAAAGAAGAAGCTCTGTGGGCGCTTGGGCTTTACATCCATACACCGCACATCGAAATCGCCAGCGTTCAAGTCGGTTCAAGTCTCGATCCCGTATTGGTGGAGCTAAAAAACGCCGCGATGAAGGCCGTGAATCAGATAAGTCAAAACTCAGGTGAGCACTCGGGACAACGCGAACATCAAATTAGCGAAATGGCTCATAATCCATCCAAGTTCAGACTCCACTAGATCTGAGCTTTGGAATAATAAACGTCTCGACTTCCCCTTCCCGCTCTCGCCTGACACGACTCAAATCCACGTGTGATGGCCAGGGGTAACTTTCTTTGAACGTCTGAAATTGCGCTGCGCTGATCGTTTTTTGATCTTCCCTCACCTCATCCTTGAACTCTTTAGAGCCCATCACCGTAATACCCTTATCATCTATTTTAATACGCGTGGCAGATCGCTCGTGAGCAGGAATGCGGACCTGAATCACGACGTGATTCGGCTGTTCAAAAACCTGAAGACGTCCTGAAGGGATTTGGAAAAAGGGATCATCTAACTTGGCTTCGATATTTTGCGTGTCGGTCACAAAACGCAATTTCTGTCTTTGCATCTCTTTTTCAAATTGTTGCTTCTGGTGTTCGAGACTCGTTTGATGATATTGTCTCAAGCCTTTAAGCTGAGAGTCGTGATTCTGTTGTAATCTCTTCAAAGTCGCTTGATGGGTAGCTTGTATACCTTCCCACTGCCTTTCTTGTTCAGCTCTGAGGTGCTGGATTCTCTGCTGATGTTCCTTTTGAGCCTGCTCTATTTCGCGCTCATACTGCTCACGTATACTCTTCAATCGCTGCTCTTGCTTTTGCCTCTCTGTCTCGGAGAGACTCTGCCCTCTTTGCTGCAAGCTCTGAATTTGCTCGGAATAATCTTTGTTGAGTTTATTTTTTTGTGCTTCAAAGCGCTGCCGCTCGTGGGCCAATTTGGACTCATAGTTTTGCTTTGTAGTTTCTATGAGTTGTGTTTGCCTCTCCTCAAGACGCTTTTTTTGGTCTTGATAATTGACCTGCAATTGCCCCAGTTCCTTTTGCTGCCTTTGTAATTGCTCTGCTTTTTTTTGAGAGTAACCCGAGTTCAAACGATCTAATTCGGTTTGATGTTGCTGCCGGAGAAGTTGCTCCCGTTTTTTTTGCTCGCTCTCCACTTGCGAGATTTTTTTTTGCCCCTCATTCTGTAAGCGCTGCAGCTGATCGGCCTGACGCTCTTTTTCAGACTGAATTTGGTGTTGTTGTTCCAAGCGGAGAGCCTCAAGCTTTTGTTTGTTTTTTTCGTGAGTCTCTGCCTCACTCAGTTGTAGCTCCTGCTGCTTCTGCTTGAACCTTCGATACATTTCCATTTGCTGATTTTGCGATTGGGTCTGCAACTTTTCTAAAGTGTCTTTCTGCCTCTCGCTCAGGTGACTAACCACCGCCTCCTGCTGTTGCTTGAGCTCCTCAATTTGCTTTCCATATTTTTTTCTAAGCTGCTCCAGCTCCTGTTTTTGCGCCTCTTGAAGTTTCTTTTTTCTATCCTCATGCTCCGAGTAAACCTCAGACAAAGGAGAGGAACGCAACCTGGAGGCATCACGAACTTCTGCCATAACTTTAGTGTAGCGCATGGGCCCCACAAGCCAACTCACTATGGGTAACCAGACCAAAGCCGCTAAACCAAGGACTAATTTTTAACCAACTTAGACCAAAGCACCGTTGGCTTTTTGACACAGCGTCGATTTTATTCACTGAGATTTATGGAAAAATCTCAAGGCAAATCCAAACAAGGAGGTGACAGATGCTGAAACTAACCTAATCCCAAAAAAAGGAGGACAACATGGGAATGAGAGTAAGCACAAATATCGCCGCCATCAACTCGCAAAGAAACTTAGCTGGAGCTCAGCGAGTGATGAATAAATCTATGGGGCAGTTGGCCAGTGGATCCCGAATCAACATCGCTGCCGACGATGCCGCCGGGCTTGCGATCTCTGAGCGTTTAAAATCCCAAATTCGCTCAGCTCGTCAAGCCAACCGCAATGCCAATGATGGAATCTCCATGATTCAGACGGCAGAGGGTGGACTCAACGAAATTGGTAACATGGTGACCCGCTTGCGCGAACTGGCGATTCAAGCCGCTTCTGATACAGTTTCCGGCACAGAAAGAGATTTTATCAACAAGGAAGTGCAACAATTAAAAAGCGAAATCAACCGAATCGCTCAAACCACAAAATGGGGTACAACTAACCTCTTGGATGGAAGCACGCCCAAATTCGACTTCCAAGTGGGGCTTTTCAATAACGAATCTGAGGATCGTATCACTTTCGACTCCTCAGAAAACGTGGCCACCTTGGACGCCCTGGGAATAGATGGTCTTGACTACACCTCGAAGGAAGGAGCCCAGGAAGCTCTGGCCTCTTTGGATGTGGCACAAAACACTATCAACGGGTATCGAGCTAATTTGGGAGCTCTGCAAAACCGCCTGACTTCAACGATTGATAACTTAGCTGTACAAGAAGAAAACCTTAGTGCCGCCAACTCTCGTATTCGCGATACGGATGTGGCCATGGCTTCTTCAGAAATGGTAAGAAATCAAATCCTCTTACAAGCTGGAACTTCTACATTAGCTCAAGCGAATGCATCGAATCAAATGGCCCTGAAGCTTATCGGCTAGTAGAGAGTAAGAGAACAAACATAACCCCTTGAAATAAAAAACCCCCAAGCACTTCAGCTAGGGGGTTTTTTATTTTTTATCTACAATCCTACGATCCGGTCTATTTTCGAGACAATTAAGTCTTTTCAGCGCTTCGCTTTTCCCATTCCTGACGACTGAGTGTCTTGATTTTTGCCTGCTCTTTGACGCGAGTCAGAACTTTTTCACGCGTCAATTGGGACATGAGCCCCTCTTTGCGCTCGGGATCAGAATAGAAAGAGATCACTCGCTCCTTGTCGATACCGGTTTGATCGGCGTATTGCTGCATCCTTTGTTGGAAGTCCTCTTCAGCGGCCACCCAAGCTTTTTCCTTAGCCAGAGCCATGATCAATAAGTCGGCGTGAACCATGTCTTTTGCCATTCGAGATAAATCCTCATCCCAACGAGCCATATATTCTTCCCACTGGGACTCGGTGAAACCATAAGACGCATAGTCTTTTTTGAAGTTTTCAATAAGGTGTTTCTTTTGCAAGTTTACAAAATGATTGGGGACCTCTAGAGGGTTCGCTTGAATGAGGGATTTGAGCAAGGTGTCCTCTAGATGCTTTTTAGCATCTTTTTCAAGCCGCTGAGCCAAATCTTTTCGCAGCATCTCCCTGAGTTCCTCCACAGTCGACTTACCGAATATTTTAGCAAATTCCTCATTTAATTCCGGTAGCTTTTTAGCCTCAACTTGGGTGACAGTCACCTCAAACGTCACCGCCTTACCTGCTAAATCTTGGGCCGTGTAAGGATCAGGAAACTTAAGGCTTAAAACACGTTTTTCACCAGTCAGGGCACCAACTAACCCATTCTCAAAACCATCAATCAACTGACCAGAACCTAGTACCACCTCCAAACCTTCGCCCGACAGGCGCGGATCTCGAGCCTCAGTAGCAGCATCAGCTAGTCGCCCTACAAAGTTTATTTTTAATCGGTCTCCCAAGGCCGCTTGTCGTTCCACCGTTTCCCATTTCGCCTCAGCCTCACGCAGCCTTTCCAAAGACTGATCCACATCAGCTTCTGTAAGGCTGATATCAATGCTTTCTCCGCTCAGACCTTCCCACTTTTGGACTTTCACTTCCGGATAAACTTCGAACTCCGCGGAAAACTCAAAAGCAGAGCCTTCCACAGGCCAACTAAATTCAAACTCAGGCTCTCCAATCATGGGCACCTGGTGTTGTACAAGGGCGCGATGAAAGTACTCACTCACTAGAGAATTCGTTGCTTCTTGCTGAATGGCTGTGGCAAAGTTCTTTCGCACAAACTCTAGGGGAGCTTTTCCCGGGCGGAACCCACGCAATTTCGCCTTGGCCTGAATTTTCGTGGCCTCCTTGAGAAAGGCCTTATTAACAGCTTCTGCCTCGACTTTGATTGTCATCTTACGGCGCACAGAGCTCAAACTCTCGATCTGAGCAGCGAATAAAGACGACTGAGTACCCTGTGTTGCTGATTGGTTTAATGGATCCATAACACCCCCTTTTGTCCCAACGAATGAGTCTCAAACTGACAAGCTGTACTGTTCCCCGACAGATTACAGAAAGCCCTGCCCCAAGCTTGTCGAAATGGCCCCTCAATTAAGCAAATAAACTTTCCCCTTGCAAGACTTTTTACCCCGGTTCAGACTGACTCGGGTGATTCAGATTCATTTGGTTACCGGCAAAGGCGGCGTAGGCAAGTCGGTCCTCGCTCTCGCCTTGGCCAAGTCTTTTGCGGCTCAAGGAAAGAAAACTCTGCTAGCCGAGCTAGGAGAGTTAAGTTTTTTTGCTTCAGCCCTAGACCGCAAGGTTCACTTTTCTCCCGAACTTCTTTTACCTGGTCTGGACATCGCTATTTGGGATGCCAAAAACCTACTCAGTGAATACATCTTACACTTGATAAAAATCCCTTCCCTACACAAGCTATTTTTCGAAAATGACCTGACTCAAGCCTTGATTGATGCCGCTCCAAGCTTAAAAGAGTTGGCCATATTGGGCAAAATAACCTCTGGTCCCCCGCGGAATGTTGGCCCGAAGCTTGATTACGACGTCATCGTTATAGATGCCTTTGCCAGTGGGCACTTTTTAGCGCTCATGAAAGCTCCCCTCGCCATGGCCGAAACTTTCAAACGTGGTCCCATGAGAGAACAAAGTTTAGCGATCATGGAGGTACTCAAAAATCCTAAACTCGCCACCTATCATCTTGTCTTCCTCCCCGAGGAGTTGTCGATTGAGGAGGGCTTGGAGCTTCAAGAAAATCTGGGTAGCATTGTACAAAAGCAACAAACGAGATTGTGGTTAAATCAACTGATACCCAATCCCAGAGACTTGATCGACGTTTTAGACTCCCCTCAAGGTGTCGCTTGGCAAGCCAAATATCAGCAGCAAATCCAAATCGCACAAAAACTTCGGGAATCTGGATCTTTTCTCTACGAGTTACCTTGGATTCCTAGCTTAAATTTAGAAGAAATCACAGATTTCCTTAAACCTTATATCACACCATCGGAACTGAGTGGCGAAAAGTCTTATTTTATAAGAATATGAAATCCACACAATTGCGTATTTTCCTTGGTACTGGCGGGGTTGGAAAAACATCTCTGAGTGCATCCTTTGCTCTAGCCTTAGCTCGATCTGGTTACAAGACTCTGGTTGTAACCATTGATCCGTCCCAACGTCTTAAAACAAGTTTGAGACTTCGACCACATGGACAAAATCAAAAGATCCCTACGGACTCTGAAGGTGAGCTTTGGGCCAGCCTCCTTGATAGTAAATGGATCTTTGATGAATTTGTGGCTCGCAGCCTCAAAGATGAGTCTAAGGCGAAGCGGCTTTATGCCAATCGGCTCTATCAAAAGCTCTCCACCGATCTTGCAGGATCTCAGGAGTTTACAAGTCTGGAGAAAGTCTATCGCGAAATCGAGCTAAGCACCTGGGACTTCATCGTTTTAGATACCCCTCCGGCAAGTCACGCCATGGACTTCCTCAATGCCTCACAAAAACTACGTCGACTGCTTGATGAGCGCTTTGTCCAATGGTTCAGTACCAGCCCCGAAACGACCAAAAAAACTATTTTAAGTCATTTTGTACAACTAGGAACTCGTCATTTGCTGAAAGCTCTTGAGTTACTGACGGGCAGTGAGTTCATGGGAGAACTGGCTGATTTTTTTGATCAGCTCCAGTTTTGGCAAACCCAACTCCGCCGGCGATTGCAAGCTTATGATGAATTAATGACCTCAGCACAAGTCCAATTCTATCTCGTAAGCTCTGCCTATCCCAACAAAGTGGGCGAATCTTTAGATTTGATTCGCCAATTACAAACGCGTGGGAATAGCTTAGGCGGCGTTTTGTTCAATCGCTTGTGGCCCGCATGGTTACCGAAGAATATGGCAAGTGCAAATGAACCGCCAGAAGTTTTAACCCAATGGATACGCTATTTTGAATTAAGGCAACGGCAGCTTAGACATCAAATCCAAGATCTCCAGGAATCTTTACCCGTCATAGAGTTTCCTGAATTTCCGCAGACTTTCGCAAGCGATTGGGACAAAGTCCAGGAGCTTTCTAAGGTCTGGTTACAAAACGACTGGTTTAAAACCTATTATCCACCCAGTCAAAAAAGTCGTTAACGATGTCATTCGTCCACTGAGTCCACACAAGATCGAAACTCATAACCAAGCCCTCCGTCATTTCCTTGATGAGAAAGACAAGGATGATAGCCACTGCACTATAAACTAGAGCTTGGATCACCCATACGGTCGAGCGCACATCTTCCATTTGAAGTTGATTGCGAATTTGATCCATTTTTTTAAACATGGCTTGCAACTCATCATAGTGCGAGCGAACGGTATCCTGCAATTCTTGCAGCTTTGATCGAGTGAGTGAGGGGTTATCAAACAGGCTCTTTTTTGCTTGTATCGCACGAACTAAATCCATCGCATGATTTAAGTAGGGAATAATTTTCTCTTTGTACTTTGGAAGATCGAACTCTTTCGATTTATAATTTTCCAGTTCGTTTACGGCGCGATCGTACTCTTCATGAAGGAGATAGTAATTAACGTTATAGCGTAATGTATCCGCCTTCCCCATCTCAGCGCGCGACACACTCAGAAGTTTTTTGGGTTCTTTCGCTGCCGACATAAAACTTCTCGCCCTCATACAGTCATCGGCGAAGTTGAAAACAATCTAAGCAAAAAGTCTATTGACCTAGACCAAAGAGCAAATCGGCTTTGATTGATACAAAAGCCGCACAATACCCCACGATGGACGAGTCCAGTTCACTCATTTTGTTCAAAACTCAGACACTTTTAGGCACACTGTCATTACGATAAAAAAGCTATGGTAATCTGACAGCAAGGGAGAGTTTTTTACTTTCTTAAAAAGGGGGAGAGTATGAAAAGAAGCTTGAGAAATGCTGTAAAAACCGTCGGGCTACTTGGGACAGTCGCGGGCCTCGCGTTCAGCTACCAAAACTGTGGCCGATCGGCAATCAATGGCACTTCGGATATGTCTTCCTTTGCTGCCATGGATGTTACCGAAAATGAACTTTTCACACGCCTACAAAATGGTGAGGCCACTCAAGCAGAGCTTTCGTACAGCCTGTCGCGTTACCAACATTTGCTAGACACACAAATCAGTGCGGCTAACAGTGTTGGCGCCATATCGGGCTCCTCCAATCAAGTCACGATCGGCCAAGCCATCCGCTCCATCGCTGAGGCCATCTCGCAAAACGTTACAGAGATCAGAAATCTTTTATTTCAACAACGATTAGCCAGCAACTCTCCCGAAGTATTGAAAAAATACACGGAGCTCGTTGACCTGTTGGCGCGCGCTCGGGACTTGAATAATTTTCTTATCCTGAAATCAGATATTGGTGAAGTTCGAGCTGATCTTGAAGAGACCAAAAGACAAGTTCTGCAATTACGCCAAGATGTTAATGCTCTACAGAACTCACTTCGCGAGGTTCGGGAGCAAATTATTCCCCAACTTCGTGCCGAACTTGATCAGCGATTAAATCAATTAGGCCAAAGACTTGATCAAGAAGTCAGTGCTCGTCAGGCCCAAATCGCTGACCTCAACCAACAAATCTCTGCTGAACGCGATGCAAGACAGAGGGAAATCCTTACGTTACGCCGAGATATGGAGCAAGGCTTAGCTCAATTGCGCTCAGAGCTCCTCAACAAAATTCGTGAAACTCGTGAGGACTTACAGTTGAATATTGACGCCGTCCGGGCCATTGCTAATTCGAACCTCACGCGCATCAACGAGCTGAGGGAATCTGTGATCGTACTCACCCTGCAACTCCAACAAACCACTCAACAATTGAATTCCCTGTCTCAGCGAGTTGAAAGTGATATCTCTAACATTCAAAACGAGTTGCAACAAATTCGCACTGCGGGTAACGAAAACTATCAACAGATGGTGCAAGCGTGGTCTTGTGAGGAAGACATGGTTATTCGGGAGGGAGCGCAAATGTTCGGCGTTGCCCAACTTCCTGGCTTGGGCGTTTCTGTTAGTGAGGCTTGCGTCCGCTCCAAAGAACAAGTGCTGTATTCGGTATGTGTCGCTCGTTATCCTACTTTCTGTGGTGCTTGCCAAGGACACACGCGCCCACAAGATTGCTCCCACTGGCAAAATATGTCAGGTAAAGATCGTCTAGAGATTCTACTCAATATGCGTCAGGAGATCGCTATTAATTATCTCGCCAAGCAATCAGAACTTCATGCTCGAGCTATTTACGGTGGTAACCAATGTCGTCCTGAGTGTCTGACAGGTTTATCCGACCCAAATGTTCAGCAAATTTTGGGGTTAATTCAAAATCAATCTCAATCCTCCTCAAATGGCTCTGCTGCCAACTGTCCTAACGAGCCTTGGAAACATTGTGGTCTATACGGAGTCACTTACTCTCTCGCTCTTAACGACGTCGCTCTCGCCACTCGCATCAACGAAGTTTCTGGAAACCTTTCACGTCAAATTGCCTCACTCCGTGCGGATTTCGAGGAAGAAAAGCGTTCCGTAGCGCAAAGATTTCAACTCACCGAACAAGAACTCAATCAACAGATCAATCGCCTGAAACAGACTACGGAGTCTCGTTTTATGGATATCGCAAGAAGCATGGCTGGATTAGCTTCGGCTTCAGGCCAAGAAATCGCTAACCAGTTATCTCAACGTAGCGCCGAACTTGCCGCTGTTGGAGCTGAGCGAGCCGCTAAAACAGATCTCCTAACAAATGCCATCGCTGCTGCCATGGGTTACTCTGTGGATCTCACTAGGGCTCAACTGGCGGATCGTCATACTGAATTGGCGACCTTACTTGCACGCGGTATTGCCGTTAGCAGTTTCGATATTATTACCGAGGTCTTTAAAACATTAAATCCGAACCAAAACAATCGCCCCTTTTATGATGTCGAGTTCGGGCAACAAGTAGGGCCTCAGTGTCAAGTGCAAGTCCGTCAAACCCCTTTCACCAACATTGTAGGAAGAGATACTCATGAAATCCTAGCTATCGCTTATCTGCGAGCTCTCGTGGGTGGTATTCGCTCAAGTAACGCACAAAACAACAGCATCTTTTTCAACCATCAAGGCGTGGTTTCATCCAATAGCTTTCAACAAGCTCTTTTGGCGCGAATTTTTGATTATCGCTTGGATCCTGCGCAACAAGTCAATGTGGCTTGCTTGAATGCTATTGATCAGTTCGCCCGCAATATGTTGTTGAATGATAGCCGCTTTGCTGCTCATCGCACACAGCTTAGTCAGAATGCTACTCTTGAGCGACTGGCTAGTCTTTTGGTCAAAGACGCCAAAGATGTGTTCGCTAAATTAGGCGCCTTGCACACCCTCATTTTAGCGTCCACAGCCTCAGGGCGAGATACCTCCGACGCTCGTTTAGCTGAGATTGTGAACCGTTTGGTGGATTTAGCAGTCACTGAAAGAAGACACGCTCTGCTCAATAATGAGGTTGAGGATTTGATTGCGATCCAACGTGACCTGAGTATTCAAAATGGATTCCAGAATCAGTTCCAAGCTTACCTAGCCCAATTCCGTGACAACATGGCTGCCATGAACACGGGGCTAGCTAACGTAAGAACTCAACTACAAAACGAAATTGCTACTCGACAGCAGCAAAATGCTGCCATGGCCAATCAAATCAATCAACTGCGTGATGCGATGGGATATGTGGCAGCCCTAGCCATGACCGATCCTTTAGCATCACCTGAACTGAGACAACGCGTACAAGCGGCTGCAAATATTGACCAGAACATTCACAACCTTATCCAGCAAATCAACAATTCTGGCCGCAATCAAATTGAGGAGCCCTTCACTCCACGCCTTCTAGCTGTCCGCCATGTTACCCAAGGGAATGCTACCTGCTTTGGTACCATGAACAGTGTTGCTAATTTACCTAATGGCAATGCGTTTGTTGGTCACTGGGGTATCACGTCGGGTAACAATATTTGGTCAGACCAGTGTATGTTCAATTTCCGTCAAGGTTCACAACACAAAGATAATGTCCTATACCGCATTTGGGGATCTGCGCACAAAATTGAGTTTAAATCAACAATCAACGCCTCTGTAGTCCGAACGATTGACTTCCGGGGCCCTGCTAGTAACTCCTTCCCCATCCGACGGATTGTTGATGGTAACCACAGACAAGGCGTATTTGATGCGCAAGTTCCTGGCATCCTAGATCCTGCTGTTCAACGAGGATACGCCTATCAAGAGGGCATAATTTCCCTCACCCCCATCTACGTTGCCAACTCAGGAGCAGAAACCCGTGGCACAGCTCAAACCTACTCCATGACCTTGTACTCACCTGTTGTGTTAGATTTCGTAAGCCGAGGATTACCTCAAACTATATCGAGTACTGAGTCTATGATTCAATTTGATCTCGCCCAGCTGGGTTTTAAACAGCAAATTGGCTGGATTAAAGAAACGGAGCACGTGGGATTATTAGCCCTGGATCTGAATGGTAACAGTCGAATAGATCATGGTGGTGAGTTGTTTGGTGAATTCATGACTCTCCACCGTACCGGAGAATACGCACCGAACGGGTATGCTGCTTTGGCTCAATACGATGAAAACCGAGATGGAGAAATTAATGAAAAAGATCCTATTTTCTCTCGCCTCATAGTTTGGTTCGATCGCAATCATAATGGCGTGAGTGAGAAAGACGAGTTAGTTTCATTGAGCCAAGCTCATGTCACTCGTATCTCTGTCAAATACGATGAACTTCCTGCCAGCAAACAATGGAACAATGGTAACCAAATCCGTTACCAGGCTAAGTTCTACGGACCCAGCACTTGCCCCGCTCAAGGTTGCAACAGTTACGATATTTACTTCGGGACCGCATGGAAATCGCAAATTCCTATGGCTTTAGCCAAGTAATACGCATGATAACCTCAGAAATCACAAAGCCCTCGTCTGACAACGAGGACTTTGTACTTAATCCCACCGACTCACCGAACTAAGAAACTCCTGACGAGTGTGCGGCAAACTCAAAAAATGTCCACGTAGGTCTGTGGTCACCGTGGTGGATTGTACATCCTCCACCCCACGAGCGATCACACAATAATGCTTGGCTTCGATATGGACGGCCACATGTTCCGTTTGCAGTAACTGCTGGAGCATATCAGCGATCTGCTTGGTCAGACGTTCCTGCACCTGAGGCCTGCGGCAAAAATAATCCACTAATCGATTGATCTTGGATAAGCCAACGACTTTTTTATTGGGAATATACGCCACGGTGGCCACACCATGGATAGGCATAAAATGATGCTCGCACATACTCATCACTTTAATGCCACGCACTTGCACCATTTGCTCATATTCCATTTTGTTAGAGATGACTGTCATTTTGGGAAAGCTTTTTTCGTCAAGTCCCCAAAAAATTTCATTGACGTACATCTTGGCGATCCGGCGAGGCGTATCTTTTAAACTGTCATCACTGAGATCTAAACCTAACTCTTCTAGAACCTGCGCCATCAGCGATGTGATGCGCTCAATTTTTTGTTCCGGTGTTTTACCCGCGCTCTTTAACGTAGGCGTGGGGGTAACCAGACTCAAAGCTTTCGCAATCACCTGATCCGAGATCCTAGTCTCAATGCTATTTTTTGACATGGTGGCCTCTTTCTCCAGCTAGTGTCTCTATGACCTAACAGATGAGAGCACAAAAAGCCAACTCTCCCCCGGTGACCTGAAAAAAAACAGAAAACTCAAAGCCTTTTTCGACTTATGAGGCTGGTATCAACGACTCGTTCTGCCACCTGCTGAGCCGCCCACGCGCATAGCTCCCAGGGGCTGGAGCAGCCCTCTCCCTTGGACTCCCGCAACCAGAGATGAGTATGTTGCCAGGAAGCGGGTAAAGAAAGTGAAGGACACCGTTCTCTGCGAACGGGGGGAAGACTACAACCCCGCACCCCCTTCTGCCATGCCCAATCCCAACTGAGAGTCACTCCTGAATCCTCAGAGCGCAAAAAGGCTGGCCTAACATGGGTCTGAGATGGCCCTCGGGACATGAGCCAACTTTCTTGAGACTTCACATCCCCCCACACATTTTTACGCCTCCACGTATAAAACCAACTAACCTCACGCTCACCCGCACGCAAGAGACCTTCGCTTTTAGGCGCAGAAGTCCTAAGTCGTTGCTCCACCCTTGACCAGGGGATCAATGGCCCCCCCCCAGGCCAACTGACCCACGCTTCAGCACCTTTTACGTGAGAAAGTAACCAAGGATTAAAAGCTACAATCACTTGTTCAACCTCAAATCTTCTGCGTCCGTGCGGGGTGCGAAAAATTAAATCCCAATGATTCCCATTAGGCTCCACGGCGATCCACTCATGCTGTAAACGAACATATCCCTCCACAAAAGAACCAAAAAGTTGCCCGCTCAGGGCTTCAATGAGTCTTTGTGCCCCCTTATCAATCACAAGGAAAGGCGAAGTTTTGGCGGAAACAACTTTCAAAGAGTCTTGACCCAAGCCACCCTGCGAATCTAACTCCTCAGGAGGTAAGCCCCACTGCCACAAGCTAAAAGCTCGCTCCGCTTCGAAGCCCTTGGCAGGACGAGCCACAGGTAACTCCAAGGTCTGCAGTTGCAGCTCGCGAATAATACTAAGTATCCTTTTGTTATCTGGCCAAAATCCTTGACCTGGACCCATTTCCACCCAAAAACTTTCTGCTCCTGCGGGAGAGTTCAGGGTGACAATCTGGCCTCCCAAACGTGTGGAACTCTCAAAAATCACAAAAGGGACTTTACGTTTTTTAAGCTCCCAAGCGCATAACAGGCCACTAAGCCCCGCACCAATAATCGCGACTTTTGAACGTAAATCAGCCGACTCCCCAAAAAACAACTGATCCAGGGTAGTGCACGCTTCAAGCAGGGCCGCTGAACCTAGACCCCAGCCCACATTTTTAATAAAATCACGACGAGTTTGCCTCACCAATCTTGTCCTCTTCCCGTATCTCGCCTTTGATTTGTCATTTCATCAAGGCTAATGCCTCATGGCAAGAATCTTCCCTTAGAGGATGCTAAGACCCGGAGGTTCTGGTAGTTTAAAACCCCATGCTCCCTTGGCAAAGTGCCCATCAATTGCTGTGGTGGATGTTACTTTATCGTCCCCTCTATAAAATAGGCGTTGTCGCACTTGCGCTTGTTGTGAGTACCCTGGGTATAGCGACACCTCTGCTGCAAAAAGCTTTTTTTGACTCTTTGTCCACGCAAGTTCAATGGACTTGGCTGATAGCTGCGGCTGGCTCATTACTTAGCTATTTTTTTTTATATCAGGGGCTTAACTTATCCTGTCAAAAAATAGCGAACGAAACTCAAGCCCTTCTCTCTAAACAACTCTACCTTCACCTACTAAATCTGCGCTCCATCGACCGGAAGGGTAAGAGCATTGGAGAGCTTATCGCCATCTATGCTACCGACATTCCCTCCAGCACGATTTTACTTGAGCAAAGTCTTCCGCAGGGACTCAATATTCTATTTCCCTTAATCTTGGCCCCCCTAGCGCTGCACAAGATTTTTCATGTGCCTGCCGTAGATCTTCTACTCAGTCTTACCATTTTCACCCTGCTAAACCTTCTTCTCGCCTTTCGACAAAGTCTCTTTTTCAAGCGCTTTAAAGAACTGGCAGCGAAGCGAGTGGGGCTAATTAATGAATGGATTCAAAACATCCGCTGGATTCGTTTGCTCAATTTATCGTCTCGCTTTGAGCAAAACATTCGAAAGGCCCGTGAGATAGAAACAGAAAATCGCTTGGGTATGCTGACTAACGGACAAACCATGAACACCCTAGCTAGTACGATGACTTTCATTTTTACGGCGTTTTTTTTATGGCGAAGCTCGTCGATGAGCCCTGGTAACATTCTAGGCATTTACTGGATTGTGAGTGTCTTTTTGACACGTAGTTTTCGGCAGCTACCCTGGTTTTTTACCTTTGTTTTTGACGCTTGGACCTCGATTCAGCGAATTTATAATACCTTTCACCAATTAAACTCCCCCCCAGATTTCAACAGAGAGTTAGACCAGGGGACGATTTCTAACATTTACACTTACGTCCATCGGAGTTTGAAGCTTGACCCCCAAGACTCAAAGTCTCCGCAAACCGAAGTCGAGCTGATTGATTGGCTAAATAGCATAATTTTGAAAAAAGGCTCTCATTTAGGGAGCTTAAAAGTACAGGGACTCACTCTTGAGCTGGCCAATAAAAAAATCCTTGAAGGGATTTCCTTCGAGGTAAAAAGCGGAGAATGGATTGCCATAACAGGGGCGGTGGGAGCAGGAAAAAGCCTGCTTCTTAATTCTTTAATGGGCGAAACCGACGCCCATTTTGAGATCTATCAGATAGGCCCTCTTTCTCTCCTGAACTTTCCGCGAAAATTATGGAAATTATTTTTCACCTATTCACCCCAAGAATCCTTCCTCATCTCAAGCAGTATGCGCGACAACCTTCACTTAGAGTATGATGCAGAGAAGACTGATGATCACCTGCTTTACGAGCGACTCTTATGTGCTCAGTTCGATCCTGTAGCGGAGCGACTTGATGCCGGCCTGGATACTCTCATCGGAGAAAGAGGAGTCAATCTGTCAGGAGGCCAAAAACAACGCCTCAATTTGGCTCGCTTACTGGATAAACAAACACCGATTTTTCTCTTTGATGATTCTTTCAGCGCATTAGATATCCTCACCGAAAAAAATATTCTTGAACAAATAAAAAGCTCTCCGCACAAAGCCACAAGAATCATGGTGTGCCATCGTCGCGAAACCATGACTTACGCAGACCGTGTGTTTCGCATCGAAAATGGGAAACTCATCGAGATGATTCCTCAATGGTCTACACAGAGTTATCAATCGAACTTCGACTTAGAGAACGAGAATGAAATCAAACACTAAACATTACCAAACTCTCCTCTGGTCGCTAGAAGGACAATGGGTAGCCCTTGCCACTTGGGTAATACTAGGGTTTCTTGGGAGAGGCTTAGTTTTGGCCAGTGGTAGTTGGATCGCCGCCTACGTGGATTTTCTATTGGGAGGAGCTCGCTCGAGTCACTGGGCTCTTTGGCTGAAAGGGCATCATGAGTTTTTCATAGGATTAATTGTACTCCTCTCGTCAGGTTTATTATGTACATGGATCTTTCGCATTCAATTTTCTCACTTAAACGCCTTAATGATCAGCCATATTCACGACGAGGTCGCCCTGCGCGTTTCACGATTTCCCATGAGTTTTTTCGACCAAACCCCAGTCGGACGTATTGTTACCCGATTTTCTAGCGACTATGGGAGTGCTTTTCGATTGTTTGGTGGCCCGCTTGCAGAGTTTTTGAGTATCGTTTTTGATTTAATCTGGATTGCGCTGATTCTGGTTGGGACTCATTGGGGATATGCTCTTTCCGTTATTGTTGGAGCCATAGGTTACTATGCTATTTATCGCAGGTGGGCCCCGTATTTGCGCCACAATCGCGAGGAGCTGTCGAAGCGACGCGCCCCAAGCATTGCGCACTTTGCTGAAACCCTTCAAGGATCCAGCATCATTCGTTGGCTATTCAGGGAATCCAGCTTCACCACCCGCTTTTCTCAAGAAGACAGGCTTTATTTGGACCAAAAGTGGAAAACCCAAAAAACTTTAGCCTATTTCACTTTAGCCCTTAATGGACTTTCCTTGTTACTTTACATTTTAGTTGCCCTTCTTTCTTGGTGGGGCATTGAACGTGGTTGGACGACTTGGGGTGATTTGGGCTTAAGCTTAGGCCTTATCACTCTTTCAAGTAACAGCATTCAAATGTTTTTTGAGTGGCTAGCACAATTCGAGGAAGCTAACGTAGGGGTGATGCGACTTGATGACTATCTTAGGAGACCTTTGGAGCAGGCCGCCCTGTTACCCGATGAAGCACGCTTTCCCACCCCAGAACATCAGAAGCATCGGCTTTCTCCGAGTTTTACATCCTCGAAAAAAGATATAGAAAGCCAAAATTTTACATGGAATGGAGCCATTCCCAACAACCACCTCCTCCCGATTTCAAGTATTCAGTGGAAACATGTGTATTTCCGCTACAAAAAAGACGGACCTTGGATTTTGCAAGACATTCATATCGAGTTACCGCAAGCCAAAATTGGTATTGTCGGCCAGACAGGCTCCGGCAAAAGCTCATTTGTTCAGATTCTTGCCCACCTATATCCTATCGAAAAAGGCGAGATTGAACTTGGGCCCTTTAAGTTACCTATCACTCAACCCTCGATGGACCTGGGTATCGAAGCGCTAAGACAACAGCTAGCGTTCATTCCGCAAGATCCACTGATTCTGCAAGGCTCTTTGCGCGACAATATCGATCCTGACGGACGCCTAGCCGAGAGTGATTACATCCAACTCTTATCTGAGCTTGCTTACGAACCCTGGTTGCGCCAACCCCACTTGATGATTTATGAAAAGGGCTCGAATCTCTCGGTGGGAGAGCGACAGTTAATTCAACTGGCAAGGACCATGATTTCACCACGTCCTGTTTTACTTCTTGACGAAGCTACTAGCAACATGGATCCCCAAACTGAAGGGGTATGGTCACGTCTCCTGGAAAGTAAGATGCAAGGGCGACTGAGCCTGATCATTGCTCACCGACTGCAGACCCTAGAATCCTGCGACTATATTCTTTGGCTCGAGCGTGGACGTATTCGCGACTGGGGCAAACCTGAACAGGTGTTACCGCAGTTTAAAAATCAATCCATAAACCACTAACCATGCAAAACTTTTAACAGACGTTCCATCGAGTCTTGGAGCTGCTGGCTTTGTCGCTCAATCTCTTCCGTGATCGATGCTAACTGCATACTGGCCGCTGCGTTTTGCTGAGTCGCTTTATCTAGCTCTTGAATCGCTTGATTAATGCCCTCAACACCGCGACTCTGTTCCTTGGATGAAGCGGCAATTTCTGAGTTTAAGGTAGAAACTTTTTTAATGGATTCCCTTAACTCCTCAATTGCAGCTTGCACGGCTCGTGCTTTTTCTACTCCTTGCTCTACTGACTGACCAGACTCAAGAATCAATTGACTGATTTCCTTCGCTGATTCTGCACTTTTTTGCGCCAAGTTTCTTACTGCTTCTGCAACAACTGCAAAGCCTTTACCCTGCTCACCCGCGCGTGCTGCCTCCACAGCCGCATTAAGAGCTAAAAGATTTGTCTGAAAAGCAATATCATCAATCACTGATATTATCGCCTTAATTTTATCACTTTTGCCCCGAATCTCATCCACAGCTAAAACTAATTCTTCAATTCTTTGATGACCAACCTCTGCCTGTTGTGCTGACTGAGAGGAGACTTTTTCACTCTCTCCTGCATGTTCACTATTAAGTCGGATCATGGAATTAATCTCTTCAGTGCTTGCCGTCGTCTCCTCAATGCTTGCCGCAGCTTCCGTCGAGCTCTGAGATAAACTGTGACTAGAGTCGCGCACCTGAGCAATGACTCGCTTCATATCATCAATAACCGTGAAGACCTTTTCACTTTGCTTTTCTAATTGCAGAAAATTATTCCGCACAGTTACCACTAAGAAAGCCATAATGGCTAAAACGATCAATGACACCCACAAAACCGTCCAACTCATGGTCTGCTTGGCACGAGTCAGAGCTTGCTCATAACCGGCCTTAACCACAAATACGCCATGCAAGTAACCATCTTTTCGATCTTCCATGGGGTAACCTAAAATGTCTTTACCATTCTTCCATGGACTTGTCGCTGGATCACCGTGACAAATGAGACAACCTTGAGTCTCGCTAAGACGGACCGGCCGATATAACACAAATTGACCCTCAATTTCCTCTTCTAACTGTTCTAGCTTAGGATCTTCACGAAAGCGTTTTAAAATCTCTAGCTCATAAGGTGTGGCTTGATTTTCTTTACGTCTCGGATGATCAGAAAACACACGAAACTCGTAGCTACTTTGTTGAGCTTTTTTCTTAGCCGTTTCCATAGCTGCCACGATAGGAACCCGTCGCATGAGAGATTGCTTCTCCTTATCCGGTAACTTTCCATCCGGATATTTTTGCACCAAATTTTCCGCATACTCCCTAAATCCCCCTTGCGAGGCCACAAATTCCCTTACAGCCTCAAATTGATTAAGCAATCCTTCTGTAAAGTTTCGCTTTTCATGAATCACTTGAGAGCGAAGCGCATGGTAAGACAATCCTAAGGCCACTAGGACGCCCAACACGCAGGCAGATAATCCAATAATTACGATTTTTTTTTGTAGTGTCATTTCTCCTCCTTGAGAACCATCGCAACTACTGCAACCTTACATAACTGCTACCTAACTTTTTAACACGATAAACTCATTTTCAAAGAGCTTTTTGAGAGCGTCCAGCAAACGAGACAAAAAGTAACTATTGTTACCATGATTAGCAAAAAACATTTTGTAATAAACTTTAGATATCAAAAAAACATGACCGCATCATGCCAGTGACAGTCGAAATCAATTAATGCGGATTCAGATTTCTATTTAGCAAACAACCAATACCAAATCGAGGAAGTTAACCTACTTAACGGACAATGTATCGATTGTATTTGCCATGAAGTGGATCATATAGCAATCCACCGTCATTTTTTTTTGAAGGACCTAAAACAATAATGAACGACTAGGCTTGGTAAAAGTCCATGAGCAATTTTAAGTCAGCAGGGCGAGAGATTGTCAAAGTTCCTACCGATTGACCACTGCTATTAAGCAATGCACGAGAGGTAATCTCAACATCTATGGTTTTACCATCTTTACGCTTCATCCGCGAACTAACCACAGGTTGGAACTGGCCATCAATGATACTTTGAATAGAACGCTTAGCCTGTAAAAAGTTTTCTTTGGTGTACAGTTCCTCAATCGAGCGACCCAAAAGCTCTGGATAATAGTATCCCAAAACATGATGTAGCATCTCATTAGCCAGTTGAATAATTCCATCGCGATTCACTGAGTGCATCATGAAGGGGGCTTTGGTAAAGAAGCTTTCGAAATAGTACACATCATTTTCTAATGTGCTTGCGACTGCCCGCACTTTTTCTTTCTCCAATGATGATTCCTTCCCTTGATGAACCAGTCCCATAGACGCTTTGGAAGAAAAATAAGGTAACAAGTCTCGATGACGTATAAAGCCAATAACATCCTCGGCTTGCCCCAACACGAGGAGATAAGCTTGGGAGCTCGCCAGCATTTTCTTAAGCACAGAGTTAAAGTCTTCAGCTTCTTGCACAAAATGCGGCTTCGGTAAGTCACTCAGCCAGTGCAAGATATTTTCCTTTTTTTCTGAGAGGCGATGGAAAACTTGCTTTTGGTACTTAATAAAAATCTTTAGTAATGCTTCCGGCGTCAAAATCCCATGTACGCGCTTCGGGTTACCGACAAGGCAAAGTACGTCCTCACGGCTCGCCATGTTAAAGTCGATCTCCGACACCTTAGTCTGGTGATCCAAAAAGATACACTGACAACTCATCAAATGACGGGCCTGTAACACTCTCTCATTATCGCCCAGAGTAAAAGCCTTTGAAAAGTAAAAGCGTCCTATTTTGAGAAAAACCTAGACCAGAGTCTTTAGACTTTTATCCCCCCGCCGATAGGCGAGTTATGGGGAATAAGTGGACTTGTCCCTTGAGGAAATTCAGCTCTCATAGGACTTCATTTTTTTTGAAGAAGGCCACTCAACGAATCACCAAACTGGTGGGTGTATTCATCTTAGGTTTTATCTCCTCCTGCGCTCCCGTGAAGGAAGAGGTCATTAGATCCTCAAACTTACCACCCGAGGGTTCTGAAATTGAGGTTAATACCTCGCCCATAGTGTATTCGGGTCCCATCACAAACATTTACTTCCGCGCTCAATTTGAAAGGCCAGTGGATTGGGGAAGTGGAACCACTCAGCCTTTACCCATACCCGAAGCTGAGTTTTGGGTCTACGACTCCTTGGGCCAGATCATACAACGTGGGCAAACAAACTTTAGCGGAGAGGCAGTATTTTCCCTACCCCAAGAAGCTGCTGACCGAAGCGTATTCATATCCATCCACTCGCGGGCCAAAAGTACGACTTATGAAGTCAGTGTGTTGAATGATCCGTTTGAAAAAAAATTCTATAGAATCATCCACAATCTGAGCGTTCCTGCCAACGCTACCCAAGTTGGATCCTCCGCCACTCCGCTAGAGATCATTGCACTTTTTAATGATGATGCCGTGACCGCTGCTCCTTTTAATCTCTTGTACAACGTTTTTATCACTCATCAATTTTTGGCAGACCGAAGAATCAACAAGTTACCCAAAGCCTCCATTTATTGGAAAAAAGGATTTACTCCGGCACAATACTTCGGATCCAATGGGCCAATCAGTTTTTTTTCTCCGGGTAAATCTTTGCCGCAAGGTCTTTATATTCTCGGTGGATTAAATGGCAATATCTGTGGAGTTGACACAGATCATTTTGATAACTCCGTGATTCTTCACGAATATGCGCATTTTATCGAACACGCCGTGGGACGTAGTGATTCCCCCGGGGGCTCGCACAATGGAAACCAAATTATTGATCCTCGTCTCGCGTGGAGCGAAGGCTGGGCTAATTTTTTTCAAGGAGCGGTTCTCAACCGACCAAACTATATTGATCGAATATCACTGGGTTGTAACAGCTCCAGTACGAGTATCAATTATCCCCTGGAACGCGATAGTCCCAGTGAAACCGATCAGCCGCAAGCCCCTGGAGAAGGAAGCTTTCGCGAAATGGCGATTGCACGATACCTGTTTAGTATTACTCGGGTTGGAGGAACAAGCTCTTATCAACAGATTGACATTGGCTTTTCTCTGGTTTGGAGTGCGATGCAGCAACTGACCAATCCGCAATTCATTGGGCGGAGCATTCACCATGTCAATCGCTACTTGGCCTCCCAAAGTCTTCCTAGCGGATTTTATAATAACGACAAACCCTTTGCTTACGAAAAACAATCATCCAACCTTTACCATTGGGCTCACCCCCTTGAGGAAAAAACGACTGCTTGCTCTGATCATCCAGATCTTGGAGTCGGCACAGGAGGTTACTGGCGATTGATCTCAGGTGGACCCAAGGCTGATCGAAATGAATCAAACGCAGCCATCCATTGTGGACAAGTCGGTGAGATCGCTTGGTCGGATATGTTTAATAGTAACGACTTCCATGTGTTTTACCACAATGGAGGTAACCGCACTTTAATTCTTGAATATGAAGCAGAAAGCGGAGGTACACCCTACGATCTAGACCTCTACATTTATCGCTCGGATTTTATTCATCTCGATAAAGACTATATTGTTCGCGCATCAGAACGCTTTTACCCCGAGCAATCAGGGCAGGGGCGAGAATCCGTAGATCTCTCGGGTTTGCCCCGCGGAGTATATTTTATCAATGTCAAAGTCGATCAAGGCGGCTGCGTTCGGGCTACTACTCGTTACCGGCTGCGCCTTAACACCAACTATCTGTGCCCGAAAAATGACATACAAGCGAACTATTAAAAATTTGGGGAATGAAAAATGGCAAAATTATTAAAAACGTCCACTCGCCTTCAAAAAAAAGATGTGACCAAATACCCTTCTTCACTACATTGTTACTTATTGAAACTTAAAAAACGTAGACTCACTCTAGCCATACTTACGACTCTAGCCACGATTCTTGCTTGGACTACAATATGGTCTCCCGTAAGTCCCTTGAGTTTATCCCCCACTCCAAAGATCAGTGCCGAAGGACAATCTAAACCCATTCATGGGATGAGTTCGTTAGCCTTTGAAAAAAAAATTGCTTTCATGTCGCGCAAAATCGGGCAAGCTCATCAAGTCTATATGGAAGCACGAGCTTTGGACTCTCATACGTGGGAAATCATTCCCCACATAGAGTACTTCTCTGTTTATGATGGTAACACCAATCTTAAGCTCTTCTTACCCAAAGGTTACGAAATCATCAGAGGTCAAAACCCCATTACGGTTGAAGGACGGTCGGAATCAACATCCCACTCATGGATTGTATCAGCACCTCTTACAAGCCAGATCAAGCATAAAAACACAAACTGGAATAACCAAGCCGCTCATGTGGTATTACAAGCCAGGGACGCAAAAGGATCCATCTCCTCTTGGAGTCTCAATCTTAAGGATGAACGAACATGGTCACCGCAAAACACTTTTTACACAACCCCCAAAGACCGCTCACCCGCTCAACAACCGCCAGATACAGGCTTGTCCCTGAAAGCTTTTTTTTCAAACTTTTCTTTCAAGGACACTTCCAACTTAGCTGACGAAGATGAGCATACCGAATCCCCACAGCAGTTCAAAAGTCAAAGATTTCGTCCGCAGTCCTTAGGTATTTCTCAATAATCGCCATGTATAAAAATCGCATCCTTCATTGGCGCTATCCAGAGGCTACCCCAGGATCATTGATTCAAATTCTCACCCAGCACACGAACATCCCTAGAAGGAAGGCCTCTGCCTTGATTCAAATCGGAGCCATTTACGTCAACTTCGTCCGCACCACAAATCCCCAAGCTCCAGTGCTACCGGGGGCGATTTTACGCATCCACCTGCAACCGCGGCGGTATCCTGCGGAGCAAATAAAAAAAATCGAAGTCCTTTACGAGACGCCTGAGTGGGTTTGGATTTACAAGCCCTGGGGGATCCCTACGCACGAAACCTTGGATAATATCTTGGAAAACGCCAAAGCTTACACAGCAAAGCTCACTGGTCATCAAGATTTACATCCGCTCTATCGCCTCGATGTCGGAACATCGGGGCTTTTAGGCTTTGCAAAAAGTGCTCATACGAAGGCGCTTTGGGATAAAAACAAGGACACAAAAAAAATTTATCTAGCCGTGACCGAAAAAGGCCAATTGATAAAACAAGATCGATACATTCACTGGATGGCTAAAAGTGCTCGCGCTCCTAAACAGCTGGTTTCAAACTTAGAAGGATTAAATGCCGAGGGATATCAACGCTGCGAACTAATCGTTTTAAAGTCTCAAAGCTTAGCTGACTACAACCGTTACTGGGTCAAACTAGTTACCGGAAGAACTCATCAAATACGCGCACAACTAGCTTCCTTGGGGCAACCAATTCTAGGCGATCAAATGTATGGTTCCACTCACTCCTTCGTCCCCGGAGCTAGCGTCGAGAACTGGGCTTTGTGGTGCTACCAAGTGCGACTCTCGCGCACTCAGGTGTTTCGACTCCCGCATCGATTCATCGAAGGAGGCAGCTTGCGATCCATGTTGGACTAAGAAAGGACGCTGAACTTCCGTGACGGGGTAACTCAGGCTCACACGGTCTCGCGTGCTCACTAAACCCGACCGTAATCCCATACTGGGAGCACCAGGGCGAGCCGCTTGAGCAAAATCAGGATCGGGACTACGAAAACGAGAACTGGTGGGTAAGATCCTACTGATTTTTTCCATAAACCACCTCCTGTGGTTACACGTGGAATCGGAAGAAATCCTTATCGGCTCATGGGCTTAGGCCTGGCAAGGATGTAAAACTCTACACAAGTCCAGACCAATAATCATCAGAAGCCTGATAAAACAAGAATTTTATCTAGTCAGCAAAGGATTGGTTACTGGGCAAATCATACAAACTGATGTCAAACCGACGTTCTTCCGAGCCGTGTTTGTAAACAAAACATCCTCGATGATGAGCACTGATTTGAAAACCCGCTCCCCACCAACGATAACCCGCCACCTCATTTACTGTATTAGCCGGAGAGTCGGGATTTTCCACAACACGCAAAGGAACTCCGAGTTTTGTGCTGGCCAATAAATTACGGGTTTTATGCCGCCACTGATAATAAGGCTCATCTTTTACCTGATCTCCATCCATAAAGGCTAATTGCTCAGCCGTGTGGTATAAGATCAAAACTCGCTCATCTGTGAGCAACTTTTGATAAAGCTGATTGTATTGTTTCACGGGAATATCCGCATACTCTTTTTCATACACCTGATCAGGAATCAAAAAATGGGAATGCCCCATATCAGGAAAAAAAACGGCATCCACAAAGCGACGACTTATAGCCATTTCCATGTGCGAGGCGATGACTTCAGCCACTTGTAAAGGCACTTCAACAGCTCCCCCTCGTTCCGCCTCATAAGGTAACACAATCATATCGCCACGAATGCGCGCATGGTGCATGAGACGCTTGGGCGATTGATAAGTCCACTCAAATAAGCTCAATAAATCCTCGCGCAACAGGCCCCAGCGAAAATCCTCAGCATACAACACAGGAGAAGAGGGCTGAGCGGCCTCCACCCTACAGGCTGAGTCTTCAGCAAGGCTTAGTTGACGAGCGGTTTTTGCAGGAAGGGCCCATAAATCAGGCCCTCTCGTCAATAACAAGCCCATAAAAATCGACAGTTTCCCCAGCCCAGTAAAAATCTGGGTTGTGGCTAGTTCCAATTTCATGTCATCACTCCCTGTAGCTCATCGAGTTATCTGTCATATTTCAAACCATGGACCAAGGCTGTGAAACACCTGAGGCCGACTTATGAAAGAAAATTCTAAAAAGACGCAAATAAAGACCAAAAAGGGCCCTTAGTTCCAGTGGCGTAAACGCTGCTGGAGACTCAATAAGCCCAAGCCCTCGATAGCCGTCCAATCCTCACAATCAATGCGTGAAAAAAGGGAAATTCCATGCTCTTCAAGCTTATAACTTCCAGCACAATCGATGGGATGATCACGTTGGACGTAATCCCAAATTTCTCCCTCGCTCATTGGATACATGAACATTCGAGCTCTCACAGTCCAAACCTCGGTTTTCTCGCTTGAAGGATCCATTAAACACATCGCCGTGACTAACTCATGCGTATGTCCCTGCAGACGCATGAGTTGCTCCGCTGCTTTCTCCACACTTCCACTTTTGCCAAAAATTTCCCCTTGAAAATGCAGAAGCTGATCCGAACCTAAAACGAGAAGCTCTGGCTCTTTTTTGTATTGAGCTACCACACTTCGTGCCTTGGCCTCGGCTAATCGCCGAGCAAGCTCATCAGCCGACAACTTTTGGGCTAACCATTGGGCTTTTAACTCCTCTTCGTTGACTTGGGGAGAAACAGCCTCAAAAGGATAAGGGAGGCGAGAAAGTAATTTTTTACGATAAGGGCTTTGACTGGCTAAAACGATTTTTTTTTGCATATTTTTCAGCTAAGCAAGAAAGCTTAGCAAGCGGAAGGAGAAAGTCCTCTTGTCTAAAGTTTTGACATCCTTTGGCAGCCTAAACCTGTGGCTCAGTGGCACATCGCTTGGATGAAAAGATATGATGGATCCTCACCGTGAGCTTTTTCGTGGCTTGCTTATCACATGGACTCTGCTGAGTGTGCTTCTAGTAGGTTGTGGTTCGCACCTTACTGACAAAGAGTCTCAGCCATCCATTTCCGTGTGGCTACCCCGCATACAAACCATGTATGCCCCAAGAAAGCTGGAGTGGAGCACACAAGAGCTTAGGACTCTAAGTTCAACGACTCCCCTCCGTGGGCTAGTAGCTGAAATTTGGCTGCAAGGGGAGCTGGGGCCGCAAGGGCCAGTAGGAATCCGTCCCTATCTGAAAGGCTTTTTTGACTCAAGGGGGATTTGGGTAGGGCGGGATGTTCACAGTCTTCGTCTGATTAGTCTTTATGCTACTTTTGAAAAGCTTTGGGAAATCGACGGAGAACTGGGCTTACGCTCCTATCTGAAATGGCCAAGACAAGTTTTTTTCGACACCAAAGTCAAACTGGGTGAGAACGTAAGTCACAATAATGCGCGCTACTCTCCGGAGTGGGATATTTATATTTTCGAACCTTACACACTCAGCGAACTCGATCTGGTGATTAACCCAGGAGTGGTGGCCCATGAGCATTTCCATGCCCTGTTTCATCACATAGTGACCCAAAGTGTTAGTGACCAAGGCTTAAAGCAAGCTCTGCTGAAGTCCCCGGAAATATCCAGCGGACCCAGCAAGCCTCAACCCGACTTTGCCCCAGTAGATTTATCATCGGCCATTTATATTCACTACTTAGTTCGAGCTTGGAACGAAGCCCTAGCTGACGTTTGGGCGTGGCTTGTGACGGGTGACACACACTTTGTGGAACGCTCTATTCCATCAGAAAAGGGTCGATCTTTGGATGGCGACACACCACCTTCTTTGCTGACAAAAAAACAACTCCTGGATGTGTTACTAAGTAACCCCGCACCGGCGGTGCGTTTATATTTTAGTTACCAACTAGGCAGTCAAATGGCTAAACAGCTGTATCAGACTTTGAAAACTCAAGATAGAAATACCTCAAGAAAAAACCTTACTTTATTCATTTCCAAGCTTTCCCAAGAGGTGAACACTTGGTCCATGCCCTTGTCTAACCCCGATGCGGCCACAAATCCAGAAACTCCTCGGTTAGAGAAACTACCTGAACCCTCATGGATTGTAGAACAGCTAAAAAACCAACAACAGGAAGCCTTTGAGGCTAGCATCCATGAACACCCAGGAAACAACCTAAGAGCTTTAGAAATCAAACATGAGAAATAATGTGTTACTCATCTTTTCTTTTTTATCCTGGATCTTCACCTTACCTATGCAGTCATGGGCTCAGGAGCAAAGCTTCTCTCGCCTAGAGACTCGAGAACCCCACACACCTATCTCTAGTTCCCTTAAGCAAAAACTTCTTTTCGGTTACCAACAAAGTGAAATCCAAGATTCAGCCCTCAATCCCACAACCATCTCACAAATCGCTTTTCGTTGGACCATAGAAAATCGCTCCGGCTGGGAGTTTGGAGCAGAAGGGGCACAAAGCCAACCATCCACGCAAGCGGTAGGTAACTTAGAAAGCCAATGGAAATTCCAAAGGCTAGGATTAGTCATCCTAGCTCCGCTTTGGAAAATACACCCCTTTTTTTCCGTCAAGCTCGAAGGGGGAAACTTTTGGGCACAAACTCAAGTTCAGCAAAATTTTGCGGGTGAAACACTTTCTGTAACCAGCGGCTTGTTACCTTATTTTAAGGTAGGTCCCACCCTTGTATGGCATTGGTGGGCCATCACAGGAGTTGTGCAATGGCATGGGGAATATAGTCCCCTGCTAGGGCCCCAGCCCAACACCTCTTTTAGTGCCTACTTGGGATTAGTCTTTTAGTCGTTACCCGAATGGCGCAACCCGACTTTAGCATTTTTCAAACTGTCCCACTCGCTTTGGTAATTTTGAACATCCCGAGGTCTTTCCGCTGAGGTGATGGGATTTTCATACCACGCACGATGTCCATCCCAGCCTTGATATAAACGTCGTCCCGGCTCCCGCGATTGCTCGAAAGATGGCACGAGGGTCACCTTTCCCCCTCCATCAGGAATATCCAAAGAAAAAATAGGCATCGCTAGCCCTGACAAGTGCCCCCAAAGTTCACGTAAAATGATTTCTCCTTCCTCCACCGGGGTACGAAAGTGCTCACTGCCCATAGAAGGATCACATTGAAACATATAGTAAGGTTTCACGCGCAGATAAAGTAATCTCCGATTTAAAGCTTGGACGATACTCGCATCATTATTGACTCCGTTTAGTAACACCATCTGATTAAAAACCGGGACACCATGATCCACGAAACCCTCTAAAGCTTGGGCCGCCTCGCCAGTAAGTTCCCGAGGATGATTAAAGTGGGTCATGACAAACACAGGTTTATACTCCCGCAAGCCACGCACCAGTTCTTCATCCACACGCATAGGGCATACCACAGGCATGCGGGTCCCTAGGCGAATAATCTCCAAGTGATCGATCCGCCTTAAGTCCTTGAGCACACGAAAAAGGGCTGCGTTAGATAAAGTGAGAGGATCCCCTCCCGAGAGAATTACCTCACGAATCCCCGGATGTTCTCGAATATAATTCAAAGCCGTCTGATACTCCTCCTCCTTGGGGAATACCTGTTCCTGCCCAGTAAAATGCTTTCTCGTGCAGTAACGGCAATACACACTGCAAAAGTCAGTAACTAAAAATAAAACGCGGTCCGAGTAACGATGAATAATCCTGGATACAGGGTTATGCCGGCGCTCGCCAAGGGGATCAAAAAGCTGCTGCCCCCGGTGAGAGATCTCGGCAAGACGAGGAAGGGCAATTTTTCGAATTGGGTCATTCGCATTTTCAAAGTCGATTAAGCTCAAATAATAAGGCGTGACTCGAAAGGAAAACACATCCTCAAGCCGACAAAAGGCCTCACGTTCCTCGGGTAACAATAAAATATCGCCTCTGAAAGACTCGCTCCACTCCAGAGGTTTATTCTGCTGTGAACTTAGTACCGAAAAAATCCTGACCCAATCCTCCAACTCCCCGAGGGATTTTGGACTTTTTCTGACTTGCCAGCTCCAAGAGTTCCAATCTTCTTGGGAAATCGTGGGAGGACGTAAGGAGGGAGCAAACCTAAATTTCATAATCCTTCCTCTAGCACAGCAGATGAACTGCGAAAACAGAGTTTTTTCTTTGCCTGTAAAACCTTTCAACAGCTTTATTTAAGGATGTTTCGATCACGCTTTCGCATCAAGCTCTTGCATAATGCCAGCAACCCATCAGTTAAGCATGGACATCATCACGGAGCCTCGCTACAAACAAAGACATGAGTTCTTCGAATAGACATTCGCTCACAATCAAGGCCCTCGAGGCTCATACCCCAAGCCCGAAAAAAACCTCCTCACCCCTAGGACAGCAAGAACTTGTGGTCCTATTCCATTGCTACGGAGCCGATGCTTATGATCTTTACCCCCTTCATGAAGTGATCACATGGCCTGAAGAGACTTTTTGGCTTTTTCCTCAGGGGCCACACAGCGTGCCCATCGGCCCTGGCTGGATGGGACGAGCTTGGTGGCCTTTACGTTTAGAGGAACTACAAAAACTCAATCAGGGAGAAAAAGTTTCTTTTCGCGATCTCAAACCGGAAGGGCTGGATGAACTCACGACCTCTATCCTTCAATGGCTTGAAAAAACCGGTTACCCATGGAGCCGTATCAGTTTAGGTGGTTTTTCCCAAGGAGCGATGCTTGCGACCCAGATTTTTTGTAGCCTTCCTTCTGACAAAAAACCAAAACGTCTTTTGTTGTTTTCTGGTGCCGTGATCCATGCGTCGTTTTGGCAGCAAACATCGCCCGCTCCTAACACTCGAGTATGGATCAGCCATGGTCGCCAAGATCCCATTTTGAGTTTTGATAACATGGGTCAGCTTAAAAATCTCTTAGGTCCTAAAGTCAGCGAGGTAAAAACCTTCCCTTTTGACGGAAGCCATGAAATTCCCCCAGACGTTATTCAGGGATTAAATCAATGGCTCATGGCCTAAGAAATCGAAGTCTTTGATGATTTTAGCTCTCTTACTCCGCAAGCAAGCTCAGCAAAGGTGACACAAAAAGACGCTCTAAACGGAAGGGCTGAAGACGACAATAATCCTTCTCTCGTTTGTGGGTTATCATGTTACCCGAGCGATCTTTTATGGGAATCTCGAAACCTTTTTGCCAATGCCACACCACGGGAGCTTTTTGAAACCGCATAGGGGGTTTGTAGTCGAGAGTAAAAAGGATACGAAGAGACTCTGCAGCCGTTACCCAAGTCTTGCCTGAATTTCTCTCTGCCGTCTCGAAGCAGGCTACCGGCGCCTTGGCCCCTTCGAAGGACGTAGAGCCAACAAGGGTCAAAAGTTCTGCTGAGGGTAACAATTCTCCGTCAGCAAAACTGATGACGGCCTGATTGTTATAGGCTCGGTATTGAGCTCCGCCAGCGACTTTTTGTTCTCCATCTTGAGTGAGCTCTAGGCTGAGTTCCTCCCAAACACCTTGTTGATTGGGCAAAGCCTGCCAAGTCCATCTTCCTCTCAGCCACCAACGTTTATCGGTCACCCGGTACACCCACTCCCGCTCTTGAGTCACATCGAAATTTTTTGAACCTTTTTTAACTCGCAAGCGCATGGGAAGTTCTTTGATTCTTAACTCCTCCGCCCTTCTATCGATCTCCCACTCACCAGACCATTTGATACTACCCCCTTGTGGATCCCGGTAAACACAAGAGGTAAACGTCAAGCCCCGTGAGGAGGGACGGACACAATCTTGCAAGCCCTCGGCTTTTATCCCCAAACTTAGCAGCTCACTCCCTTTTTCCTGGCTAAGATCCAATTGGGACACGCGAAGGGCTTCATGCAAAAAACCTATTAAAAATAACTCATCTACTCGTTCAGCCATCAAGGGGCTGATTTTTCCTGCGTCTTTGGACTCACTTCCGCGAGAGGGAGCTTGCGCATCCGTCGTGGAACCTTCACCCGATCCTTTTCGCCCACTCCCTCCCTTAAAGCGCGCTTGCTCCTCAGGCGTTAAAACCGGAAGGTCCCGCACTTGGCAAGCTGCGAAAAACAGGGGGACGAACAAGGTAAAAAGCATGAATCGAGGCATAAGCGCCCTCCTTTGCCCCCTCGGTTCTCCCGGGGTTTCCCCCAACTGTCAATGGAAGTTTCTGTCAAGGGCTACAAAAAGGATAGTTTATTTTCCCCTCACCCTCGGATAAGATGATAAAGGTCACGCCCACCGCTCTTAGCGAAAGTGATTCTATGGTTTTTGAGTCCTTATGAGGTTTCAGTCCATGCCGTGCCCAGGGGTTAACGCTCAATCTAGCCTTTTTTTCGTTTTCTTAAGGCACGGGGATAAAACTTGGGCCAGTTCCGAGGGACAGGAAAACCCCCTTTCTACGCGAGGTCAGGGTCAAGCCCACAAGCTTGTTGCTTTGGTGCAACAAGAGGAGCTTCCGCCACCTTGGGCCTTGTGGTCTTCTCCCCTTTTACGATGTCGGCAAACCCTAACTCCTCTGGCCGAATATTCCTCCTTAAGCCTTGAGCCCAAACCAAGCCTCCTGCTCCACCAAGAGGGAGAAAGTTTTCACCAATTCCATCAAAGAATCAGAGATTTTCTCTCGCAACTGACTTGCCTGCAGCCAAGGTTTTCGCCTAACCCAGCTCCCTCTCCCCAAGGGCCTATTTCCCTTGAGAAAAATAAGTCGCCAACGAGCACCCCCTCTCCTTCACAAGCTCTCTATCTCTGCTCCCACCAAGACTGGCTTTATGAAATTATGGAAGAAATAAAACCCCGCGGCTTGTTACCAGAAAAAAATCACTGGCCTACCGGCCGCTGGATGGAGCTACATTATGATAGCACTACACAAATATGGACCCTGCACAAAGATGGCCGGCTGGAGGCTTAGCCAGTACATCTCCTCTAGATGAAGGAAGACCTTAAATTCAAAATAGGAAGGACGCTCCTATGATTATTCGTAATATCTGGTGTGTCGGACGTAACTATCAGGCCCACGCCAAAGAAATGAACGCCGCCACCCCTAGCCCACACGAAGCTCCAATCATTTTTCTTAAAGCGGGATCCGCCGCCACCGTGGGAGCTAACGAAATTTGGTTACCTCACTGGGCCACTCAGGTGGAGCATGAACTGGAACTAGCTTTGCGCTGGGATCAGTTTCTTCGCGTTAAGGAGGCTGCACTAGCCCTAGATTTAACTGAGCGACGCTTGCAAAGCGAGGCGAAACAAAAGGGCCTCCCTTG
>CAZZMS010000089.1:0-17739 GCA_964655485.1 uncultured Pseudobdellovibrionaceae bacterium | reverse complement strand
GTAGCAGTGATTGATACAGGTTGTGATTTAAAGCATGAAGACCTTTTCGCCAATTACTGGCAAAATTCCGCTGAGCTTCCTAATGGAAAAGATGACGATGGTAACGGATTTGTCGATGACATCAATGGTTGGAACTTTGTTGATAGTAACCATGATCTTAGTGATAATCACGGACATGGCACACACATCGCCGGCATTATTGCAGCCATGGCGGGCAATGGTAAGGGAATCGTAGGGATTGCACCCAAAGTAAAAATCATGTGTCTTAAATACTTTGATCCAAAGCGTCCTTCAGATCATTTAAAAAACACGATTGCCGCCATAAACTATGCGGTCCAACAGGGAGCACATATTATTAACTACTCCGGTGGGGGACTTGAGCCCTCTGAGGCTGAGAAAAAAGCCATTGAGCGTGCGCGAGAGAAAGGGATTTTATTTGTTGCGGCGGCTGGTAACGAAAGATCTAATTCTGATGTTTATCGTTACTACCCAGCTGACTATGGCTTAGATAATATCATTTCAGTAACTGCTATTAATCCGCAAACAGAGGTTTTACCTTCTTCCAACTACGGGGTGCAGACCGTTGACCTAGCAGCACCGGGGCAAAATATTTTATCAACGCTTCCAGGTAACAGCTATGGATTCATGACTGGAACAAGCCAGGCCACTGCATTTGTTACGGGTGCTGTGGCATTGGTCATGGCGCACAAGCCTGAGTTAAATTACCTTGAGGTGAAGAAATATATTTTACAAACAGGCGATCCTTTTGAGAGCCTCGTGGGAAAAACTCGAACTAGTCGCAAGCTCAATCTCTACAAAGCCCTGGTGATGATGGATCACACAACAACGCTTAGTGGCTTAAAAGGGCGTTTGCCAACGCCTACCTTGGGGGCAGAAGGGGAATCTGTTCAGGACTCTACCAATAGCTCTGCAAATCCTTTTCAGGAGCTCAATCAGTTCTCTAGGGAGTTATTCATAAAGACTAAAAAAGAGCGAAGCGCATCACAATAAAGTTCATTTTGACCAAAGCCCTTGTGTCCCATGGAATATATTTGTGAGAGATTTAGCGCCTCTACCTCTTATAGAGTTCAAGCAAGTCGTAAAGAGTTTTGGTAGCAAGACCGTGTTGAAGGGGATTTCGTTCCAGGTGTTTCCAGGTGAAATTGTTTTTGTTCTCGGTCGATCGGGTACTGGTAAGTCCGTTTTGCTGAAAAATTTGGTGGGATTGATGCGTCCCGAGCAAGGGGAGATCCTGTATGCCGGTCAGAAATTAAACGATCTGACTGATGCGGATTGGCCTGCTGTGCGAAGAAAGGTCGGTTTGGTCTTTCAGCAACCCGCCTTATTTGATTCCTTAACGGTACTAGGAAATTTGAGCTTTGGCTTAAAACGGCTAACCCAGCTTAATGATGAGGAAATCAAAACGGTGATCCGTGATATCCTTGCGCTCTTGGGACTTCCGCAAGACATACTCTGGCTTTATCCCCATCAATTATCATACGGTCAGCAAAAGCGAGTATCGATTGCGAGAACTATTGTTCTCAAACCGCAAGTCCTACTGTTCGACGAGCCAACTACTGGTCTTGACCCAGTATCAACCACCATCGTGAACGAGCTGATTCTGCGCTTGAGTCGGGTTCTAAAAACTTCGTCGATTGTTGTCTCGCATGATATGCGTTGTGCTCTGGATATTGCCGATCGGGTGATTTTCCTCGAGCAGGGTCAGGTTTTATTTGATGGTAACACGGAGGAACTAAAGCGCTGTGATATTCCTTTAATTCAGGATTTTCTTAGTGAGGTCAGTATATAAAATAAAAGTCTTTCATATGCCTCTTTACTCTTGGTAAGCTTCTTTTGCATAGTCGTACTGTTTACGAAAAGAGGTTACAGGTTAATGGAAGCCTTGTTTTTTTTAAACGAGCTAATTAGGACTTTGGTGGTTAAGGGAATTCGTTCTGAGGATGTTTGGGATCAGACGTGGTTAGTTCTTAAGAACAGCTGGCTTATTGTTGTGTTTTCCGGTTTTTTTGTAGGGGCCGTCATGGCTATCCAGTTTGCGCTTCAGCTCCAGGAGTTCAGTGCATTATCTTATCTAGGGGGTCTGACAACAAGTGGTACAATCCGAGAACTTGGGCCCTTACTTATTGCCTTCATGCTGGCAGGGCGTATTGGGGCCTATACGACGAGTGAACTTGGCACGATGCGCGTCACCGAACAAATCGATGCCGTTATTTGTTTGGGTGCAGATCCTCTGCGAGAGATGATTTTGCCAAGATTTCTTGGAATCATTCTATCAAGTTTTCAACTTTTGATTGTGGGGATCTTCATGTCCATCTTTGGTGCCTCACTGACTGCGTATTTCCTAGTGGGTATGGATTTTTCTCTTTATATTTCGTTTATTCCTCAAGTTGTAACTCTAAGGTCTATCGGTATTGGGTTACTTAAGGTGGTTTTGTTTTCATTCGCATTGGCATGGCTTTCAACTTATTTCGGATTTGCCACACGAGGTGGGGCTCGTGAGGTGGGAGCACAAGTCGTTAGGGCTTCTGTTTTTACGATGGTGGCCATTGTTCTTCTGGATTGGCTGAGTAGTTTATTTTTGTGAGGTGGCCGGATGACAGGGGTAATAGATTTTTTGTCTTATATTGTAGGAGTTTTCTCTGAATTGAATGTTGCTTCCATGCGTTGGGTTCGGGTGGTCAAGGAGCTAGAGCGCTTGGTACATGAGAGCACTCCTATCGTGTTATTGTGCGTATCTTTTGCTGCCGTGGTAACGATCCTTGAAAGCTCCTATCATATGAATTTAGTAATTGGGGATGACTCGCTAGTTCCAGGTTTTGCTGCGGTTTTGATTTTACGAGAGCTTGGAGCCGTAGTGACTGCTTTGTTGCTATCTAGTCGAGTAGGTGCTTCGATCGCCGCTGAGGTCGCTAACCAAACGACCACAGAGCAGGTAGAGGCTTTAAGGCTGCTTGGTATCAAGCCAAGGTCGTTTATAGTGATACCTAAGTTGTTGGCCATGAGTCTGGGGGTGCCTATATTGACAGTTTTAGCAAATGTGATTTGTCTAGCTGCTGCAGGCCTTGTGGCCTACTTTTATATGGATTATTCCGCCGACATGTTTGTTACCGCTTTTCGGCGATTTGCTAAACTCGAGGACTTGTGGTTTTCGGCTATAAAAGGCTTTGCCTTTGGCGCGTGGATTCCGCTAGTGGCCACCTTTTTAGGCTTTCGTTGTCGCGGAGGGGCCCAGGAGGTTGGTATGGTAACCACCTGGAGTGTTATTTGGTCCTCCGTAGGGGTGATTGTCTTGGATTTTGTTTTAACCTTACTGTTTTCGCTTTTTTACTAGAAAGGGATCCATCGGCCCTCGTGAATTTCCTGGATTGGACTTTAGGTTAGTAAAAGAAGGTAACCAGGACCTAGTAACAGAAGCTATAAGGGTAGATTGCCTTTTTTTTAGTTCTAACAGAACCTTTTAGTATGAAATCCGGGTCCAAGGTGTTGTTGTTTCTTGTAGCTACCCTTTTTGCTGTCGTGGCCTTTTTGTTCTTGTTAGGAGTGATTCAGCCTTTTGAGAAAACCTATTCCCTTCAGGTGCTTTACAACTTTGCGGGAGGGATTGAGAAGGGCTCTCCTGTTCGTGTTATGGGGATCAAAGTGGGACGAGTGCGTGAGATCCTTTTTGACCCTGAAGGGCGGGATCCCAAAACTCAAGCTGAGGTGAAATTACGTTTAATCATTGATGTGGACAAAAAGGCATGGAGTACCATTCGGCAAGATTCCAAGTTTTTCATTAACATGGCAGGGGTTATTGGGGAGAAGTTTTTAGAAATCACTCCTGGCTCTTTGATGGAGCCTGAATTTGCCCCCGGGGCCGTGGTACGCGGGGAGGATCCGCCACGTATTGATCAGCTGATTTCTCAGGGTTACGGACTGGCAGGTAAAGCGTTGGAACTTATAGAAAAAAATGAGGCGACAGTGGTTAACATTATCGCCCAAATTGATCAGTTGTTGAAAGGTTTTAACAAAGCCTTGGCGCAGCTAGATAAGTTGTCCCAGCACAAGGATGGACAAAAAATCCTAAGTAACATGGTACAAATTACCGACGATGTGGCTTATTTTACATCGCAGTTACGATCCGAAAAATCACAAAAAACCTTTGAACTCATCCATAGGCTGCTCTATCGGCTCGAGGATCTAGACGCCAAAGCCATCAAAAAGTTCTTTCAAGAAGAAGGTATTAAGGCGCGCCTACTTTAAGCTTGGATAAAATTTCGTTAAGCATGAAATCTCTGGTGTAAGATCTCATGCATGGCTTTCAAGGCGTCAACCCAGGTGTAAATACCCACTAATTTGTGATTGTCCACCACCAGAACGCTTCCAATCCTTTTTTCAGCCATGAGTGAGACCACTTCATCCAAAGGGGCTTCTGGGCTAACAGTGATGGGATCAAAGGTACAGGCTTCTTCTACGGTGACTTTATTAGGATCTACATCCTTGAAGGCCATAACCATTTTGAGATCACGATCGCTCACGATGCCAATAAGTTTGCCTCCTTGCAAAACAGGTAAATGACGAATGCGGTGTTCTTGCATCATTTTTTCGGCTTGAGCTAAGCTTAAAGACGCATTCACTGTGTGGGGTGAGGTTGTCATAAATTTCATAATTTTGGGTATAGCCTTCATAGGATTCTCCTTGTTTGTTTTGGTTTATTTTCCGGTTGCGTTACCATTGAACAAAAACCATCTCATCGTAACGGATGGCTCCAAGTTCATTAGGCAATTGTTGTACCATCCTTACCTCTCCCGCCCTCTGACTTTTTGAGACAAAATGTACATTTTGGGAAGCTAGGGCCAGGACACAAGGTCTCTCGATTCGGAGTTGCCTGAGCGTCGTGTTGCGATAAGATAAAAGCTTAAGGTGGCTATACAAAGGAGTATGATATGCGTTCGATGTTTATTGGCTCTGTAATGCTTGGTCTTCTGATCCTTTTTGCAAGGCCTGTGATGGCCCAGGATTTAGGAGTTTTGATTGGCTTACGCTCAGATAGTGGTGATAGTTCTATCGCGAGCACCAAGATCAATTCATTGAATTCCACCTACTTTGGTTTGCTGGGGCGTTTTCTCCTCCGAGAGCGTTTGGGTATGCGGGTGGGGATGAATTATACTACCAGACAATACAATGTAGAGGTTTCTGGTAATACGACCCAATATAAATTTAGTGCGTTTGAAATCCCAGTAGCAGCCATGTACTGGCTCAGCGAAGCAGGAGGCTTATTTTTGGGTGGCTCTCTGGCGCTAGGTTTGGATAAAGACTGCGGTCCGGGAACTTGTCAAGATTATCGCTCTAGCTGGAATACTTTTCAGTTTGGAGCCTCTTTTAAAGTCGCTCCACAACTGGGTGTTGAAGTGTTTTTTGAGCAGGGTCTTAGTGCTATTGCTAAACCCTTCGACTCGCATCGTGCCTTTGGTGTTAACGGATTCGTGAGTTTTGAGTAACGAGTGACTTGGCGATGGAGAATCCATGATATTTGCTTCGCGTAAAACCTGGGCTTCGCGGGATGGGGAGTTGTTACTGGTTCATCCCGATCGTAAGCACGCCGTTTCACTAGCTCCCGTAGTGCCATCACTGCGTTCTTTGCTGGAGTCTTGGTCTGAGCTGTTACCGAGTGTGTCTGCTCTTGATGAGAAGCTCAGGCATGGAAAGTTACCGAAAAATTATCCCCTTCTGTCGCTGCAGGAGATAGAGCTAGCTTCATGCCTTCCACGGACTTGGCTTTTTGCCGACGGCTCTGCCTATCTGAATCATATTCAATTGGTGCGGAAGGCACGCGGAGCTGAAATGCCACCAGATTTTTTAACCACCCCACTGCTGTACCAGGCCGAGTGTGGCTCATTCTTGGGTCCGCGTGAACCTATTCCACAAGTCGATGTTTCACATGGTACCGATTTTGAGGCTGAAGTGGGGGTTATTTTAGATGATGTTCCAATGGGTGTAAGTTCAGATCAGGCTTTGCAACATATTCGCTTGGTTACTTTGATCAATGATGTGTCTTTGCGTGGACTCATTCCCAAAGAGCTTGCTATGGGTTTTGGTTTCTTTGTATCTAAACCGCAAAAAGCCTTAGCGCCTTTCGCCGTGACCCCCGATGAATTGTTACCCTACTGGCGAGACGGGCGATTGTATCTAGATATGGAAGTGGATTGGAACGGTGAAAGATTTGGGCGAGCTAATGCCGGGGAGATGCATTTTCATTTTGGGCAGATCATCGCTCACGCGGCGCAAACAAGGCCCTTGGTGGCAGGCACTCTTATCGGTAGCGGTACTGTGTCGAACGCGCAGGGTAACAGGGGCTATAGTTGTATCGTGGAAAAGCGTACGGTCGAACAGCTCGACAGCGGCCAAGCCACTACGCGCTTTCTGCATCCCGGTGATTGCGTGCAGATCCGTATGCGCCACCCCGAAACCGGCGTGTCCTTGTTCGGTGATATTGACCAGACTGTAAAGAAGTTTCAGTCATAAACAGGCACTGTTTTGAATAAGCTTCTCAAATCTCCATAATAAAAAACCCCACTCAAGGGTGGGGCTTTTTTGCGACGACTAGTTTTATTGTAAATACGAGTCTGAGCTTCGTTGTTGAACTAATTACCTCTCCTCGCATCGGTTTTTTTCATGGCTCGCTTACGGGCCTGTGCAGATTTTTTCTTTAAAGCGACGGAGGGCTTTTCAAAATGTTGTCGTTTTTTGAGTTCAGATAAAATCCCGGTGCGCTCGCAAGATTTTTTGAAACGACGGAAAGCCACTTCAAAGCTCTCGCCTTCTCGAATTTTAATAAATGGCATGGAGTATCACCCGCCTTTCTGTATGCCTTGTGGGGAGTTAACACGATTTTGTGGAAAGTGACAAGCTGATCTTCGAAGGATCCTCCTCGGCCTGACTTTTATTGAGGCGGTCATGTCTTGGGGGAGCGGGGATAATGACAAATCCTCCATGAGCGCACTGAGCTCCTTTCTTCATGAATTGCCCTCCACCTGGCTTAGGAGTAAAAGTGAATCATGAAACAGTCACCCTCTTTTTTAACCAGTCCTTTGGCTGCCGCTGGGGATCTGCTCTGGCTTGGGCGAGCGATGCGACTAGCTCGAATGGCCGAAAAAAAAGGTGAAGTGCCGGTGGGTGCCCTTGTAGTCTCTCCTCATGGCCAGATCTTGGGAGCAGGATTGAATCTGCGAGAAGGCCAGCATCAGGCAGCAGCCCACGCTGAGGTGATAGCCATTAGCCGAGCGAGCCGGCGGATTAAAAATTGGCGACTTGTGGGATGTACACTTTATGTCACTCTTGAGCCATGCATTATGTGTTGTGGCTTGATTATTCAATCCCGTTTATCGCGTGTGGTTTATGCGGCGCGCGACCCCAAAGGGGGAGGAGCCCAAAGTCTCTATCAATTGCTTCAGGATTCGAGACTTAATCACCGGGTTGAGTCTGTTGATTATCTACCTCTAGAAGAGGCGACGGAGATTTTGACTTCCTTTTTTAAAAAAAGGCGTCATAAGGTCTGACGAACTCTTTAGTCGCCCCTGAGTCATTTCGTTTTCATGGTCCCCGGATTTCTCTCTTTTTGTGGAAATACGCCATTACAAATCAAAAATTTTTCGCCAGCCCACTTGGACCCAGTATTCATGATGCCCGGTGCCTTTATGAAAGCCCTCGGTTTCTTCCCCTGTACCCAAACAGAGGTCCCATTGGTGATCCTGGGCCACTAACCAGCGGGCACCGATCTGATAAATCAAAGGAGCTGCTTGGCTATCAAAAGGCAACCCGTTGAATGCCTCAGCGATGAATCGATAATCTGGCGAGGTGATTCCCAACTCAAAGTTAATAGCCCAGTAAGGGGCAGAGAAGTGTTTATGCCCGTCATCACCCTCTCGCCACCCATAATTCAAATGAATGTGAAGGTGTTCTTCCCAGGTCGTCCAGGAATTGGCAACCATGAAGAATCGCGCGTGGTGTGAGCTGTCCCAACTGCCTACTCCGCCCATAACTGCGATATGTGGAGTGAACAGATAATGATCATCTCGGGACTCCACCAACAAAATTTTCGGCATGATTAACGTGCTGACCCACTTGGATTGATCATGCTTGGGGTAAAACTTTTTTCCGGCACCGACGATCAATTCGAAATCATGGGTAAATGAGTAGCCTGCGATGCTAAGAAGCCTATAGTTGGTTTCATCCCCAGAACGGCTGACTTCAGGGAAAATCTCTAACTCCACTTGGCCTTCATCCTGAATATGAGCTTCTTCGGTGATAAAAGTGCTCACGGCCCATGCCGCTTGAAGTTGAGCTAGTAACAAGCCGACAAAGAGAGTTGATGATGCTTTCATGAACCCAGTTTGGATGGGATTTCAAGACGGAACTATGTTTTAGCCCATGATTGACTCAAAGCAGCGCGCAACGCTCGTCACATTCCTGCCTTGACCGCCCATAACGCGCTTTGTAAGGGGCGATTCGCTATTTGGAGCTACGTCTAGTCAGAATTTTGAAAAGGACCGGCTTTGCGCTTTAGGACCATCCTCGCATGGCTTCCATCGCAAAATCCCACATAAAATTTCAATTGTCGTCTTGACAGTCTCATTTTCGTACACAGATTGTCCCTCGACACAACCACAAAAAGGAGGTCCGTTTATGAAAGAATTAGCCGTTCGTCCTTTACACGATCGCATCCTCGTTAAAAGAATGAGCGAGGACGAGAAAACTGCTGGCGGTTTGTACATCCCTGATACCGCTAAAGAAAAGCCGCAAAAGGGTGAAATTGTTGCGGTGGGTAAAGGTCGAGTCACCGAGGACGGTAAAGTGTTACCCCTCGAAGTTAAAGTGGGCGACAAAGTTCTTTTCGGTAAATACGCTGGAACTGAACTCAAACTCAACGGTCAAGAATACCTGATGATGCGTGAAGAAGATATCTTGGGTGTTATCAATTAAACTGAATTAATCTAACAAGGAGTTGAATCATGTCTAAAGAATTACTTTTTTCTGAAAACGCTCGCGCTAGCATTCTTCGCGGTGTTAACACTTTGGCTAACGCTGTAAAAGTGACTCTCGGGCCCAAGGGTCGAAACGTGGTTATCGAAAAGTCTTTCGGCTCACCTTTGATCACTAAAGACGGCGTTACCGTAGCTAAAGAAATCGAGCTCGAGAACAAGTTCGAAAACATGGGTGCCCAAATGGTTAAAGAAGTGGCCAGCAAGACCAATGATCAAGCTGGTGATGGAACCACCACTGCTACCGTTTTGGCTCAGGCCATTTATCGTGAAGGCGTAAAAATTGTCAGTGCTGGTCACAACCCCACGGCTATTAAGCGTGGCATTGACAAAGCTGTTGAGATCGTTATCGACGAACTCAAGGCTATGGCTAAGCCCATCAAGTCCTCTAGCGAAATCGCTCAAGTGGGCACCATCTCTGCCAACAACGATAAAGAAATCGGTAAGATGTTGGCCGATGCTATGGATAAAGTAGGCAAAGAGGGTGTTATCACTATCGAAGAAAGCAAAACCGCTAAAACTGAAGTAACAGTTGTAGAGGGTATGCAATTCGATCGTGGTTACTTATCTCCCTACTTCGTAACTAACTCCGAGCGCATGGAAGCCGTTCTTGAGAATGCTTATGTTCTCATTCATGACAAAAAAATCTCTTCGATGAAAGACATGATTGGCGTTCTCGAGGCTGTGGCTAAGTCTGGGCGTCCTCTTTTGATCATTGCTGAAGAGGTTGAGGGTGAAGCTCTTGCTACTCTCGTTGTAAACAAACTGCGTGGCACTTTGCATGTATGCGCGGTTAAAGCCCCCGGCTTTGGTGATCGCCGTAAAGCTATGCTCGAAGACATTGCTATCCTCACTGGTGGTACGGTAATCAGTGAAGAGTTGGGCCGTAAGCTCGAGCAAGCTACTTTAGCTGACCTTGGTGTGGCTAAGCGTGTAGTGGTTGACAAAGACAACACCACTATTATCGATGGTAACGGTAAGAAGGCGGACATCGAAGGACGTATCAATCAGATCAAGGCTCAAATTGAAGAGACCACATCTGATTACGATAAAGAAAAACTCAAAGAGCGTCTTGCCAAGCTCGCTGGTGGTGTTGCTGTGATCCACGTGGGTGCTCCTTCTGAAGTAGAAATGAAAGAGAAAAAAGCTCGAGTAGAGGATGCTTTGAATGCTACTCGCGCGGCCGTTGAGGAAGGAATTGTCGCTGGTGGTGGTACAGCTCTGCTGCGTGCTGCTCAGAAAATCGATAAGAACAAATTCTCTGACGAAGAGGCTTTTGGTGCGATGATTATTAAGCGCGCTTGCGAAGAGCCTATTCGTCAAATCGCCTTCAACGCGGGCTTAGATGGTGCGATTGTTCTCAACAAAGTTCTTGAGAACAAATCTACCACTTGGGGTTACAATGCGTTCTCTGATGAGTACACAGATCTTCTCAAAGACGGCGTGATTGATCCTGTTAAAGTGGTTCGTTGCGCTCTGGAGAATGCTGCCAGTGTGGCTTCTCTCATGCTCACTACCGAGACCATGATTGCCGAAGCGCCTAAGAAAGAAACTAAAGGTGCTGGTGCAAATCCTGGTATGGGTGGCGGCATGGGCGATATGGACATGATGTAATTTCTGTCCGACGTTAGGTGCTACCAAAAAAAGGCCATGCGTTTTGCATGGCCTTTTTTATTGGCCTTCGTCAGATCAGATGAATATGACGAGCCTCGACATGCCAGCTGGTCTTGCTTTTGACTGTGATGCCATCGGCAGTTCATGAACTATGAGGTTTTAAGGGTGGGAAGACAGGATGAATTAAGGCTTTAAAATGAAAGCCCCAGAAAATCCTTACCATCAGGCGCATCCAGTAAATGGCCAAAAGGAAAAGAAATAAAAAAGCCATAAATGTGTGTCCTAGGGACACATGAAGTAACTCCGAATAAAGACTGTCTTCTGCAATGAACATGGGTGTCACAGGATAGCCAGCGGCTATAAGAAAGCTAACAACCATGATCCAATACCGGTTCATATTCACATATTTTAGGCCATGAAATGTGTTTAAAGGTTTCGAAAGATAAGGGCTCAATGCGATCCATGATAGTGTAAAGGCTAAGCTGAGCATGATGCAAAACCAGAGAAACCCTGTACTAAAATGCTGTGTACTTAGCCAAATGCCGAATATAAAAAAAAGAGTGTTGATTAACTGCTGGACATGGGTGAGTAAAACTGATTTGTAGCTTAGAACGTTTTTTAAGCTAAGCAAGGTCGCCAAGGTCAAAATTAGTAAAGCAACATCCGGAATTTGATAAGGTGTCTGAAATAAAATACTAAATGCCAGGATAAGGAATCCCACCGTAAATAACCAAACGGGTTTTTCAGTCACAAATTTATGTTTGAGCCGCGAAAGATCCAACCATCCGAGGCCTCCCCGCTCTGTGGGTGATAGAAAAAATTCCTGTAACCCAAGAGCAAACAATGAGTTTTCTACTTGGCTTTTAAGGGATTCAGGTAGCACCCTAAATGAGGTATGAAGTAGGTTTGAAGTTTTATAGCTTTTCAAGCCCTCATGGGCCCTTTCATAGGCGGCTGAGGGCGTAAGAATGAGGCGAATAGCTCGATAAATCATATGAATACAAATATGAATGGTAGCAAGTATGATCCAGTTGAACGCGATCCAAATACCTATCAAGCCTATGTGCGATACGGCCTTGTAGGCTAACTGACCTTTAATAGTAGACTGAGTGCGGGCCACGAGTCGTGCGGTTATGAAAGTCAAAAGTCCAAGAGTCACGAGTGTCCCTCGGGCAATATCGCTGAATAAAATTAAATCTTTTAGTTTAATTAGCAAAAAAACACCTAGGTGCAAAACAGGTCCGCCGTAGAACAATGCACTAGATGGAGTTGGTCCCTCCATAGCTCGCGCAGGCCAATTAAAAAAGGGAAATAGGGCAGATTTACCACTAGCAGCCAAAATGGTCATGAAGGCAATCACGTGAATGCTTACTCCGTTTTGCCATACATATTCTTGCAACCAAGGCTGTAGTGAAGCAATCGCGTGTATACCTTTTTTATGTTGTAAGAAAAGGGAAGTAACAAGGAGACCGATGTCACAGAGCTTATAAATGACAAAAATCCTGAGTGTATTACGGATCGCTCGAGTTCTGTAGGCGTAAAAAGAAATGAGAAAAATTGATGCGATTTCTACACTTTCCCATCCAATAATGACTACGTCTAGACTGTTTCCACTCGTTATCAAAAGTATCCCAAATAAAATCAGGGGTAATAGTGCAAAAAATTTTCTGGCTTCTTTCTCGAGATAAAAATATTTAACCGAAAATATGAAAGAGGAAAACATTACCAAGTATGCGCTCCATGCAACTATTAAGTCGCTAATGGTCCAAAATTGGTTCCAAACATACACATCTTGGTCTATCCTCCATTCGAGATGATCCCCCAAATAAATTGGCATGTTAAAAATTTTAAGAACACTGAGAGTGGTGATGGTTAAATATAGTCCACTGGCGGTAAGGCTACTTAAGCCAAAGCGAATTAATGCTCTGTAGCTCCACGGAAAAAGAAACATGAGCAAACTTAAAATTGGCAAGATGATAAGAATCATAACGACTCCTCAAGGCTTTGCCATTGGTCTTTGTGAAATTTCAATAATCTTCTCCCCCAGTAACACCATAGGAATGCCCATTCGTTCTTAATATAGTTCCATAAGCTCTCATGTCGTTTTAACACAGAAATGATTAACTGTGGATCTTGCTCAATTATGAAATTCATACGGCTTGGTATGTGTCGCTCGACCATCTGGTAGCATATTCCAGGCAAGATGTCCTCCTCAACTCCGTTGGTAACAGAGAAAAGACCATTGATATTCAACGATAATTTAGTGCCGGCTCCTGCAAGTAAATTTTGTCGAGAGAAAAAGTAATCGAGATTGATTCCTGCACAAACAGGAATGACCGCCTTCAGAATGCTTTCAAGTTGATCTCCGCTGGAGTCTGACGAAAAATCATAGGATTGCAGAAACGCCTTGCGATCAAAAGAGAATCCTTTCACCTTTTCTCTGTCGCCTATATAGCAAAAGGCTACGGAATTGTGCCCATATTCCGGCCTTACTTGAAATATCGCATGTCCTTGCTTCCAGAAAAATTCATATAAATCAGTAGAATTCTCAATTTTCGACTGGCTAGTGAAGTAATCATGTTGGCGCTCCTTCTGTACTTGCTCTAGAGCCTTTGACAGGTGTAATAAAATTTCATTGCTTTCAATAAGAGAGCTCTCTGCAAATAGGGTGATTGAGTCCGTCGTTGTATCATGGACTCCGGCAATAAATATCACGGATGGAGCAATTTCAACTTGGTATTGCGTTTTCAGCAGTTGTCGTATCTTTGCATCGTTTGCAAAATCGGCGAATATCAATGCATTAATGGCTCCGGATGAACCACTGCAGGCCCCACAGCCGTAAGCGTTGAAAAAAGGATTATTTTGTGTAGTAGCATGGTGACCAATAACGAAATTAAGAGGGCTGGTAACATTTGTCCAACCTATGGTTTTAAAAACTTGAGCCAAACGATCTGCAGCTTCCGAGGGTGAAAAAACTGATCTTACGTCTGAATCCGGAGCGGTCTCGAATCTTACTAATCTAAATTGGGCATTACCATAATTGGGTGGCTGCTGAATAAACAGGCTGCGTAAGGCTGCCCACGTGGTCCATTTGGGCGTAGCCCATGGATAGTGCCTCATGTTCGCCTTGACCTTGAGATGAATGATCTTTGACGTGACTACTGGATCAGGGCATTGTTTGATGGGGTGTTCGTTTGCTTTTCGTTGCAGAAAAAACTCAAATCCGAAATGTCCAGGAGTTCCAAAGGTTTGTATTCGTGGATCTTGTTTTTCTAAATGTCGGCGCAATATGCCCTCTCTATCGTCTATACAAAATAAAAAACTCCACAAGGGCTGATGAGTGTCTTTTTGTTCTCGGCTAAGGTGGTGCTGCAATTTCACAAGGTAATTTTTTTGAAGATTGTTTTCCAAGCTCATTAGTAGGGACTCATAGTTTCTACTCCGTATCACTTTTTCCTTCGTTTCATCTTTTAGAGCATTTAGTATCTGTTCTTTGCAAAGTTGAGGAATTCCAAAGTAGTTATTTAACCAACTCCATTCGAGCATCAGGCGTATTGTCACAAAATCCAAAAGGCTTGCATTTCTTGGGATAGGGAGTAGTCCCGGGTTATCCTGAATGGCCTTGATCAGCCCCGACCAACCTTTAAGACTGATCAGGATTTCTCGGATATATTGTTGGTGAAATTCTGGATAAGGAATAATGTCCTGTAGCAATTTTTTTGCAAGCTCTTCTGCTGGTAACTTCTTCCATTCCCATATTTGGTTTTGCCTAATTGGTTTTATAGGCACTAAAGAGGACTCAGCGAAATAAATAAAGCTAGCTAGAAGACCCTCCTTGCGGATGAATGGAACATTTGAGGCAACACCCTGATCAAAGTAGGCACTTAAGAACCGAATAAGAATCGGTTCGGTAAGCTCATTGAGGGAGGCTTGAATACGATCATTCAAGAGTTGATGCAGAGGACGAAAGCCTTTTTCTTTTATCAATGAAAAGTGGAGCTCTTCGTCCTCAGACAAATTTGAGGTGAGTTTATCTGATTCTAATAAATTTATTTGCGCAAACAGCTTCCAATAATCGTAAGGCAGTAAAGAAGACCAATAATATACTTGATCTAAAGCATCTAAAGCTTGCCAAAAAGGAGTCTTTAGCAGGTCTGGAAATAAATGGTAATGAATGAACGATCTCAGGGGTCTAATCCAGGGGAGATAATTTTTTTCCCTGTCGATCATTTCTCCGAGGCGCATATTTCCAACTCCTTATTTGAACCATCAGTTCAAGCTAGGCATGTTGATAGTTTGAGGATAGAACAATTGTCAGTAGCTATTATGCTATACTCCTAAATGCGGACTATGTTCAGTGATGCACGTCAAGCACTATCAAAAGGGTTTGAGTAGCGCTAACACAACTCCCGTGAAAATAAAAATCATGGCAATTAGCTCATTTCTATCAGGCGCCTGCTTAAGATAAAAATAGCTAAATGCAATGAACACTATAAACGTTATGGCCTCTTGAATAATTTTTAATTGAGAGGCCGAAAAAAACTGATGTCCGATACGATTGGCTGGAACTTGTAAACAATACTCGACGAAAGCGATAAGCCAAGACACGAGTATAACTATCAACAAGGGCTTATCTTTGTAATTCAGGTGACCGTACCAAGCAAATGTCATAAAAACGTTACTGAGAATGAGCAGGGTAACAGTGAGAGCAATAATTGTGAAATGACTCATGTGGGTAATGGTCTGTGATTAACTTTCAATAAATCTTAGAGGCATTCAAGCTTCAGTAACATGGGTTACAATAGGATCGATGATGTTACATTATCTTCTAAAAATGCACGTCTTTTGTATTTAAAAACTTAAAGAGGCAGTGCGTCTTTGTGGAGAGTGCCCCGGGGTGAAACGAAAAAGCCCAGGGAAGAAATAGATTTTTGAGAGTGCTACAAAATAGCAATAGCATAAACCCATGGGGCCACCCAAAGGATACTGTCTATGCGATCCATGATGCCTCCATGGCCTGGAATAAGCTGTCCCGAATCCTTTACCCCTGCCAGTCGCTTAAGTAGAGACTCCCATAAGTCACCGGCAATCGCCATGGGGCCAGCCCCTAAAGCAACAATCACAGTTTTTAAGGGAGGTAACTCGGGGGAGAACAACGCAAGTGCTAGAAGACCAAAAAGTAAAGAGCCGACAAGTCCACCTAGAGCTCCTTCCCGGGTCTTGCCTGGGGAAATCTCAGGGGCCAATAAAGCCTTTCCCCACTTTTTTCCTGCGAAGTAGGCGAGGGTGTCCGTCCCCAAGGCGACAAAAAGAAGTAGAAAAAACCAAGCCGACCCCTTGGGTAGCTTGATGATAGATAGACATACTAACGGGAGGACCAATCCATAAAACATAAACACCCATTGGGCTACGGTAACACTAAAAATAAGCCCTTTATTGAAGGCTTCTGTTGTTCCTTTAATCATCACTATGGACAGAGTTATGGTGGGGATAGCCACCAGAGCAAGAACTGCCAGGCTCAGAGGTTGATCTACCACGACACCTAATGAGGTTACTAGAGCAGTCATCAACCAGAGTTTATCGCCAAGCTGGCCCTGCAGTCCGTTGATATTTTTGGCCACCTGATTCCATTCGTATTGCAAGCCGATGGCAACGATAAGCGCAAAAAGTAGCAAGGCGGGGCGCCCTAAGACACCAATCACCAGTAAAATAGCAATCAACACCATCGCTGAAATGAGACGCAATCCCAATTGTGATGAAGGTGAGGCTTGCATGACTTAATTTAAAGGATTCACAGGGAAAGAAGGCTCTTCCTTGTTAGTGACAGATGGGGAGCGTAACCATTGTCGAAGAGGGAATAAGCTCGATAGCTCTGAGGTCATGGTTGAGTCTCCCTCATCTGATAAGCCACCGAATCGTCTCTGTCGCTGACGGTAATTCTCGAAAGCGAGTATCAAATCAGCCTCAGAGAAATCGGGCCACAGCGTCTGAGTAAAATAAAACTCCGCATAAGAAATTTGCCAAAGTAAAAAATTAGAAACTCTTACCTCACCACTGGTGCGGATCACTAAATCAGGTTCCACAGGTATCCACAAATTATTTGATATAGACTCTTCCGTGATAGCATCTGGTGTTAATTGTCCTGCCGCAACCTGCTGACTTATTGTTTTTACCACATCAACGAGTTCTTGCCTCGAACCATACGAGAGCGCAAACGTAACCTCTAGACCACGACAGTGCGCAGTCGCTTGAATAGTGTGGTTAAGAAGCTCAATTAAATGAGTGGGTAACTTGCTCAGGTCTCCCGCTACTTTAAAGCGAATGTTTTTTTTTACGAGATTTTGCGTTTCTCTTTTAAGGTAGCGTTCCAAAATCCGCATGAGGAAAGACACTTCATCTTGGGGGCGCTTCCAATTTTCCGCGCTGAAGGCGTAAAGTACCAGCTGCTCAACCCCCAAATCGGCACAAGCTGAGATAATTTTTTTTGCGACCCGGGTGCCCTTCAGGTGACCAATGTTGCGTGGCAAGCCCCGCTTTTGAGCCCAGCGTCCGTTACCGTCCATAATGATAGCAAGTTTTTTAGGGGCTAACATATCATCCAGCCTCGCGAATCATGAATTACCTAAAGCCCATCTCCAGAGATTTTTATGGTCATTCTACCGTTTTTGTCTGTGAGTTAAGCTTGGATGGTCCTCGCATCAACTCGCTTAAATGGTCATAATCGATTTTTCTTTTTCTTGTAGCACCTGATCAACCTTTTTAATGTGCTCATCGGTAATCTTCTGTACCTCAGCCTCCAATCGCTTCGATTCATCTTCACTAATTTGCTTGTCTTTTTCGAGTTTTTTTATGGACTCATTAGCATCACGTCGTACAAGACGAATCGCTACCTTAACATCCTCAGCAATCTTTTTCGCTTGTTTTACCAAGTCTTTGCGTCGTTCCTCAGTAAGTTCAGGAACTTTGAGGCGAATCACTTTCCCATCGTTGATAGGAGCCATTCCTAAATCAGACTTCACAATAGCTTGCTCAATTTCCTTAAGAATACTGGCCTCCCAAGGGCTAATCATGAAGGTTCTTGCAT
>CAZZMS010000088.1:0-9857 GCA_964655485.1 uncultured Pseudobdellovibrionaceae bacterium | reverse complement strand
GTAATGTAGCCACCGAAGAGTTTGTTTATATGTTGGAAGGACCTGGTTACCATACAGGTATTCGGTTGCCCTTAATATTAAAGGCTGGGCAGATGTTTCAAAACTTGTCGGGCCGAAGTTTACCCTCACGACTATTTCGAGCACAGTTACCGAATTGGAAGTCGAAAGCCGCTAGATTCGAGTAATACTTTCTAGTCTCTTTTGATCCTTATCACCACGGGCTTTTTCTTTCGCCCGGAGGCCTCTGCACCATGGATGGCCAAGGTCGTAAGCCCTTTGCAGCAGAGCCAAGGAGGGCGTGCCCCGGGGCGAAAGGAAAAAGCCCGGGAAGCGAAAAATCGTAAAAAATGGATTATTCAGGGACGAGTAAAAAAGGCGGAGGGGGGCTAAATAGCCCCCACCTCCGCCTGGCGTTTATCACATAAGTTCACCAAGCATCACCCCCTTTCATGTCACGGGATGTGACTCTTATAGTGTAGAGGATTTCTCAGGTGAATGCCACAATAAAGTTTCTAGATTTGGTGTAGGGCAAGCCTTGGGCGTAAAAAAGCTAAGATAAGTTTTGGTTTTTTAGCCTTTCAGTCCCGCTAGAAAAAATCTTGAGCGCGCGATCGGGATAGCTTTGCTTTTCAGCATATAAGACAGCCCTAGGTATGGCTTATTTATTCCCATGGTCATAACAGGGAAAATGTATTTTGATTTTTTTTGAGTCAGTTTTTTCGAATCTCGTTCCAGACTTGTTTATTGCGTTAAGCTACAACTAGGGGGAGCTTTGGTGATGCGTCTTTTACGTAACGATTTTGGTTTATTGAAACATCTTAGACCACACCCTAGTCGTATTGCTTGGAGTTTGTTAATCGTATTACTTATTCTAACCCAACAAAACTGTGGTCCTGGTTTCGTTACCGATGAACCAAGTTTAGTTTCGGGAGGCCAGTTGGGGAACGATGGGAATAATCCCCAAGCATCAAATCCAACAGGCAACGGTCATCCAGAAAATGTATTACCCCCTTCCTCCACTCCTGTGCCGGATCCGACATCTCCTCCACCTTCGCCCCCCAATCCTGTCTTGCCAGTGCCTCAAGTCTGTACTCCCCAAGCTATTCGAGAATGTACCATTGCTCATGGGCAAGGGCGGCAGACATGTAATGCTCAAGGAACGGCTTGGGGCAACTGTCAGGTGGAAAGTTGTAATACAGGTTACTCTTTTAATGGATCTAACTGTGTTCCTAGTAATTGTTCCAATGGAGCCACTAATCCACCTAGCTGTAACAGTTGTGCCTCGGGACAATATTTCGATGGTAGCCGGTGTCTATCTCAAGCCTGCTCACCCGACAGTGTTCGATCATGTTCAATGCCTAACGGGCAAGGGCAACAAACTTGTAACGCGCAAGGGACAGCTTGGAGTAGTTGTCAAGTAACTACTTGTAACGACGGATATCAGCCGCAAGGCAATCAGTGTGTGCAGGTTCGATGTACAAACAATGCCACTAATTTTCCGGCTTGTAATCAATGTGCCTCCGATCGGATTTGGGTGGACGATGGTTGCCGTACACTTAGCGAGATCAGTCACCCCTGTCCTGAGTCTGCGTATGGAGGTTTTCAATGTTACCAGAAAAAATTTACTATATCCTCAGGGTACAGTTATCAAGTTTTATTGCGTTGGAATCGTCATAATCAGTCCAGTCAGGGAACCGTGATTTGGGTGAGTGGTGGAGATGGCTCACGAGCGTGGCGCACATTGTACGCGCCACAAGCGGCCTCAGTTCAGGATGATTGGGAAAAGGCTGGTTACCGGAGTGTGGAGCTGCAATTTCTAGACGTCGGAGGTCAACAGGACCTCAATAACGGATATTGGCGATATGCTGGGGGCTATTTACGCGCGGGTGAACTTTATTTCGAAGTGTTAAAATTCATCAATCAATATCTAAAGTCGGGATCTTTTTTGAATCATATTGGTATCAGTAACGGCTCTATGGTCGCTGCAACCGCCATGGCGTATTTTGGTGCAGATCAGTATCTTAATCGAGTGATTTTTCATGCTGGACCATTTTTACCAGATGTCAAAAAAGCTTGTCGGTCTGATCACTTTGCCAGTTTTGCCTTACTAGGCGGAAAGCGCGAGCTTTGGTTTAACTATCTTAGTTTTTGGTCCTCAGAAAGCGGTGCTATGAACCCATGCCAAGCCTTGCCGCAAAACTTATCAATACTTGCGGGCAACGCCAAGACACTCTACCCGCGAACAGCCGTCCATACCATGATGGGTGCGCTAGAGGCCACTCAGGGCTTTAGTGAATGGATTTATCATTCCCATGAGAGTTGGTATCAGCAGATTGTCGCTGCTGAGAAAACCTATCTGTTTAATCCCAGTCTTGGACATGAAATGGATTGGAATGAAGTGCGCAAGCATGGACTAAAATCAGCCCCCTCTGCACTGCCTCCGGATATTAAGTTTTACTTTACAGATGTAAGAAATGGATCGATTGAGGTTCGTCAAATTCGCGCGCATCAACCAATTCACGCAGTGGTTACAGGTTTGTCTTCCGGAGAAGAGGCTGCCGCCTGTTGGGCGGAAAATGTGAACTACGAAGAGTATTGTGGTAATCCAAGAAATTGGATTTCTTTGCCCCATCCGGACTGGAGTTATCAAAATGGGCGTTGGCTGGCCTCTTGGGACAGAGCCGATCGGATCGGAGTAGCGGGAAAGATGTATACCGGAGCGTGGATACGCAAACGCACGGGACAAAAAAGTTTATTTAGTCTGCAAATATTACCTCCCTAGGCGAGGGGAAAAGTTGTAAAGATGGTAGGATATAAACGATGACAGAAAAAATAATCTGCGCTCTTTTTAAAATGAGCGTATGTAAGCACGGGGGATTAGAATGATAGCTGGCAAGCAAGGCGAATCAAATAGGAGAGAAATAAAGTATAAAGCATCTATTCAGGGTGCTGTGCTGTTTGTTATCCTTTCCTTACTGTTGACCCAACAAAACTGTGGTCCTGGTTTTCAGGTTGCAAATACAAATTCCCTAATAACTCCGCAGATGAATAATGAGGGGCCGGAGGGTACAGATCAGAATGATCCCGATCCCCCCGATAATCCACTGGTGCTGCCATTACCTAACCCCCAGGCTTGTACACCCCAATCGGTTCGAAACTGCCCCATATCCCATGGACAAGGGCAACAGATTTGTAATTCTGAGGGCTCTGCTTGGGGGGATTGTCGAGTAACCACTTGCGATAGTGGTTACCAAGCACAGGGTAATCAATGCGTGGAAGCCCGCTGCAGCAATCAAGCGGTTAATTATCCAGCCTGTAATCAATGTGCGAGTGATAAAATATGGTCGGGTAACTCTTGTCTTACGATCGATCAATTGAGTAGCGGCTGCCCTGAAGCGAGTTACGCCAGTTTTAGGTGTTATCAAAGATCTTTTACGATTTCTTCCGGGCAGAGTTACCAAGTGCGTATTCGATGGAACAGGCCTGGGCAGATGAGTAACGGAACAGTCCTGTGGGTCAGTGGCGGGGATGGTTCAACTGTTTGGAGAGAATTTAATGCTCAGGCTGCTAGTATTCAAGATGAGTGGAGGAATCAAGGAATTCGCTCAGTCGAGTTGCAATTTATTGATGGAATAGCTTCAAGTGGTGGAACGGAATTAAACACAGGTTACTGGCGGCATGCGGGAGGTTACCAAAGGGCCAGTGCTGCCTATTTTGAAGCCTTAAAGTTTGTGCATCAGTATCTGCGGCAAGGCTCCTTTTTTAATCATATTGGGGGCAGTAACGGAACCATGGTGGCCGCTTATGCACTGGCTTACTATGGAGCTGATCAGTATCTTAATCGAGTCATTTTTCACGCGGGTCCGTTTTTACCGGATATGCGTAAGGCCTGCTCAAGTGTTCATTTTGCAAGCTTTGATCGCTCGGCAGAGGTGAAGTCGGTGATCTATAACCTCCTCAGTCATTGGATCTTTGGTGGCCCCGGACGAGATCCTTGTCAAGATCCAGGAACATCTTCCCTGTTAGGTAACGGTGCCCGCCGTGTCTATCCCACAACGGCTATCCATAGCATGATGGGAGAAAAAGAGATTGGTAACGGATTTGGAGCCTGGATCATTCACTCCCACGAAAGCTGGTTTCATCAAGTGGTAGCTGCAGAAAAGACCTATGTTTACAATCGTAACTTGGGGCATGATATGGATTGGGAGGAAATTCGACGTCATGGAATCAAGCTACCACCTCAAGCCTTATCCGGTGATCTGCGGTTTTATTTTACCAATGCGCCTGCCGGTAACACGGTGGTCAGTCAGGTGTCAGTCAATCAGCCTATCCATGGAGTTGCCTCCGGCATAGGGCCAGATGAGGCGGCTGCGTGTTGGGCCGAGGAGGCCGCCTTTGAAGAACAGTGTGGTAACCCAAGAAATTGGAGCCCCATGCCCAACCGAGATTGGAGTTATCAAAACGGACGTTGGTTAGCATCATGGGCGCAAGCTTCGCAAATTGGTCAAGCCGGCAAAACATATAGGGGAGCTTGGATGCGCACCCGTACCGGCCAAAAGGTGGAGTTTAGCCTACGACTCGTTCCCTGATAAAAAGTCAGTAACAATTTAGTGTCATGAGGCCAGCGGCTATTTTCTTTCGCCCGGAGGCCTCTGCACCATGGATGGCCAAGGGCGTTAGCCCTTTGCAGCTGAGCCAAGGAGGGCGTGCCCCGGGCCGAAACGAAAAATAGCCGCTGGCTGGAGCCTCAAACGAGATAGTTAAGTTTCAAGTTGCGCTAAACGGAGATCGCATCTGTGGCATCCACTAAGTGGTGGCGAATGCCGCGCTCACCTGCAGAATGGCCTGCATCGGGGACTACGATGAGTTTGCTTTTTGGTAAGCGTTTGTGCAGCTCCCAAGCAGACTCCATAGGACAAACGATGTCATAGCGGCCTTGTACGATGGTAATGGGCTTGTTTTGCAAATGTTTTTCTGCCTCATCTAGTAAGTAATTTTCGTGAGGGAAAAAAGCGTTGTTTATGAAGTAGTGACATTCAATACGGGCAAACGGAAGAGCTTTGGCTGGATCATCCATTTTCGCAATAGATTCCTTATCCACCAAAAGGTAACTGGTGGCCATTTCCCATTGGCTCCAGCACCTGGCTGCTTCTAAGCGTACAGACTCGTCGGGATGGGTTAGCCTCTTGTAGTAGGCTTGAATCATGTGACCTCGCTCAGTAGCTGGGATCCCATTCCAATAATTTTCCCAAAAGTCTGGAAAAATGCGACTCGCCCCTTCTTGATAGAACCAGGACAACTCCCGTGGGCGACATAAAAAAATTCCCCGTAGAATGAGACCATTTACAAGCTGGGGATACTTGGTGGCATAGGCTAGAGCCAGTGTGGATCCCCAAGAGCCGCCAAACACCCACCATGTTTTTATTCCGAGATGTTGACGAATGGTTTCAATGTCCGCCACAAGATCCCATGTCGTGTTGTCTTCAATCTCGGCAAATGGAGTGGACTGACCACAACCTCTTTGATCAAACAAAATCACGCGAAATTTTTGGGGGTTAAAATAGCCACGATGTTTAGGCTCAATTCCACCACCCGGTCCGCCGTGCAGAAAAACAATAGGAATTCCCTCTGGGTTACCGACTTCTTCCACGTATAAATTGTGGAGAGAAGATACCTGTAGCCGATGCGTGCGGTAGGGTTCTTGTATAGGATAAAGATCTTTCGAGTACATTAACGTTGTTCTCCTGTTATTTTTGACAAGTTATCACGAGCTTGTGACCTTGATCAAACAACTAGACTAAAGTAGGAAGGGAAATCGCATTGACCCCTTGCTCGGAAACTTGGTCAACTAAGAAGTATGTGGATTTCTCTCCTTGTGTCAGCGGCTTGGGCAGTTACCAAAATCCAAGGCATAAGTAATTACTTTAACAAGTTCGTACAGAATAGTGCGACAAGCTATACCATTTTTGCGGGAAATACGGGCAACTCCTGTACAGGAGGTGGCAGCTGGCCTTGTAATAGCTGTCAATCTTCTCAGCCACTCAATCCTATCTCTTGGCCATCTTCAGGGATTTTATGTAATGATAAACAAATTTATCCTAGCTTGAATTTTACTGTGACGCTGTCGCATGACAACCCAGCAACTTATGTCAATGGTTGCTCCCAGTTGATCATTGCCTTAGACGGTAGCACAGTCATAACTCCGACCTCCGTCTCTAGTTATACGCCCAATCAAGCCAATCAGAATGTTACCGCGACCTGGACTTGGGGAAGCTTGTGTAATCAATTAGGTAGTAGTAATACCTGTCAGAGTTCTTTTAATAAAACTATTAAAGTTGGATTTAATTCTAGCTGTGGCAATACGGCTTTAGTCGATAATGGGATTACCCTTCAAATCCGCTTTCGTTATGTGCAAAGCTCACCACCCATGACTTTTGGTTGCCCCAGTACCATGGGAGCCTACGAAGGTTTTTGTGACTACACGGTTTTTCCAGGTGACGAAAAGGTTTATATTATTAACTCTGCCGCCAACGTGTCTAATAACCTCGTGGTCGGAGATCAGAGCGCGAACGCCATTCCCGCCCACGCCACAACGGCCGATCCCTCGGGTATCCGTTATGAAGCGATTCGCGCCTTCTATGCCGCTGGTAATTTTTCCTCTCTCACGCTGAGTTCGCCGCATATTGATATTCCGATGAATGTTACGAACGGTCTTTCTGATCGACGCATTACTGGTTTGCAAAATGGACAAGTTTACACGGTGCTGGTCGCAAATAAGGATGAAGCGGGTAACGTGGAGCTTTTTTCATGGCCTGGGAATTCGAATAACTCTATTACCATGAGTGACTCCACCACTCCTGTTGGTGATACTCAGGCGGCCATGCCGGAAAAAGTGGTTGGTTTGCTGCAAGATGAACGTTGCTTTATTGCTACTGCAGCTTACGGGCGCAGTGATGACCCCATGGTTATCACGCTTCGAAAATTTCGGGATCAGTTTCTCATGCGTTACTCGTGGGGAAAAGAGTTTGTGTCTTGGTACTACGAACATTCACCTGCGATTGCTAAGCAGATTAAAGACAGTAACTGGCTAAAAGCCTTTGTGCGTGGCTTACTTACACCGATAGTATTGATGTTAAAGCCGGTGTATGGGCAAAATGTTTCACTTCCGAGTGATACTCACAGGGTATTGCCCTTGGCCTCTAGCTCCCAAAAATCAGCGCTGTCCCCCGGTAATGCTTGGCCATCCGCAGAGGGATTCAGCCGGGCCCAACAAGAAAAAAACCAATTAAAAGGTGGCTCCGGCTATGTAGACCATCCCTTAGAATCTTTTGGCTTAGAGAAAATTGTTCATGACAGTAACTACTATTACCGTTTGCCGGAAATGACTCATGAGAAAACTTTGAGTGTGGGGCTAACTTACTTGCCCGAGTTTGATCTTCGTTCCAAGTCTTTAAGCTACCAGAGTCTTTATGGTAAGCAGACGATTGGTATTTTCACCTTAAGGTATCTCAAACCCTTAGTGGGTTATTGGCTTTGGGCTTATGGACAAGTCGGTCTAAGTCAATCCACCGGAAACGGGTATTTAACTAACTCAGGGACTTTTGCTGAAGAGAGTTATTCTTTATATTTTTTTCCCTTAGTGGGTGGACTTCAGCTGCAAATGCCGGTAACTCGATATGCCGCCTTGTATGTCGGCGGGGGACCTGGGTATTTGGCCCTAGTCGAGTTACGGGATGATCAAAAATCTTCGGGTTTTGGCGGAAGTTTTTTTATTCAGGGGCGGGCAGGGGCTGAAATTTCCCTCACTCTGTGGGATCGAACCTCTGCTTTGCAGTGGTACAGAGACTACGGTATAGCCAATTTGGCTTTATTTGCGGAGATGGGGCTTTGGCAATTTTTCAAAAGTCAGTATCAAGCTCCTGGCCTGCACTCTAGCCTGGGGTTGAACCTGGAGTATTAGCCTAAAGGTACTGAGACCGTCTTTGGTCAGGTTTTCATGAGCTAGCTCTTTCGTCCCTTTACCTCCCACCGATAGCCAAGCTATGGTGTGGGATGATCCCTTTTACGGGAGTTTAGATCGTAGCCCTCTGGACTCAAAGGCCCCTCGCTCAGACGGAGAATGGTCTATCAATCATGTTTATGAAGGGATTTCGCAAAGAGTTTACTGGTTATCAACCAGAGCTTTAGCCACCAGCCTTGATGTGTTCTTCTATTATACCATCGTACGCCTAACTTTGACCCCCTGGCGTGCTAGGCTCAATCAGCTGTGGTACGAGATGACTACAGGCTCTCAGACATCGGGTCAGCTGTGGTCGCAGTGGTTACAAGGAACAATCGTTTTATGGTTGGTGGGAATACTCCTTGGAGTGCTACTTTGGATCTTGACGATTAAACTTTTTCGCCAAAGCCCTGGCCAAAAAATTATGCGTATTTATCTGATCGCTGAACCTTTGGAAGAAGGGGCTCATGACGACCAGAGAGCCAATCCATGGACTGTGATCCGTAAAGTATCTCCCTCGGCTGGAGCTTTGTTTTGGCGTGCCTTAGGTTTTTTTACGGCGGCTTTGTTACTAGGATTGCCGTATTTATCCATTCTTTTCCACCCCCGAGGGAGAACTTTTTACGAGCGCTGGAGCGGCACTCTCACGTGGTCTGACTCACTCCAATCCGCTAAGGCAAGTTGGTGGTGGCAGGATCTTCGTCATCTGCCGCAGTTTTTTTGGCTAAAGTGGTATCAAAGAGTCGGGGTGGCTTTGGCTCTCACACTTTGGTTGAGTGTAACTTATCAGCTTATTAACCCTTGGTTGCATTCTGGGCGCTGGGGGGCTCAATCAAAAGGCCCTGAAAAAAGTCATTCCCTCGTTGGTGTAGAGACAAATACTTGCTCATTCCTACCTGCTAATCTGGAGGAACTTGAAAGGGAGAGCTTGCGTTGGTTGGCGACCATAGAGATACCCCTTCAAACGAGGAATAAAGAGAATAAGGAAAGCAGCGACAATCCGGAGGCCGAGAACGAGAGAGCGTGTGTAGAGCAAGTTCTTGCGCGATACTCAGTAACAGAGCCTAAGGAAGATGCTCTCTTACTTTTTTTACGGTGGTGGTTGTGGAGTGATGATCCACAAGCGCAAAGTTTTATCCAAAAAGATTGTGCTCCCGGAAAAGTTCAAAACGAATCGGTCATGGGTATGTTTTGTATCTGGAAAGATCTTTGGCAATTGGACCCCAAGCTGAGATTTGACTTGCCTAGCACTTCTGAGCCTTCGCCATCGCCTGTGGAAGCTTTTTTGCGCACTCGTTATCATTGGTTTTATCAACAAGATGCCGTGGCAAGGTCCTGGCTGGCGCATTGGTCGCATATCGATGAAGAGGTGGCCAAACTATGGGCGCTTCGCCTGTCTTGGCCTGAAAGATGGTCAGACGCTTTGGGGGCGGGAGAGGACATGAAATTGACTCGTCTGGTGAGTGATTTGTTACCGGCGAAGGATCAAGTGGAATGGCTTATGGGACTATGTGATCGAGCGCTTGCGCAAGGCTGCTCATCCTCGAATTTAGCGGCTCACTGTAATTGGCAAGAGGATAAAAAACTTTGGCAAGCCTCTTTGTTGTGGGGAGAAGAGCAGGCTTATCTGCGTTTTTATCACACGCAGTTGTGTCAGCTCAAAAAACGACCGGATTGGTGGGAGCGAGCTTGGTTGAAGTTGCCGCGCTGGAGGAGAGAAAAACTGAAGCCGGCCATGTTTGGTAGCAGCGAGTTTAGGGGGACTCATACCAGAGAGCCATTGAATCGAACTCCTGCCGCCAATAAGGGGGGGGAAGCGAATACACCCTCTCCGACTCATTACCGTGATTGGTGGATC
>CAZZMS010000087.1:0-5979 GCA_964655485.1 uncultured Pseudobdellovibrionaceae bacterium | reverse complement strand
TACTTACGACGTCCAGTAACAGGGGCTTTGATTGGTAACTATTTTTTGAACTCTTTTTCGATGGCTCTTATGGAAGCCACTTTGGTGTTATTGGCTGCCGATCGCTTTGGATGGGGGATTCGCGAAGTGTCTTTTGGTTTTGCTTACATTGGGCTTATTAGCACGCTTAACCAAGGGGTGCTTGTACGTAAACTCATCCCGATACTTGGGGAGAGGGTGTTACTTTATGTCGGCATGGGTTTTCAAATCTTGGGTTACACCGGGATTGCTTTAGCCTTTGATGTGAACTTTTTGGCTTGGGCCATGACCCTCTTGAGTCTAGGTAACGGTTTTGTTAACCCCTCTTTGCTGGGCACGATCAGCTTATCTAGCCCGGCAGCCGAGCAAGGAGAAGCTTTGGGAACGGCTCAGTCCATGGCGGCCCTGGGGAGAATTTTAGGACCAGCCCTTGGCGGTAGTGTCTATCAATGGATTCATCCTAGTAGTCCTTTTGTGGGATCGGCGCTGCTGGTGGGCGTGGGCTTGTTACTCGCTTGGCGCTTAGGTGATCGTCTGCCAAGTTCAGGCAAAAAACAAAAAACGGCTGTGGATGTGGACCGCATTGGCGCGTATCAGTTTCAAAACTTAGTGCATAATCGTGTGCCCTTTGTTTTACTTACGGATGATATCCCGTTTGAGGAGATTTACTCAGGCTTGCCTCTTCAACACATTCAGGCTGTGCGTGTACGTGTGAACTTTAATCACTCCCCTGAGCATTGGGTAGCACAGATCAAGGAAAAAGGGATTGCGCTCTCTACGCCGCTAGTGATTTTTAGAATGGAAGGGCCTTTGCCCGATAAAACTCTCTCTTGTTTACAGAACTTGTATCAGGGCAACATTTGTATCATGGAACAAAGTTGGATTGCAGTGAAAAAGGATGTGATTGGAGGTGTGGTATAGGGTAATAGCACCAAAGACGCATCATTTTCCCCGGTTTTTGAGTGAATTTTATCAAAATCCCTAGATGCTTCTGTTACCAAAAAAAGTAAAATGCAACACTGCAGCGGATTTCAAGGCGTCAGAGAATGCTTCAGGGCTAAAGAGGTCGGTTTTAAAATAAGAATAGGCAGGGGATAAAAAATATTTGAAACTGTATTTTAAGGCCAATGAAATAAAAAAGGGGGAAAAATTTATGTCCTCCATCCATCACCCATCTAAAAAACTCTCTCCTTCGCGCGATACTCTTATTTTGTGGAACTTATTTCTCGCCAGTGTGCGTGAAGTTCTGGGTAGTAACTTAGCCATGGAGGTGCAAACACCGACCCTAGTCAAAAGTCCTGGAACTGAGCCCTATTTAGATTTTTTTGTCACTCAAGAAGGTTCTTTTTTACCTCCGAGTCCTGAGTACTCGCTAAAAAAGTTACTGGCGCAAATAAAACACTCTCTTTTTGAAATTCGCCCCTGCTTTCGCTTGGATTTCCCCAGCTCTTGGCACCGGCAGGAGTTTTTCATGCTGGAGTGGTATCAGGTGGGAGAGGGGGAGCCAGAGTTTCGCCGGCGGGTGGCTCGGTTTGTGGTGGATTTGTGGGAGCAGTTTTCCCGCCGATGCGAACAGCAGGGGCTGGGTGATTATGTGACTGACTTAGATCTGTTTAAAAAAGGAGAAAGCCCCCTCTCCACCAGTTTTCTCCAGGTGGAGTTAAGTTTACCCCGCGCGCAACGAGAGGTTGGGTTACAGAGTAACTGGACCTTTCAAGTGACCCATCTTTCTGTGGCACAGGCATTTAAGAACGCCTATGGTTTTGAGTTAACCCCAAAGACTTCTTCCCAAGAGTTACTGGAGTTGGCGATATCTATCGGGATTCGAGGGGATGATAGCTGGACTTATGATGATCTATTTCACGCTCTCATGCTTGAACGCATCGAGCCGCAGTTAGGTGCACATCCTTTGAGCTTTGTTACTCACTATCCTCCGCCACAAGCGGCATTATCAGAGCTGGACCCCGAAGGCTGGGCTTTAAGATTCGAGCTTTATATGCAGGGAGTAGAAATGGGTAACGCTTATCAAGAGCTGCAGGATGCTGAGGAGTATCGCAGACGGTGGGAGGAGGACAATGCAAAGCGGGCTTTGCTAAGTAAGCCTAGCATCCCCTGGGATGAGGAGTTTTATCAGGCTTTAAAACGAGGCTGGCCTCACCCCACCTGTGGTATTGCCATAGGCCTTGAGCGATTGTTTGCCCTGTTTTTGGGGCAAAGTGATATTCACTTTTGGTCGCCCTTATTCAAGGACTCGTAAGCTTCGATCAATTCGTTTTTTAGCTCTTTAGCCATTTTAAAGTGGGGTAACTTTTTCGGTTCGACCCTGATGGCACGTCCGTTCCGAGGGTTGCGCCCCTTGCGTCCTTCGTACTGGCGAACCGAGAAGGTGCCAAATCCGCGGATCTCAAGGCGTCCCCCTTTTATGAGTTGTAGAGTAGAGGATTCCATGATGGCTTCCACACTCACTTGAGCTTTTGTTTCGGGAATAGACAGAAGTTCGGCGAGCTTTTTAATCAGATCGGCTCGGGTCACGACATTCTCCTTTTTTCCGGTAACTTAGTATCGGAAAAGCCCATGGCTTGGTCAATGCTATCAGTTAGCAAGAGGCTAAGGGTCTGGGCATAAAATTGTCACAGATGACCTTAGGGAATTATGATTTCCGACACGGCTACCTTGCAAAAGCTATTTTAGTATCTTAACCTAGTCTTGAAAAAGGAGTTGGTCTATGAGCAATCAGAAATTCAAAGTGCTGATTTTGGGCGCGGGAGCCGGGGGAATTTCTATGGCGGCGCGTCTGAGTAAAAAGTTGCCCTCCGGTAGCATCGCCATCGTGGATTCGGCAAAAACCCATTATTACCAGCCTCTTTGGACCCTGGTGGGTGGCGGAGTCGTGCGTAAAGAAGAGACCGCGAGGCCTCAATCCAGTTTGATCCCTTCCGGTGTTGAGTGGGTCCAGCAGATGGTGCAGAGGGTGTTACCCAAAGAGAACAAAGTGGTTTTAGATGATGGGCGTGAGTTATCATATGAGTATCTGATCGTAGCGACGGGCTTAAAAATCAACTGGGAGAGTATCCCTGGTTTGATGGGTAACCTAGGGAAGGATGGCCTGGTCAGTGTATACGATTATGAAGGAGCGGAAAAAACTTTTCATAACATCGAGAGCTTTAAGGGAGGAAAGGCGTTTTTCATTATGCCGCCTCCTCCGATCAAGTGTGCAGGGGCTCCACAAAAAATTATGTATATCTTCGAGGATCTCATGCGCAAAAAAGGTATTCGTGACAAGGTGGAAATCACTTTTGTTACCGCAGGGGCTGCCATGTTCGGGATCCCTGTGTTTGCCAAGGCCTTGGATGAAATTCGTAAGGAAAAAGGAATCAACGTCTTATTTGGTCACAAGCTGGCGCGTGTGGATGCAGCCAATAAAAAGGCTACATTGACTTACGTGCAAGATGGGCAAACTTTAGAAAAAGAAATTCAGTATGACTTTATGCATGTAGTGCCTACCCAATCAGCCCATGCTTATGTGGTGGAGAGTGGACTAGCTTTCACCGAGGGAGATCAAAAGGGTTGGTTAGCGGTGGATAAGCACACTCTACAACATTTACATTATCCCAACATCTTTGGCATTGGTGATGTGACCGGGGTTCCCAACTCGAAAACAGGTGCAGCCGTGCGGGCGCAGGCGCCAGGCTTGGCGACGAATGTGCTTAAGGTGATGAGCGGAGAAAAGCCAGATCCATTTTATAATGGTTACTCCTCATGCCCGCTTATAACCGAGATCGGTAAGGTGTTGCTGGCTGAGTTTGGTTATGATGGCAAATTGTTGCCGACCTTTCCTCTGGACCCCACGATCCCCCGACGCAGTTACTGGGCGTTGAAGCGTTATTTACTGCCGCAGCTTTATTGGCATGCTATGCTCAAGGGGCTAGCTTAAATCCCTGAGTTGGTACGACGCATCGGCCTGCAAGGAGCTAAAAAGGCAGTGAGTAACGTGAGTCCTTGCGACCTTTAAGCCCTTATGATGAGCTGAGAATAAAGAAATATGGAAAAAACGCATGGGATTTTACTGGCTATCGGTCTTGGGGCGGGAGTGATATCCGGAATGTTTGGTATTGGTGGTGGGGTGGTGATCATTCCCGCCTTAGCCTTGGGGCTAGGTTACCCACAGCTTTACGCGAATGGACTGAGTCTCATGGCTTTTTTGTTGCCGGTGGGTCTTTTATCTTTCGTTCGTTATTGGCAAGAGGGTGTTTTAAGCCCCGCGGATTTCAAACTGTCACTGTGGTTGAGTCTTGGATTATTTCTGGGTGGTTACTTTGGGGCTACGATTGCCAATATGGTGGGCGGCCCCATCGTTCGTAAACTCTTTGCTGTCCTGTTACTTATCATTGCAGCTCAGATGTTGTTCACGAATGAGGTGTGAGGACCCCAGAGAGATCGAGGGGTGAGATGAGGGGCAGTATGGCACGGGTCTTAACTCGAGAAGTGATTTTGGGCGCATTTCAAGCTCTGAGTGAAGAGATAACAAAAACTCATCGAGGTAACAAAAAGGTGATTTTAATTCTCGGAGGCGGGGGAGCTATGGTGCTTGCTCATTCTTTTCCTCTCGCCACGGCCGATGTTGATGCCGCTCCGAAGGGGTTGTCTTTAGATGAGCTCGATGTTTTGGTAAAAAAAGTCTCTAAAACCTTGGGGTTATCACCGGACTGGCTGAACCCTTATTTTTCACGATTTGCCATCTATTTACCTGAAGATTTTTCTCAACGCCTAATAAAAGTGTTCTCCAATGAGAGTCTTGAAGTCATGGCTCTTGGTAAGGAGGATATGTTGATTTTAAAGTCTTTTGCTCATAGGGCGAAGGATATTCCCCATGCCAGAGCTTTGGTGAAACAAGGTGCCGACATTGGCTTTGTTGAAAAGCATATTGAGAAGTTGAAAAAAAATAAAATTCCTCAAGCGCAAGAAGCTTTAGAATTTCTGGATCAAATTGTAGATGAAAGCTGAATCATCAGGTGCATTGGTAACATCCGCTGTGAGGATTCGGCCGCCGACGGTCGATGAGTTGACCAACGCTTACCTCTCGCTGAATTCGCTGCAACAGAAGAACATTCATTCGGGGTTCTCTCGCTACATTGAAATTTGCCGGTTCGATGCGCGTTTTTTTGAGATTTTTGCCAATTTTCTTTGCGACCACTTTTTTGAGTTTGATTTACGGCTTTTGCAAGAGATTCATTTCTTTGATCATGCTTGGGCCGCAGTCTTAGGGGTTTTGATTGAGCATGTAGCCTTGCTCAGATCTCCACGAGATAAAAAATTTCAACGATGGAAAAAACAATTAACGCGAAACTTGCAACCGGCGTCTGGCGAGATTTTTTTTATTGGTCTTTTTGATTTCAATGAAAAGAGGATAGGACAGCTTCGCGCTATGCCTTGTCGGTTGTTTCTAAAATGGGGATTTTATCACGATGAAGTTTTGGTGAATAAGGCCGAGATCCTTAATCGCACAACTTTATCCCCCTTTTTTCGCAGGCGCCTACTTCAAGCCTGGCGGAAACGTGGTGTCAAGCTTGATGTGGACATTCATCGGGCAAGACTCAATTAACAAGTTTCCTATCGCCAAGCTCTTCAGGATCTGAAGAGCCTTAATCATCGGTGAAAAAGGGTATATGGTTTGGTAATCATTGCGGTGAATCTATTCCAACTCGTAGTCAAACCAATCTTGATCCAACGCTATCCTGCCTATGAACTCTCTAATTATAGAGGCTATTCAGCTCGTTTTAAAAGTCGGTTACCGCCAGACTCCAAGCGCTCCGCGCGAGCTTCTGGAGAGAGGTTTAGTCGATTCGCCACGTCGTCGAGTAGGGTAACTCGCGGTCTTTCAGCGCGTCCTCTTTCGGCGACGGCTTCTAATACAGGTTTTAAAAAAAGTTTAAACTCGAGGATAGTGTTTGGAGTGCTCCC
>CAZZMS010000086.1:0-4663 GCA_964655485.1 uncultured Pseudobdellovibrionaceae bacterium | reverse complement strand
CCTCCTAGGCGGCCTTTTTGATTTCTTTGGTGGCCTTGTCTACTTCTTCAAAAGTAGGACGCTCTTCCGGTTGAATTTGTCGCCTAGCATACTCAATACACACAATCGGAGGATTGTTACGCGCGAGAGCCACTAGACCGGCCTTGATCACAGCCAGGTAACGCCCCTCAGCTTCAATGTCAGCCCCCATTTTAGTAGCAATAGGGCCGATGATCCCGTAAGCACCAAACACTCCCAACATGGTTCCCACAAGAGCACTCGCCACCATCTTACCAATGGTTTCAGCTCCAGCGGTCAAGTAATCCATCGTCTTAATAATCCCCAACACTGCAGCCACGATCCCTAATCCCGGGAAACCGTCAGCCACGGTCTGTACAGCGTGCTGGGCCGCATGCTCTTCCGAATGAATGGACTTCATGTCGGTCTCCAGCAAGTCATCGAGATCATAGGAAGAAAGATCCGCCGTTAGCATGGTTCGCATAGTATCACACAAGAAATCCACGGCGTGATGATTGGCCATGAAGCTTGGATAAGCTTTGAACAGCTCGGATTGCTCGGGATTTTCAATGTGTTTTTCCACCGCCTGAGGCCCGTCTTTGCGGAACATAGAGAAGAGTTGAAACAACATTTGTAAAAGCTCAATGTACTGCTGTTTCGTTGGGCCTTTGGCCGTTAAAGCATGAATTCCCATTTTGAACCCAGCTTTGATCACCTTCATAGGGTTTGCAATCAGGTAACCTCCCAGAGCTGCTCCACCAATGATCATAAGCTCGAGAGGAGCCGCCTTGATGATGATGGACATCTTACCACCGGCAATTAAAAAGCCTCCAAACACCATGGCGAAAACGACTAAGATTCCTACAAATCCCATAATTCACCTCTTCTCAAACAAGGGATCGGCTGTTTTTTTCTTTTCCACAGTCCAGCCTATGAAACTCGACTTTTTGCGGGGTTTTTTGATTGGACAGAGCTAGCCTTTTGCGGCAGCTTAAAAACCATGGAACAAATCATCGCTTGGTTGCACTCTGGCTTTAACACCATCATCCCTTTTGTCATACTCCTAGGTATTTTGATTTTCGTTCACGAACTTGGACACTTTGCTGTAGCCCGGTGGTGCGGGGTACGAGTGGAGATATTTTCTCTTGGATTTGGAAAAAAAATCTTCCAATTCAAGCGAGGCGATACCGTTTATGCCATTTCCCTGATTCCTCTCGGTGGCTACGTCAAAATGTTTGGAGATGAAATTGGTAAGGACATTTCCGATGCGGAAAAGTCTGTCTCATTTCTCCACAAACCCGTGGCCCAACGGATTGCCATTGTTCTGGCCGGCCCCTTGATGAATCTGTTTTTTGCTGCTTTGTTATTTTGGATTTTAGCCCTCAGTGGTGAAGTCCGCAAAGCCCCAGTGGTTGGGGATTTGAAGCCCGATACGGTTGCTTTTTTGGCAGGGTTTCGGCCGGGAGATAAAATCCTAGAGGTCAATAATCAACCCGTCACCTCTTTAGAAGAGTTACCTAAACTGTTGTTACCTTTCGCCGGAAAAAATATCCCCGTAGAGGTTGAACGCGCAGGGGTGATTGAAAACCCCACCATAGAAGCACCGATCAGTGAGATCGAAAACCCCAACCCCATAGCACTTCAAGACAAGGTCGGACATATCGATGGTTTGAGTTTTTCATCCATCGCTCCCGTTATCGGTGTACGTGGTGGCACAATCGCTGACAAGTTAGGGCTACGCACTGGTGATAAAATTGAAAGCATCAACGGACATCCGGTAACACACTTCCGTCAAATTGAGTCAAAGCTTATGACCCTACAAGGGCAAGTCACTCATTGGAAAGTCTTGCGTGTGGATGAAGCTGGAAAAACAGAAACTCTGGAGCTCAGCTTCACTATTCCTCCGGAAAATGCGACCTCTCTGTCCTCTTTTGGCGTAGAAGTGCCGGATCTTTACTTAGGCCAAGTGTTACCCGGCACACCCGCCGAGCGTGCAGGCTTAAAAAAACACGATCGCCTACTGGCTTTGAATGGAAAAACCCTCAAGGCTTGGGAAGACGTCATTGAAACCATCCGAGCCTATCAGGATCCCAATCCCCTCCAAGTGGAAGTCGAGCGCGGCGGAGAACGCCTGACTTTAGCGATTCAACCCGAGGAAAAAGAGTTTCTTAGCGTTACGGGAAAAAGTGAAAATCGCAAGGCGATTGGTATTGCAACCTTAGTGCAGATGGTTGGCCCGGATACCATTAAAGTCCCCTACACGGGCTTAAGCAGCTTGTCTCGCGCTTTATACCGATCTTATGAAGTATCCATGATGACTGTACTCAGTTTCGTACGCCTCATTGAAAATCGTATCTCGCCTAAAACCATTGGGGGAGTTCTTTCCATCGGCCAAGTAGCGAGCGAATCTTTTCAAATGGGCTGGGAGTACTTTCTCAATATGATGGCGGTGATTTCCATAAACTTGTTTGTTCTGAATCTCCTCCCCGTTCCCGTCTTGGATGGTGGACACCTGTTGTTCTTCACTTTGGAAGCTATTCGCGGGGCCCCCTTGTCCATGCGCAAAATGGAAATCGCCCAGCAAATTGGCTTGGCCTTACTTCTGGGCCTAATGAGCTTCGCATTATTCAACGACTTCTCGCGTATTTTTGGTTTTTAATTGAGGCTTTTGAAGTGCCTTAAAATTTCGGGTGGACTTTAACTCTCCCTTTGTATTATCACCGAGTTCACGAACATCCCTCCAAACAGGATCGCTCGAACATGAACAAAATGCCCTTGGGAACCTTTGAGCTTTTAAGTGAAAATGGCCGAGCCCGCCGCGCGCGCCTGTGGACTCATCATGGATCCATAGAGACCCCGGTATTCATGGCCGTGGGCACCAAAGCTACGGTCAAAGCCATGAGCCCCCAGGAGTTACTCGAGTTAGGAACGCAAGTAGTTTTGGGTAACACCTATCATTTGCATCTACGCCCGGGCGAGGATGTAATTGCCGAGCTTGGGGGCTTGCATCAGTTCATGAATTGGCATCGACCGATTTTAACCGACAGTGGAGGGTTTCAAGTTTTTTCCCTAGCTGGCTTAAGAAAATTGACGGAAGAAGGTGTCGAGTTTCGCTCTCATTTAGATGGCAAGCGACATTTCCTGTCACCAGAAACCAGTATGACGATTCAAATGAAGCTGGGCTCAGACATCATCATGGCTTTTGATGAATGCTTACCCTATCCAGCCACAGAAGCACAAATCCGAGAAAATGATGAACTGACTTATCGTTGGCTGTTACGCTCCAAAGCGGCTATGACTCGCAAAGAAAGTTTGCTCTTTGGCATTGCGCAGGGGGGGCTCGATGTTAGAAGTCGTATCCGTAGTATTGAAAAAATCACCTCCGTAGAGTTACCGGGATACGCCTTAGGCGGTTTCAGTGTGGGCGAGCCACCACATGTGATGCATGGTGTGTTACCTCAGGTCACCCCGGCCTTGCCAAGAGAAAAACCACGTTACCTGATGGGTGTCGGAACCCCTTTAGATCTTATTATCGCTGTTGATGCAGGCATTGATATGTTCGACTGTGTGATGCCCACTCGTGTAGCTCGCAACGGCACCCTGTTTACCTCTTTGGGAAAGGTCTCCATCAAACGTGAACAATATCGAACGGATTCAAGCCCCCTCGACCCCCACTGCGACTGTTACACCTGCAAAAACTTCAGCCGTGCGTATTTGCGCCATCTGTTTTTGTCTCAGGAAATCTTAGGCGCTCGCCTCAACACGATTCATAATCTGCGCTACTATATGCGTCTTATGGAAAAGGCCCGTGCGGCTATTGAAAAGGATGAATGGCCCCGATTTCGTGATCAACAGCTTGCTATCTGGACTCAAACAGGACGAGAGACATGAGTTTTAAACTATGGCTTAGCACAAGCTCGCCCCTCGCCTCGCTAGCTTTTGAGACCGAGGCGCGTTGGCTCGTCAAAGAGAGCTTAGATTTGCGTCACACGGAGTTTGTGATGTCATCGATTCACTCAAGCTTACATGAGCTTGGTTTATCCATTCGAGATATGAACGAGCTTTACGTGGATCTTGGCCCTGGCTCTTTTACTGGAGTCAGATTTGCTTTGAGTTTAGCTAAGGCTTGGGCATTGAGTATTCCTCAACTAAAAATTTTTTCTTTAAATAGTTTTCAGGCCATGAGCCATCTGGTAACTCCCGAACTCAGAGCACAACACCCCAATACCGATTATTTTTTAGCCCTGAATGCTCATCGGCAGGCGATCTATCTTTGCCCCTTCGGACGTTGGGATGAACAGAGCTTGATTTATCTCGACCAATTGGACGAGTGGCGACGGCGTCAATCACAAGCTGTGATGTGGTTTGGTAATGCGGTGAAAGCCTATGGTCTAGAGAAGTTGTGCGAAAACAACGATGTCTTGTGGCAGGATGGCTTGCCTCATGTGAAGGGGATGAAAGAGTGTGTCACCCAATTTCATATGCAACCAGCGACTGAGTGGCGCAGCCTTCAGGCCAATTACTTGCGCCCCTCAGCCCCTGAGGAATCACGCCACCCTTGAAGCTTCGACCTTTAACTTTTAATATTGTGATGAATAGGTTCTTTACCATTATCAGGTAGCTGGGTAACAGCTTGGGTAGCACGAAAGATCGATATCCGTCATAT
>CAZZMS010000085.1:0-5562 GCA_964655485.1 uncultured Pseudobdellovibrionaceae bacterium | reverse complement strand
GCCATGGCATAGCCAAAAGTTTCCCTCAAACTTGTAAGCGTCGCTTGGTCTCCATAAACGGGAATCACTTGACGATGCTTCATATAGATTTGCCTAAGCTCATCTAGCCCCATAATATGATCTGCATGAGCGTGGGTAAACAAAACGCCATCAATTCGATCAACTCCTGCATCAAGAAGCTGTAAACGCAAATCAGGCGATGTATCCACCAGGAGTTTATATTCCATAATCTCTAATAACAGGGAAGAACGGCGCCTGTTGTTTTTTGGGTTGGTTGGATCACACGCCCCCCACTCCCCAGTAATGGTGGGAACTCCTCCAGAGGAACCACACCCTAAAACAGTTATCTTCATGAAACTCTATGGGCTTTGGTAAAAAGGTTAAAAAAGTTCTTTGTGGTCACTTCGGCCACCTCTTCGAAAGGGATTCCTTTTATCTCAGCAACCGTGGCTGCCGTATGGCGCGTAAAAGCCGGCTCATTACGTTTTCCCCGATGAGGTACTGGCGCTAGATAGGGCGCGTCAGTTTCAACCAGCATGCGATCTAAAGGCACATCTTTGACGATTTTACGGAGATCATCTGCCTTCTTAAACGTAATAATCCCTGAAAAGGAAATCGAGTACCCTAGATCCAAAGCCGCGTGCGCTAAAGCTTCAGACCCACTAAAACAATGGAATACACCACGAGCATTAGGATATTTCCTAAGGCACATTAAAGTATCCTCATCCGCTTCACGGGTGTGGATAATAAGAGGCAAGTCCAAAGCAATCGCCGCCTCAATATGACGCTCAAAAGAAAAGATTTGAGGATCTCTAGGGCTGTGATTATAATAATAATCGAGTCCAGTCTCGCCAATACCAATGACTTTGGGATGACATGCAAGGGCTTTCAACTGCGCCTCAAGGTCAGCTGAGGCATAAGTCTCAGCTTCATGAGGATGAACCCCCACAGTACAATAAATATTAGGATACTGTTCGGCAATCTCTTGCACTTGCCTGGACTCTGAAAGCTTGGTATTGATGGTCAACATCACACCAATCCCATTTTGGCGCGCTCGTTCTACGACGTCCGCTAAATCATCCTTAAAATCGGGAAAATTCAGATGGCAATGACTATCTACAAGCATCTTTTATCCCTCAATCCAGCGAGGAAACACACCGTAAGGCGCTGGCAAGAGTGTTCCAGGTACCAGTTGTTGCGTCAAGGATGCAAACGACCATTGGTCTTCATTGAGCGCCAATTGACCAAGAATTTTACCACTGGCCTCAGGCATAAGAGGACAGGTAAACAAAGCAATTTGACGAATGGTATCCGCTAAGACATACAGGATCGTTGCCATACGTTCAGGATCTGTGGCTTTCAAAGACCATGGCTTTTGCTCATCCACGTACTTATTGGCCTCCCCAATCAAACGCCAAACAGCCTCACAATATTTGTGAAGGGCTTGGCGATCCATGTGTTGACGTAAGGTTTCTATGAGATCTTGTCCCTGATTTAAGAGCGCCCTGTCCTCTTGTGTGAAAGTTCCTGGTTGGGGCACCCTTCCCTCACATTGCTTGGCAATGAAAGATAAGACTCTTTGGGCTAAGTTGCCATAGCTATTGGCCAGGTCACTGTTCAAACGATTAATCAAAGCCTGGTCGGAAAAATCTCCATCTTGTCCAAAAGAAACTTCCCTCATTAAAAAGTAACGGACAGGATCAACCCCATAGGTCTCTGCTAACTTTAACGGATCAATAACATTGCCTAAAGATTTGGAGATTTTCTCACCATTATTGGTCCACCATCCGTGAGCAAATATTTTCTTCGGCGGGGTCAATCCAGCGGCCATCAAAAATGCCGGCCAGTAAACCGTGTGGAAGCGCAAAATATCTTTTCCAACCACATGAAGTGATTGTTCCCAAAACGCCGTAAAATCATCCCCCTCATCAGGATATCCAATAGCGGTAATATAGTTGGTCAAAGCATCTAACCACACATAAATGACGTGTTTTTCATCCCCAGGCACAGGAATTCCCCAATTAAAACTGGTGCGGGAAATGGATAAATCAGTTAATCCCCCTTCTACAAACCGCAAAACTTCATTGCGGCGCGATTCGGGGGCAATAAAATCAGGGTTTTTATGATAAAACTCTAAAAGTTTGTCTTGCCATTGAGATAGACGGAAAAAATAACTGGGTTCCGTTACCCACTCTACGTCCGCACCGGTGGGAGCTTTGCCATTGATGAGCTCGCTCTCAGCATAAAAAGCTTCATCACGAAGGGCATACCAACCGCTGTAACTGCCCAAATATATCTCCCCCCGATCCACCAAACGTTGCCAGAGATGAGCCACCGCCCGTTTATGACGATCTTCCGTGGTGCGGATAAAATCATCATTGGAAAAGTTTAAAGCTTTTGTGAGATGACGAAAATTCTGAGATACTTCATCCACAAATTCTTGAGGGGTACGCGAAGCAGTTAAAGCTGCTTTTTCCACTTTTTGCCCGTGTTCATCAGTTCCGGTTAAAAACTTAACAGTAAATCCGTCCATTCGTTTAAAACGGGCTATAACATCACAAGCTAAGGTTGTGTAAGCGTGACCAATATGTGGGACATCATTTACATAATAAATGGGAGTTGTAATATAATAATTTTTATTAACTGTCATAAATATACTCATCAACCAGTTTCGGCTTTATCAAAATCATCAACAATGCCATTAAAATATGGCCTGGGTCAAGATGAGTCCCTTGGGCCATTTCCATAAATTTTTGACACGCCTGATACACTTTAACCCAATGATGGGTGTCCCGTCCCTTGCCCAGAGTCAGAATTTTTTGATCATAGGGCAAAGGGGTTTGACAGGCATTATGGGAAAGTAAAATGAGACGCCTGATAAACCACATCAGCAACTCAGGCATTAAATCAAAGCGCGGGTCGCCTTTCGCAAACCCTTTCAAGGTAGCCTGAATGGCCGTCAGTTGATTATTAAGCCCTTGGGCTATCAAACTTGCCGTTTGCTCCCACACACCTTCCACGTTCTGCTGAACTAAGGAATGGTACCGACCATAACTTCCCTGCGCCAATTCTAAGGCTAACACTTGAGAAGCATCCGTCGTCAGTGTATTCACAGCATTTAACGAAATCTTTAAACATCGAGACCGAATGGTCGGCAGCAACCGCCCATAAGCATGACATACCAAGATAAATTGGGTCTTAACCGGTGGTTCTTCTAACACTTTGAGCAAAGCATTAGCCCCATTGCGGTTCATTTCATCTACAGCATCAATCAACACCACACGCCAACCCGGAAGAGCTGGAGATTGACGACAAAAATCAATGATTTTCCGCACCTCATGGACGGTAATTTCTTTTTGAGGCTTACCGTCCTCGGTTAGTCCAAGTTCCACGGTTAAAAGATTGGGGTGACTATTGTTGTCAATGAGGCGTTGATGAAAACCTTCCATACCTATAATCTGGCGGGCCAAGTCATAAGACAAAGTGGCTTTGCCAATGCCCTTTGGACCACAAATCATCAAGGCAGGATGGAGCTTCTGGCTCTGGAATTGCTGCCAGAGGCCATCTAAATACGCCTGATGCCCTAAAAGCTCTGGCTGGAGTCGGGGATGTAACGTTGTATCAATCATGATTCCATCATTAGCAAAGAAATCTTAAGCAACGCAATGCTGTTAACAAAAAACCAGTGGTGAGCTTGCAATCATCCCCCTTAACCCCTGATTAACCTCTACACATTATAATGAAGGAAGAACGATCTCTCTTTTGGAGCCCAAGACCATGAACAGAACCGTGATGATCCTATCGCTATCTCTTTTAAATTCTGTCTTTGCTATGGAGGCACCGATACCGGATCATGCTGAGGTCACTGACATAAATAATCAAGAGGCACAAAAGGCTAAAGATATAAACAAGATTCCTCAAGATATCACTGATCAAATCATTGAGGTTTTGAGTCAGGGACAAGCCAACGCAGAGGATTTGAAGCGGCTGATTCAATCCCATAAAAGCTTCCATGCGGCGATGATGTCCAAACCCGTGGAAATCGATTTATATCATTATTATGATAAGATTACTGATGACATCTTGGCTCAAATCATCGACCTGTTTCCCAACATTACCTCCTTGAACTTACATTACTGCAGTCAAATTACCGATCGAGGCTTAGAGCAACTCAAAGAATTAACTAACTTAACTCGCTTAAGCTTACTTGGGTGCAACGGAATCACCGATCGAGGCTTAGAGCATCTCAAGGGATTAACTAACTTGACTAAACTTGATATCTCTGAGTGCCAACGAATCACCGATCGAGGCTTAGAAAATCTAACCTCTCTAACTCAGCTTAGATCCCTTGATTTAGCTTACCTTCAAATCACCGATGCCGGATTAGAGCATATCAAGAGGTTATCTAACTTGACCACTCTTGACTTAGGCCATTGTAAAAAGATCACTGATACAGGTCTTGCTCATTTAAAAACGTTAACTAACCTGGAAATTCTTGGATTAAATTGGTGTGGCCTAATAACCGATACAGGTCTTGCTCATTTGAAAACGTTAACTAACCTTACTAGATTAGCCTTAAATGGATGCAAACGAATCACCGATGTCGGCCTTGCTTATCTTACGGCACTACGTAATCTGACTTACCTCGGTGTAAGTAACTGTTATCAAATCTCTTATGCAGGTAAGCGATCTCTCCAAAAAGCTTTGCCTATGGTTCAAATTGTGGGCCACCCCATAGATGTGATCTACCTTGGCAAGAAACTGGATGAACCATCATTACAACAAGCTCGAGATGCCTTTGTCGAAAAAATCATGTATCCGATAATTGAAAGCTTGGTAAGAGGTCAAGGTGATTTTCAGGAGATAAGAGAGTCTCTTTTCGCCGACGAAGACATTCGTGACATAATGCGTGCGATACCTGTGGAAGTGGATTTATCCTATTACAGCAATAAACTCACCGATGAAATGTTAGCTCAAATCATTGATCTATTTCCTAACATTAATTCTCTTAAATTAATTGAGTGTGATAAAATCACGGATGCCGGATTAGCAGATCTCAGGCAATTACCAATTCTGAAAACCCTAAGAATATCCGACTGCAGACAAATTACTGATGCTGGCCTTGCTCACCTGAAGTCGTTAAGATATCTGGCTAACCTTGACTTAGAAGGTTCCCGTAATTTCACTGATGCCGGGTTAGCACATCTCAAAGAATTACCTCATCTGAGAGCCCTAAATCTATCAGGGTGTAATAAGATAACTGATCGAGGCCTAGAATATTTGAAAGTATTAACATACTTGACCAAACTTGACTTAGGTGGGTGCAAACTCATCACTGCTACAGGATTAGCGCATATAAGAGTATTAACAAACTTGACTCATCTTGATTTGTCTTATTGCGATCAAATCACTGATACAGGATTAGCGCACCTCAAGGAACTGCGTAAACTGACCAAACTTGACTTAGCTGAGTGCAGAAAATTCACTGATGCGGGATTAGCTCACCTCGAGGGCTTACCTGACTTGACAGACCTTGATTTATTACGGTGCGATCAATTAACC
>CAZZMS010000084.1:0-12339 GCA_964655485.1 uncultured Pseudobdellovibrionaceae bacterium | reverse complement strand
TTGGTTTTCGTGACTCTTTACGTGTATCTGTACCGTTCCATCGTGCGGTTTAAAACTCCCCGTTTCCTAGTTTTGCGGGTGGGAAGCTCGACGGATGCTCAGCGAGCGAAGAAACTCCTCCACCGGTAACACCTCGATCCCTTCGTCTTTGAGGAATAATCGCTTGCTGCCCGTATAGAGCAGGATCTTTCGTTTGAGATGTTTAAGGCCAGAGATAGCCTTTAATCCCGCTAAATATTCGTTGCGCAGGCGGGGGCTGCTTTTTACCTCGATGGCCCAAGCCTCATCAGAGCGCAGTAACACAAAATCGACTTCTTGATTTTGGTTCTCGGTAGGGCACCAGTAACACATATTTTCGAAGGCCTTGGAGTAATGTAGATAGGCCCTTAAGCTTTGGGCCACAAGGCCTTCTAAAAGAGCCCCTCTTTCCTCAAGAGTCGGAGGCTGGCGGTAGCCTTTGAGCGCGCGTACCACCCCAGGATCAAACCAATAAAATTTTGGATGATGTCTCTCACGTAAGGATAGACGAGGTTGATAGGCCTCGAGCGCAAAAGCTACATGGGTATCATACAAGACATCGAAATATCCTTGCACCGTCGAGCGTGCCACCCCAGCCTCACGCGCGATATTAAGGGTATTAAGCACTTGCCCATGCATCAGAGCAGACACACGCAGAAAACGGGAAAACGAGGCGAGGTTTTTTACCAAGGCTTCGTGTTGAATCTCTTCACGCAGGTAGGTTTCGCAATAAGTGAACAAGCTCTCCACAGGTTCGGCAGAGGCAAGCGCCACCGGTAACAGTCCTATATGCAAGGCTTTGCTGAGCTTAAATCCCTCACCTAACTCACTGGGCAGATAAGGAAACATGTATCGAGTGAGAGCCCGGCCGGCCAATAGGTTGACTCCTTGCCGGCGTAATTGACGTGCCGATGACCCGGTTAAGGCGAATTTCCATCGCCCTTCGTTAATGAGCTGATGCACATAGTTGAGTAGTTGGGGCAAACGCTGGATTTCGTCAATCACAATCCAGTGGCTTTGCGGAATGGCCTGAACCTCAAGATAAAACTGATGCGGATCTGTTAGGTAGTGTTGATAGTCACGCTCGATGAGGAGATTGAAAAAATGCGAGCGCTCACGCGGAAGGGAGTGCTGCAACCATGTAGTTTTTCCCGTTCCGCGCGCCCCAAACAGGAAAAAAGTCGACTGCGGTAGGGAAAGAGATCTTGTAACCACGCCGTCAATTTTCGTCGAAAAATGCCGGCTTGTCAAACGCTGTCACCGGTCTCGAAAAACTCAGCTTTTACTCTCAGTTTCCCTCCCTAGGCTTTTTCTTTGGCCCGGGGGCCTCTGCACCATGGATGGCCAAGGGCTTTAGGCCTTTGCAGCTTAAGCCTCTGGATGGCGTGCCCCGAGGCGAAAGGAAAAAGCCTTCAAAAAATCTTTCCGGAATGTAAATCATCCAAAAACCGTTCGGCGGGGAAAATATCGATCTCCCCGTGACTAAGACGACGTTCGCCCTGATAAACCCCAATCACTCGGGTGATAAGCTTGCTACCGGTAGCAAGCTCTTGAAGTGTGTTGGACCAACGTGGATCCCATTTTTTCCCAGATTTTATTTCGATGGCAAGGTATTGCGCTGGCCTGGATAGAGTTTTTCGTCTTAGCTCAATAAGTAAATCTATTTCTGGGCCTTGGTGAGCTTTATAATAAAACAGACGAAATCCTCTTTTGTGGAGATCAATGAATATTCTTATTTCGTTGATTAAGTGATTTTCAAAGGCGAACCCCAGCCATACAGGATCATGAAACTGTGGATATAAAAAGCCCGCGGCAGCGCGAGCTGCTCCCACGTCAAAAAAATACCATTTGGGGTGTCGTACCTCTTTCGCACGTAGGCCTAGGGGTAAAGCCGGTAAGGTGTAACCGATGAGGGTTTCTTCTAGGATCTGAAAATAATTGACGACAGTACTTCTAGGACTAGCAGCCTCTCGGGCTATGTTTTCAAAATTCACCACTTGTCCATTCAACTGGCCAGCAACACTTAAGAAACGCACAAATGGAGGCAGTGAGCGAATCAGCCCCTCCGCTAGTAACTCGTTTTGTAGATACATATTGACATAGGCTTCTAGAGTTTCTAACGGAGATGGGCTTTGCCACACTACAGGCAGTGTGCCAAATTTGAGCACTTTATCCCAGTCGAAACGGGAACCGAGCTCTCTGAAATGAAAAGGATACATGTGCTTCTGAAGAGCCCTGCCAGCTAGTAAGTTTGCTCCTGAGCGCTTGAGTTTTCTGGCACTCGAACCACTGAGGGCAAAGCGCAGTTTGCGATTTTCGATTAAGCTATGAACCTCATCCAGAAGGGATGGGATCTTCTGCACTTCGTCGATTATGACCCAGCTTTGGGCGGGGAGATGATTGAGCCACTGCGCTAACGTACTTGGATCTTGCTGGAGGGGTAAAGCGTGCTTGCTCTGTAATAAATCGATAATGGTGGCCTTTTGTCCAAGCACCTGTTGTAACCAAGTGCTTTTACCAGTTCCCCTGGGGCCTAAAAGGAAAAAAGATTGATCGGGACATTCAAGGGATCGTTCAATGAGGGTAGACATAAACAAAGCTTAGAAAAACAACAATTGAGTTGTCAATTTTCTTGGAAAAATAACATTTGAATGGTTATTTTTCTGGAGTCGCTGTAGGGGATGGGCATAAAACCGGTCAAAGGAGATACCTTGCGCCACTATAGTAAGACATGAGTTGCGATGATATTTCGATTCAAGCCGAAAAATCCAAATCCCGAAGGAACTTGAGCGCTGAGGTTACGCGTATGCCGTCTTTAGATTGGTAACTAAGACTTAAATGGCGAACAAGTTGCCAGCGTTCCGCTTGTGGGAAATATTTTTCAAACTTTTTAAACTGCGGTGATAATTGGTCCTCACTGAGTTTCACTTCGATCAAGCGCGGTGGACGTCCCGATTGAGTGACTAAAAAATCGATCTCATATCCATCCTTGAGTTGCAAAAAGTAAAGACCGCATCGCTGGCCGTTGTAATCTTCTTGAAACTCAATTTCTTTTTTTAAGGATAAAGCTACAAGATTTTCGAGTTTGTGTGATTCATCTCCTTCCACTCTGGCGCAGTCATAGAAATAGTATTTTCCAGCCTTTTTTATTCCGCGGGCGATGTTTTTAGAATAGGGTGATACCCGAAACACGACATAAAGTCGCTCGAGTAAATCCAACCAGCATTTAACGGTTTTATCATCGCGCCCAAGCTCACGCGACAAAGAATTATAAGAAATAGTCGATCCCACCCGGTGGGCTAATAGCTCGATTAAAAGTTCAATACCCTCCAGATCACGAACGTTCTCGGTGGTGATAAGATCTTGTTTGAGAATAATATCCAGATGCGTGCGACGCCAGCGATTGTAAAAACGTTCATCGCCTTTTAAAAAAGGCTCTGGAAAGCCACTCACCTTAATAAGTTTGCGGTAGCTTTCTTCAAGGGGCGCTGAAGGACCGAGCTCCTTAAGATCGATGGGATTTAAGCGAAATGACCAAAATCGACCTGCCAGTGAGTCACCCAATTTTTTGGCGACGTCCAGTCGAGCACTACCGGTAACAACAAAGCACTGTTTTTTTGTAAGACCGGAGTCATAAATACCCTTAAGCCACAACTTCCACTTTTTCATTTTATGGAGCTCATCGAATATGATGAGCTTTTTTGAATAATCCCAGTCTTGCTCATGAAATACCTTCCAGTCCTTGCGGATATCGTAATTGTAGTATGCGCCATCGGGATCTATGGACTTTGCTAGGGTGGTTTTACCCACTTGTCGTGGCCCCATCAGGAGAATGAACTTATCTCCTAGGGTTTCTTTCAATGCTTTTGTGAGGTAGCGCTCCATAGTGACTTTTTCGGAATGGGAGCCGAATTGGTCGGACCCCTTCCCCAGTTATTTAATAGAGCCATTCCCAGATCTTGCGCATACAAGATCAGGAGGGATCAAAGACTAGGTTAGAAGTGGCAAGCGGTCTATGCAAGCAGCGAGGGCTCGAAACCGCACAGAAAATCGTGTAGCGAAAAGACATTGACATGAGGGGTTGGGGATTGGCAAAATTACTCAAAATATTGAGAAAAAATACTCAATATTGTGAGAAAAAATACTCAAAATAATGAAAGATCTATCCTAAGTTAGTCACAGGATGGTCCCGCCGCTACCCACGTAAGGCGGTAGAGATATTAGAGAGGCGATTATCGGTGACGAGAGAAAAAAGAACGAGCCTGAGAACCTTTGAGCGCCGGCAGGTCGAGATGCTGTGCGGGCGCTTGCGTGATCAGAGGCGGTTTATACAAGTGCTGGCGGGTCCTCGTCAGGTAGGTAAAACTACGGCAGTGCTTCAGGCCTTAAAAAAAGTCAAGTCTCCGCATTTATATCATAGTGCCGAAGAGGCCTACGGCTCACCAGCATGGATTGAGCAACGATGGAGTCAGGCCAGAGTAGTGGCAAAAAGCCAAGGAGAATGCATACTAGTGATAGATGAAATTCACAAACTTCCGCAGTGGTCTGAGGTGATTAAACGCTTGTGGGATGAGGACACAAGGGGGCGGCGGCAGGTTAAAGTGGTGATACTTGGATCAGCACCATTGTTGATACCAAAAGGCTTAAGCGAAAGTATGGCTGGTCGTTTCGAGCTCATCTCCTTCTCGCATTGGACATATCTGGAGTTAAAGAAAGCTTTTCGTTTCGCGTGGCAAGACTACATACTATACGGTGCTTATCCGGGAAGTGTCAGTTTAATAAAACAGTTTTCGCGCTGGCGCGAGTATATCCGTGAAAGCTTAGTAGAGGCCACCTTAAACAAAGATATTCTGTTGGTTACTCGGGTGGACAAGCCTGTTTTATTGCGCCGTTTGTTTGAATTAGGGGTGGCTTATGCTGCTCAAGAATTATCTTACAATAAAATACTAGGTCAGTTACAAGATGTGGGAAATGTTACCACCTTGGCTCATTATTTGGATTTGCTTAATGGAAGCGGGCTTTTGAGTGGATTGCAAAAATATGCTAGGGATCGGGCGCGCAAACGCGGGAGTAGCCCCAAGTGGTTACCCTACAATACCGCATTGAAGACGGCATGGAGTGGGCTAACCCCTAGAGAGATTCAATCTAATCCTGAGCTGTGGGGCCATTGGTGTGAAGCGGCTGTCGGAGCTTATCTGGCGAATCAATGCTTCATTGAAAAACGTGGTGAGTTGTTTTATTGGCGAGATGGTCAGGAAGAGGTCGATTTTGTTGTAGAAAGTGGCTCCCATCTGCTCGCCATCGAGGTAAAAAGTAGTCGTAGGCGGGCCTATCATTCCGGTAGTGCCGTATTCAAACAAAAGTTCCCGCATGCTACTCTGTTACTGGTTGGGGAAGGGGGGATTGCTTTCGAGGAGTTTTTCAGTCGGGACTTGAATTATTGGAGGGATTTTGCCTAGGGTTCATGAATTGTTTTTATGCTACCCAACAACCTTAGTCTTGATGCGGAATAGACCAAGCTTGTCGAAGACTCTATTTTTCAAATAGTGCTCGAGAGACGGGGATGTAATGCGCACTCGCTATTTGAGTTAAAACTGGATTTTCCAAATGTAGCCCGATTTGGACTCTCTTTTGACTTTAATACAAAAATAGCAGACAATTTTGTAGTATGATAAAAAGACTTTTGCATCCACTCTCTACCTCAAGTTTTTTCATTTTTGGAGCACGGGGCACGGGTAAATCGACCTTTGTGAATATGCAGTTTGTAAATAATCGGACTCAAGTGATTGATCTATTGGATCCTGAGGTCGAGGATAAGTATGCCCGTCATCCCCATCGTCTTATACAAGAGTGGGAAGCTTTGCGGCGAAAGCCGGATTGGATTTTTATTGATGAAATTCAGAAAGTTCCCCGCCTTTTGGATGTGTGCCATCTTTTAATGGAACGCCATAGGCAAAGATTTATCTTAACGGGATCCTCTGCGCGAAAAATTAAGCGGGGAGCGGCTAATCTTCTCGCCGGTCGGGCTTTTGTTTACAAGCTTTTTCCGTTCACGAGTATTGAACTGGGTGATGAGTTTTTACTAGACCATGCCCTGCATTGGGGAATGTTACCTCGGATATATTCCCTATCCTCGGCTGAGGAGAGAGCTCAGTTTTTGCGTAGTTACACACTAACGTATCTAAACGAAGAGATTAAAGCGGAGCAGGTTTTGCGGCGTCTAGAGCCGTTCAGGTTATTTTTGCCTGTTTTAGGTCAAGTATCAGGTAAGATCATCAATCATAAAAAAATTGCCGATGAAATTGGTGTTCAAACAAAAACGGTTCAAAGTTATTTTCAAATCGTCGAGGAAACTTTACTGGGCTTTTATTTGCCAGCTTTTCACGAGTCGGTGCGAAAAAGTCAAAGATTGAGTCCAAAATTTTTTTTAATTGATAACGGTATCAAAAAGGCTCTCGAAGGGAGTCTGGATCAAAAGCCCTCTCCTCGAACCTCAGTTTACGGAGAGTTGTTTGAACATTTCGTCATTCAAGAAATTTACAAACTCAACGAGTACTATCAAAAGGACTATCAACTATCGTTTTTTTCAACGAAAAATCATGTAGAGGTAGATTTAATTTTATCTAAGGGTAAAGGTCATATTTTAATTGAAATCAAATCCAGTGAAAAAATAGACGAAAAAGAGGTGCATACACTCCATCGCGTAGCGGAGAGCTTTCCGAGAGTAATAGGCGTATATTACCTTTCGCGGGATCCGGGGCGATATAAAATTGAATCCGTGCTGTGCGTGCATTGGAGGGAGTTTCTTCGGGATTTCAAGGATCTTTAGTTTGTTGGGAATTTTCAGCTTAAAGACTACTTAGCAGGAGAACGGGTGAGGGACCACAAATTTGCCATACTCGCTTGGTTTTTAATTTTTAGTGTTGGCGTTTGGGCTTTCATTAAAACTCTTCATTGGCCAGTGATAGGCGAGCACAGCATTCGTCAGGCCGACACCCTGATGACGGGAGTTTTTTATTGCTATGAGCGAGCCCCTTTTTTAGAACCACGGGTATCGTTTCGGGGTAACTTAGAAAAAGGAATTGCGATCGGAGAGTTTCCTCTTCAGTCCTGGTTATTTAGCTTGTGGTGCCAAGCCACCGGTGAATGGGTCGAATGGTGGCCGAAACTTATTGTATTATTACTGTCGGTAAGTGGTTTGTGGTTTATCGGGCGAGTTCATTTCGTACAGCCTTCGTGGATGTTGTTGACTGCTTTTAGCACCCCCTTTTTTTGGAAGTATTTGCTGCGCCCGTTACCGGGTAGTTTGAGTTTATTTCTTTTTGGCCTTGGAGTTTATGTTTGGAATGGATGTCAGGAGGAGTGCGGGCGAAATTGCCGCCGGTGCAAGTTTAGCATGGCTATTTCGATTTTTCTGTTTGTCGTTTCTTACCTTGTGCGTCCATATATTATCTTCGGATTTCCTTTGCTGCTCTGGACGGGAAAGAAAACTTGGATAGAAAACATAAGAATAAATCTAGGTCCCTTGTTTTTGATGTTTGTAGCAATCGGCATCGCTCATATGGTGTGGTACAAATGGTATGCTGTTAAAATTAGTGAAATCTCCTACTATTACATAGGATTCCCGCCCTTTTTATGGTTTTTTAAGGCTGAGTTTAGCAACTGGCTAATGACATGGGGTAAGTCGTTCTTGGAGACATTATTCTTTAATCAAGGTTTTTTCCTCGTTATTGTTCTTTTTGTTTTTCAAGGGAAAAATATTCGCATTGATCAAAAATCCGTCCAATTGTTACTGTTGTCGGTCATTGCCTACGTTAACTGTTTTAGGACTTCGAAGTGAGCATGCCATCATTCATGATTATTACTTTTTGGGAGCTTGGCTTTTAATGATGGTGGCGGCAACTCAATGCATTCAACGGACCCCTCGACCTTTCCAGTATCTTGCGATGATGAGCTTGGTCACTTTGATTCACACACAGCACTCTTACCACTCTCTCGGGGTGGATATTATATCCCTTCGTTCAAAAGTAGATTCGATAAGCGAATTTAAAGATCGACTTTGTCTTCTCGGATTTGAACGAAGTCGAGATTTTTATTTTATGTTGCGATCCGGGTCTTTCCTAGAGTGTGAGCCGGGTCAGATTGTATTTGATGTTAAGCCTTATTTCGTGGGCGGTCGAGATGAATAGCTCTGCAAAAGCTTGGGATTTTCAGACGCGAGTCATCCTTCTTTGAATGATGGTTAGGGTGCTTGCTCTGCTGCCAAAAACTTAGCAATGGGCATCAGTGTCCTTGAGCCAAGCTTGAGGTCTTAAATACAGAGTCCACAGCGCTGCCAACATAAAAATGTAAAGGGAACGGTTTTTGGCGATGGATAAGGAGGCCTCGGTGAGGGAAGCTATATGAAAACCCACCAGTGCTGCTAAGAGGGGTGGTGCATACTGCTGATATTTTGAGCGTCCCTCGATAGGCAGTCCAAACTTGAGTAACCACTTATCTGGCAAAAAGTATAAAGCGAAAGGCGAAAGAATTAAGCTGTAATATAAAATGAACCCCACGATGCCGAGGCCTGAAAGGATATACAAAGGCTGATTATGCGCGTGAGCTGTTTTGAGAGCGGGATCAGCTTGCAAAATATAATTTTGCTTCTCAGGCGGTAACTTTTCGAAATAAAGATACTTGTGTAGTGGGTAACCGGCTCCAAAAAATGGATGCTCTTTAAAAAGCTCCCAATAGCCTTCCCAGAAGTATAGCCTGGTGCGAGTGGAGGCATCTTTTTGGATATCGATTTGGGAGATTCTTTCCTTAATTATCGGAAGCTGTGAGGTCAACAAGATGCTCACCATGACTAACGTCAAGGTAACCCACCGGTGCTTTTTTGCGTAATGCCATCCTAAAGTCAATAGAGAGGCGACAAAGCCAATCCAGGCCCCGCGAGTTTCGCTCAAGATAAGCAGCCAACCCATTAACATTATAAGGATCATATGTAGCCAACAACTTTTGAACAATTGCAGGATATCGAGTTGGAGAACCTGATTAGGGCAACTGGCATCGTTATGAGTAATTGCCTTATTTGAATATTGGGCTGTTGGGGGAGGGGGTTGGTTTAGCTTAAAATCAAATGCAACCCAACCGAGCCAAAGTATTAGGTTATGAGCTAAGGGCATATAGCCAATCCAGCCGTCTGCACGTTGAATTCCCCATTCGACAATGAAATATTTGATGATGGCTGTTGCCGTGATGAGGGTTAGACCAATCAATAAAACTAAGCGTAGCCGCTGCATTTCCTTGGACGAAAAAGATGATAGGAAGGAAACTGCGATCAAAGCACTAAAAATCCACCGCCATTCTGAAATAGCTGATGCTATACTGGCGTAGTCAGCATGCGAGTGCATGAGGCCTAATGATTGGATGGCGATAAATGCTAGTGAGGCAATAATGATAATCTTAAAAGTTCGCTTTGGGGAGAGCCGATCTCGGAATAAGACTTGATGTATCGCTATAAACCAAAGTAGAGTTTCAAGGATATCCATGAGAGTTTGAGAGAGAGTAGTGGCGAGAGCGAACCCAGACAGTAGGTATGTTGTGAGGGCCATACAGGCACGATCCATTTTTGACGCAAGCTTGTCAAATAATTCAAAGTTTATCACTGAGTGGCAGATTTATGAATTTGAAAGTCTTTAAAAATAGCTTCCTCAGTGTTTTGGGAATGGGTTTGCCGCTTTTGGCGGCTTTTTTTGCCACTCCCAACTTGATCAAGGCACTTGGTGATCGAGAGTTCGGCGTGCTGACATTGATTTGGGCCTTGCTTGGATACTTCGGCATTTTTGACTTTGGGGTGGGTAGAGCTCTCACTGTACTTCTTGGAGCCTCGCGCGGTCACCAATCAAGTAAAGGTGATAGTTATCTGCCAGGTATTTTGATGTCGGGTTTGTTGATGAGTCTAGTTGCGGCTTTGCTATCTATGTTATTGACTTGGCTTTTTTTATTTTGGTTTTTAGGGGCGGCGATTCGTGTTTCTTCGCTTGGGACGTGGTCGGCCCCCGAGAGGGAGGCTCTGCTGCTTTGTGTCTGGGGCATTATTCCTACGGTCATGACTAATACCTTGCGTGGAGCCTTGGAGGGACTTGATCGCTTCCTGGAGTCTAGTGCTATCCGCGGCCTCACAGGGGCTGCGGTTTTTGTCGGGCCCATGCTGGTGAGTTATCTTTCACCTTTAACCCTTAAGATGGCCTGTTTATCGATCATTATCTTTAGGTGGTTGGGAATGTTTTGGGGGATGTATTGTCTTAGAAAGCCTTTGCTTTTGTGTAAGTGGAGTTACTTTAGCCAGGTAACCATGAGGAAGATTCTATCTTTTGGCTCATGGGTTACGGTATCAACAATCATGAGTCCGTTTATGGTTCATGGTGGTCGTTTTTTCTTATCCATGTGGTTGGGGCCGGAGTCGTTACCTAAGTATGCTGTGCCACAAGAGATCTTACAAAGGCTTTTGATTTTTCCTTTCGCTTTTGGTGCGGCCTTACTGCCGATGGTTTCAAATATCAGTTTGAGTTCGCAGACAGAGATATCGAATCAGTCTGAAAGGATTCACGATCAATTTAAGAAAAATTTATGGGTTGCTATCCTTATGATGGCTGGACTGATTTTCTTTGTTTTGAGCGCTGCTGAGCTCTTTATGGGATGGTGGATAAGCCCTGAGTTCGCAGCTCAATCGATAAAAATTATTTTTATTCTGAGCTTGGGTGTTTTTGCTAATGGAAATGCGCAGGTCCCGTATACCTTTCTACATGCTTGGGGTGCTACCAAGATCACGGCAATGATTCACATAGCCGAGGTTCCCCTCTACTTTTTAACCTTAAGATGGATGGTGGGTAACTTTGATGTTTTAGGTGCTGCATGGACTTGGGTGATGAGAGCTGTCTTGGATCTTGCATTGTTATACATGGCTTACCGGAGACTTGTTAGGAGGTTGTCATGAAAAGAGTAGTTATTATTATCGTTAACTACAAAGGTGCTGCGGATACTGTCGAGTGTATTCAAAGTTTATGGCGTCTTTCCTATCCCTCTTTTCACGTCATAGTTGTTGATAATGATTCTCGGGATGGGTCTGTGGAGACAATACAATGCGCTATAGATGAATTAACCCACGCCAAGCCGAACACAGATCTGCAAAATGCCAAAACCATTGAGCTATTAATCTCAACTGAGAACAAAGGGTTTTCAGGTGGTAATAATGTAGGGATCCGTCGTGCCTTGGAGATCGGTTCATTCGATTATTTTTGGATATTAAATAACGACACCCTTGTTGATGAAAATTGCCTGAATTTTTTAATTGCTGCATTCGAAGAGTATCAAAAAGGGGGAATCAAGGTTGGTATAATTGGCACGAAGTTACTCTACTACCATAGTCGTGATACCATTAACAGCGTAGGGGGATTATATAATCCAGTGTTAGCCAAGCCCAGACATTTAGGGGAGGGCGAAAGGGATTTAGGTCAATATGATCGCGCAGAAGTGGCTCAGCATTTAGATTATATCACTGGTGCCTCTATGTTTGTTTCCAAAGATTTTATCCTTGATGTTGGCTTGTTGTGTGAGGATTATTTTATTTACTTTGAAGAATTGGATTGGATTTTAAGAGGAAAACAAAAGTGCTGGCAGCTAGGTTACTGTTGGCGTGCGCTAGTTTATCACAAGGAAGGACGGAGTGTGGGTACACATCGGGTAGCTAAGATGCGCTCTGCGCTTTCTGACTTTTGGCTGCAGAGAAACCGCTTGTTTTTTACAAACAGGTATTATCCATATTTTCTTCCTTTTGTCTATGTGACCTTTGTTGTCGTTATTTTTAATCGCATCTTGCGAGGACACTTTAAGCGTCTGTCTTGGATTATTTTGTTGCTGCTATCAGGAGGGCGAGTTGATAAAAAGATCCTGGCAAAAATTTAGTGTTTCAATCGAGCTTTTTTTATTGGCTCTCATGGGCTTGAGTCTCCCCATCAATGGTTTTCCACTGGGAAAAAAATTCTTGGGGGAAATGAGCTTTGAGTTAGCATTTTATCCCTCGCTCCTCTTCGTGCTCTTTTTTTGGGGTAAGGTATGGTGGGAGAGTAAGTTTGATTTAAAAAAAGTTTTTGATTGTTTTGTTTCACCCCTAAAAAGTGAAGTGGTATTCTCTTTTCTGTTTATTTTTATTTTGTGGATTTTAGTTTCTGGTATTATTAACCTTCCTGAAATCTCTCACGCTTATTACAAGGGACGAACGGGCCTAGGAAAGTTTTTCTTACAGTTTTTGATATTAATCTACGGTTATGTCTTAAG
>CAZZMS010000083.1:0-18207 GCA_964655485.1 uncultured Pseudobdellovibrionaceae bacterium | reverse complement strand
TTTCATATGTATGTAAGCCGCTCCAAATCGCAAAAAGCTAGGCTCTCCAAGACTCCAGCTAGTGGATATGAACCTCTTTCGTTCCCGCACCATAAATTCTTTCAAACCAAGAATCATTAATCTCTGAGGGTGAACCTTCAAACACAATCTCTCCCGCCTTTAGGGCAATCACGCGAGTCGCATATTCACGGACTAAACTTAAAAAGTGCAAATTTGCTATAATGGTAATTCCCAATTCCTGATTCACCTTCTTCAAATAATCCATGACCACGTGACAAGTGGCGGGATCCAAAGAGGCCACAGGCTCATCCGCCAGTAACACTTCGGGATTTTGCGTGAGCGCCCGAGCGATAGCTACCCGTTGTTGTTGCCCGCCAGAAAGCTGATCAGCACGCATATAGGCTTTATCACGAATCCCCACCAACTCTAAGTAACGCAGAGCTTGCTCTTTATCTTCCTTAGAAAAAAGACCCAAAAAACTTTTCCAAGTAGGTGTGTCAGACAATCGGCCCATCAACACATTGGATAAAACCGTATGACGGGGAATTAAATTGAAGTGCTGAAAAATCATGGCGATTTTTTTTCTTAATTGGCGGATTTGAACGGGACTGAGCTCTCCTGCGACATTTTGACCGTGAAACAAAATCTCCCCGGAGGTTGGCTGGTGAAGACGATTCAAGCAGCGCAGAAGCGTTGACTTCCCCGAACCTGAAAGACCAATGACGACTAAAAACTCGCCTTTTTTAACGTCAAAGCTAAGCCCCTTCAAGGCTTGCGTTCCGTTGGGATAAGTTTTTTTTAGGGAGCGCACCTCAATAATTTTTTCAACACTCACTCCACCCTCACTTTCCTAAAAGCTCTGTGAGCCGAAAGAGCCATGCCTGAGGCAAAAAGTCAAAACGATGGAAATCCTTTCAAGCTATAATTGAACTACTTTACAAAATCGGTCGCATTTTTTCCGAGAGCTTTTAACATAGCTCTGACCTTGTCATAATCCGCATCACTCGCTCGCTTAATGCCATCGACCCCATAAATTTTTTTAAAAGCCTCTTTGCCTTGGGGGGAATTGATGAACTTCAGGAAGGCCTCTGCCAACGCCTTTTTCATGTCTTCAGGAAGATCCTTACGGAACACAATGGGATCGTTGGGAATCGAGTCCGTAAGCCCAATGATTTTCACCACTTTTTCCACATCAGGGAATTGGGTCTTCACCAAACGCCTGGCGTCTTGAATTCCCTCTTCATCCTCGGGAGACCAAAATGTAGCCCCAGCCTCCACTTGTTTATTGTAAACCATGGTAACTACGTTATCGTGCTTTCCCGCGAATACGGTTTCTTTGGGCTTAATGTTTTTATCCTGCAAGGACTTTAAAGGTAACAAATAGCCCGAAGCTGAAGCAGGATCTACGAACGCGATTTTTTTGCCGTTTAAATCTTCAATGCTTTTGATGCCGCTATCTTCACGGGCGATAAATTGGCTTTTATAATCGGCACTTCCATGGCGTAAAACCGTGAAGTGAGCCTCTACTCCATACTTCTCGTGAGCTAGAATGTAGCCGTAAGTTGTAAAAGCAGCCACATCAGCCTTTTTGGTCCCAAAAGCCTCGACCACCGCAATATAGGATTGGGGAATGGAGATCTGGTACTTGTAAGGTGTTACCGACTCGAGGTACTCCTTGAGGGCCTTAGAGTTGGCATCAATCACTTTCGCATCCACTGAGGGAGTAAAGAAAATCTTTATAGGATTTTCGGCACTTCCCAGTTCCGCTTTTTTCCCTGTGCAAGCGACCATAACAACAGATAACAGCAACCCAAGCCATTTAGTCATAATCACCCCTTTTTGCAGCGAACTCGTTTTTAACAAAGCCCCCTGCAATTGGCCACGATTTTTCTTTGAACAAACCTTGACTTTTTCTTGGCCAAACGGGACTCATGCCTGAGTATGGCTCTTTACATTGTCCCCGTTCCGATTGGTCACCCCGATGACTTTACGCTTCGCGCTATTGCGATACTCAAAACTTGCTCAGCCATTATTGTGGAGGAACGCAAAGAGAGTAGCCGCTGGCTACGCACCATCGGCATCAGCGGAAAGCCTTTGTATCAATTGAATGAACATAGCTCCCCTGTTGATGTAGATGAATTAGTTCGCCTAGCCACCGAGTCAGACCTAGCTCTGATCTCAGACAGTGGTACACCCAACTTTTGTGATCCGGGTTACCAACTGGTGGCAGGCCTACGCCAACGTGGAGTGCGCATTGAGGCTCTACCGGGGGCTTCCAGTTTGATGACTCTGCTCAGTTACACCTCCCGACCTCTACGTTCTTTTTTATTCTATGGCTTTCTTCCCCAAGAAACGGAGGCTAGAAAGCAAGCATGGCAACAATTTAAAACTCTGCCTTGGCCTCTTGTGATCATGGATACGCCTTATCGGCTCACGAAAACACTTGAAGAGGCTCGCCAGCATTGGGGCCCGAACGCCATACTCTTAGGGTGTGATCTAACACAAGAGACTCAGTGGGTTTACGAGGGACCAGCCAGGGAGTTACCCCGCGAACTCATCAATAAAAAAGCTGAGTTTTTGATACTCCTTTACAAAGACTGAATCTGATTCACTCCAGTAACACGACTTCTCGGGGGCACATTTTTGGTCACGACACTGGCTGCGCCAATTTTGCTGTCATCTCCGATTTCAATGGGGCCAAGTAAAACCGAGTGAGCCCCCACCAAAACACGGTTACCCAAAGTCGGGTGCCGCTTGACAGGATGGAATTGGTTACCCCCAAGTGTGACTCCGTGAAACAGAATACAGTCATCCCCAATGACAGCGGTCTCGCCAATTCCCACACCCATCCCATGATCAATCACCAGGCGTTTACCAATTTTTGCTCCCGGATGAATTTCAATTCCCGTTAGCCAACGCGCCAACTCACTCATCAACCGCGCTAAAAAAAAGAACCGATAAGAATACAAGACATGAGCCACGCGATGAAAAGCCATGGCTTTTGGCCCAGGGTAGAGCAAAGCAATTTCTAAGAGGGATTTAGCCGCAGGATCATACTTTTTATAAGCCATTAAAAAATCGATCACGGAGAACACTCCTGCCATTTTTTATTGTGACCCAAGGTCAAACTCACCTTGGTCAAGTAAAGGTCACCCAGTGATTCAAAGGAGATGTACCAGTCTCCCGCCACAGCGAGCAAGTTCTTAACCGCCTCACGATTTAATACAAGTCCCAAAGATCTCCCTGAATCCACAAGTAAATGTTTTTTTGCAAATTCTGTGAGCTCGAGAAGCTGGAAGCAGCTAGAGCCAAACTGAAAATCTCTCACTTTCTCAGGGCGATATCTTGCCAGATAGAAAACACGTAAATTTTGCACATCCTCATAAAAAGAAGGGAGAACAAATCCAAGCCGATACTCCCCCGTGCTCATAATTTGAAATAAATCGAGAGAACCACCGCCTTCAGGTAAGTGGATAACCTGAGGGGATGATCCACTAACCTGTATGTCCAACTTGGCATAATAAAATTTATCCCGCCCCTGTAGGAGTAGATCCATCACTTTTTGGTGGACTCGGTCAAAATCCGCCGAGGCGTAGAGACGCCAGCTTGAAAAACAAATAAAAAAAATCAGTTTCAAACGATGAAAGAAAATACGTGCTAACATAGCAATCAGAGCTTCTCAAGATCTATAAGTGGCCGATAAAGAGGATACTCTTTGCGACCGTTTTTTATAGCATTTCGCCGAGCAAACTCATTACCCTTGAGCTGCTCCAAGTACGCCGTAAACAAATAGTAAAATGGGCCCCAACTGCGCGCCGTAGCCTTCAACGTGGAGCCGAACTCCTCAACGCATGAACTTTTCTTAACCAAACATATTCTCGCCTTGGCCAAGTAACACCACGGAATATTTTGACATAAATCCACAACGGCTACAGCTTCGGCTACACGCCCATCCCAAAGCATTAAATTGGCATCAGCGGCAGCCAAAAGCTGACTTTGCGGGCGAGCTCTGCGCGCTTCCTTCAGTAGACTGGACCAAGTGGACTCAGAGAAGAAAGCCAAACATAGCGACTTCAAAATGGTGGATACATCCTCCCACAACACTTGCTGCTCTTTTCTGGGATTCCTTTGAGGCATTTGGGCCGTCAAAACTTCGCACATAGGCAAAATACGCTCATCAGTAACCAGATAATCACGATCTAATAATTCCAATTCGAACTGATTCCAATCAAATACATTTATACCCAGAATAGATTCGACTATCGGATCCAGAGGTTCACCGCTATTTAATAAGAAATTACCCCATAGGGTAACCATAGGAATATAGACTTGAGAAAAATTCCCTAGGTTATCCCGCATTAATTGAAACGTTTTGTTTCGCAACTCTTGATTGGGATCCTCGAGCGTATCTGATAATAACACCAAACTGCGGATAGTCGCCTTATCCCGATCTGCTCGCTTCTGAAGAAGCTGATTCCAGTGGGTTAAAAGCAACTCACGCGCTTTAATCTTATCGTCGGCCAAAATGTGGACTTGAATAAGATCCAAGACGAGACTTGGATCAAACTGCTCCTGCAAAAGTTCGTTTAAAATAAAAATAGCTTCTTCCCATTGTTTTTTATCGGAGGCGAGAACATACTTGATGCGCAACCATGTTTTCCACTCGGACATCTGTGTTGGGCGCTCGATCTCCGCCAAAATGCCTTCTGCGGAGGCAAGACGCCGTTCCGCTCCAACAAGTAAAGCTGCCAGATTCAGACGATCACTCAACTTGAAAAGTGACTTATCGCTTTGATAAATGGGTTCATAGATTTTTAAAGCCTCATGGAACTTAAACTGAGAGAAGAGTTCTCTTGCTTGCTCTAGCTTTTGATACTTCGAGGCAAGAAGATCTTTTTGTTTTTTGACTTCCCATGCCCACAAAGCGAATGCAATCGCCGCCACTATGGCGATAAATCCCAAGCCTAACCACTTCATCTGGGAGCTTTTTTGTTTAACATAGTTCTGAACTCTCGGATCCTCTCCATAAACATAGGTCGTTCGACCTGCACTTCCCTGTAGCTCGGGATTCCAAGAGACATTTTTCTCGGCAGCAACAATTGTTTTGACGGAACTTTCTGACTCTTTTACCTCGCCGCCTGACACCGAAATATTATTTTCCGCATTCATAGGCTTAGATCCCATACTGGCTAATGACGGGCCAGATAAGGGGGGAGTGTTCTCACTAGACTCAGTACTAGACGCAGCTTGGCTTTGGCTTAAGGTTTGTTCAGTTACCGTCATTGTCTGGGTATTTTCAAAGTCCTTCGTTAGGTCAGAGATCGCATCCTCTTTTTCGCTTAATTCGGACTTCAGCAAAGCCATCAAATCTTCATGCTGTCTAATGAATATCCAAGGACGATAGGGGCTACGAATCTCATCAATGGGCGTCACAATTTTCTTAGCTAAAAGCTGACTCGTTTCACTTAAACTGAGGGGACCGATAATCCTTCCACTAGACCGAATAAGCCAAAACTTTTCTTGATTCATCAATCTCTCCGCTAAAATCCGGATAGGCGAGAGGATAACATGATTAAATCATCGTTGGTAAGTAACAGATTCAAGCCAAGATACCCAGATTGCTTTTTACCTTGTCCAAGGAGATCTTGCCCACCTGCCATGACATACAAACCACGCACTAAGCGAGCTTGCAAGTGGGCGCGCAGATTTAAATTACGAAACTCTAACAATTCCGTGGTAAAGACAAAGCGATCCCCCCAGAAACTGTAATCCAAACCCACTCCAGCACTGCTTTGGATCAAGCCGGCCCGAACCGTGAGATTGTAAAAAGTTTTACCAAACCAAAGATTAAACTGAGTTTTGCTTAGGTAACGCCTCTCTTCTCGAGTTTCGGTCGTGCTGTTACCCACTGTGGTCTTAGTTTCGGTAATATCCACAACCCCCGCGGGATCATCAGTGATACCGATAAAGTAGTGACGATCAGGGCCGGGCTCGATGAGTAACCCCACAGTGGTTCGCGCCGCATTCATCTCGGCTAAATACTGAGATTGCAAATTGAGGCTCATCTGTAAACTCGAAACACCACCATAGGCAACGTCGATGCTGTCTAAAGTGTTCTCAATAACATCGGAAGTGTTCTCGTCACTAATCAATTTACCAAGAGTGCCTTCCCCTTTATTGATCTTTCCGGTAATCTCCTCGATATTTTTAAGCGAGTTATCTAAGCGCTCCATGGCTACCTGCAATCGATTTTTCAGCCCCTTGGGCGATGGATCATTTAAAATCTCATCCAAAGAGGCTGTGACGCGCTGAAGGTTGTCAACGATATCACCAATCTGTTCTTTGTTATCTGCTGCAATTTCCGAAATATCAGCAGTAAGCTTTTCCACATTACGCACAATACGCCCCAATACATGTCGATTGGTACCATCCTCGCTCACAGCTTCTGCGAGATTATTTGCGATAATCTTAATGGACTCAGAAATTTGTGACACCTGACCGACTAACTGATCCAATGAGCCCATGTCTTGCACAATAAGAATCTGATCACCCTCAGCTAATTGCGTGTCAGCGGAGTTACCCGGTGAAATATCAATATACTTATCACCCAGAATCCCTTGCGATTTGATTCTCACCTTTGCTGAGGCATACAAAGGATAGTCATCTGGGACAGCAATCGTGATTTTTGCTTGCCCTCCTTCATATTGAATTGATTTAATCACCCCAACAGGGATCCCTGACATTTTAACCTTGCTACCTTTAATCAGGCCCGAGGCATCAGCTACGCGAAAATGGTAACGCTTACCTCCCCCGAGGAGCTCAGGGGAATCTCCAACCCCAATCGCCATCAAGCCCAAAATGGCCAATGCGATTGCCGCAAAAATTCCCACCTGCTTTTTCGGGGCGTGCAGTAACTTCATGATTTCTTCATTCCTTTTCCAACAAATTTTTGCACAAGTTCATTATCGGAAGCAAAAAAGTCTTCGGGAGTACCGAACAGTAAAACTTGACCAGCGTTGAGCATGGCCACGTAGTCAGCCAGCCGAAAGGCTGCATACAGATCGTGAGAAATCATTACGGACGTAAGCCCCGCCCGACTACGATGGGTCTGTAAAATCAACTCATCCACCATTTCAGTCAAAATCGGATCTAGTCCTGTGGTGGGCTCATCATAAAATAAAATATCAGGATCTAAGGCTAAAGCCCGCGCAAGGCCCGTGCGCTTTTGCATTCCTCCACTGATTTGAGAGGGTAACTTATGAAAATGCTCCGGACCTAAGCCCACTTGCCTGAGTTTTTCTGCTGCAATCGAAATGATAGATTCCTCATCTAAATCTGGCCGATGCTCCACCAAGGGAAAACACACATTTTCTAGCACCGTCATGTCGTCAAATAAGGCGGCACTTTGAAATAAAACACCAAAACGCTTGCGAAACTGCACCATCTGAAGAGGATCAAGTTCGGATAGGTCTTGACCCAAGACGCGTACCCGCCCCTTCGTAGGTTGATACAAACCCAACATATGTTTTAAAATCACACTTTTTCCTGTGCCAGAAAAACCAATGATGGCTGTGAGTGATCCTTTAGGGATCTGCAGGCTTAAACCTTTAATGACAAAGTTCTGCCCATCAAAGCTTTTCCATACCTCGTTAATATCAATAGCTAGTTCGGTAAGCATTAGTCCGCAGTTCCTGTGATGAAGTAAAAAAGTCGAATCAAACTGGTTAAGAAGTAGTCTAAAACAATGATACTCACCATGGAGTGCACAACGCCTTGATTAGTGGCCTCTCCGACCCCCTTGGCACCGCCGCGCGCATTAAATCCACGATAAGTGCAAATACTCGAATAAACAAAACCAAAAACAGTAGCCTTGAATAAACCCTCGAAAATATATTTTACTTTCATGATGCTCGTAGTGCGCTCCCAGAAAATGGCCCCATCGAGCCCTAAAAAAGTTACCAATAGGTAGGCCGCCAAAATGGCGAAAAAATCAAACAAAGCGGTGAGTAAAGGAGTCGCCAAAGTCGCAGCCCAGATACGGGGAGCAATGAGGTAATTGTAAGTATCAACCCCCATGACATCGAGAGCATCCATCTGTTCTGCTACCCGCATCGTGCCCAAGCGAGCCGTCATGGCTCCACCGGCACGCGCAGCAATGATCAAACCTGTAAGCACCGGCCCTAACTCGCGCGATATGCCTAGGGCTACAATGGGTCCCACGAGACTTGTAGCATTCACCATTTTAAACCCGAGATAGGTTTGAAAGGCCAAGGCAAGCCCAGTGAAGGCCCCGGTCATCGTGACAATTAAAAAAGAGCGGTTACCCACAAACTGAAATTGTTTTAAAAACTCTAGGTAACGATAAGGTTTTTGAAAGCCACTGTAGAGGGCACGCAGAGTGAACAGCGCAAAATCGCCGAAAAAATCTAACCACTCGTTCAATTTTGCGTAAAGAGACAAAGAACGGGATTCATCCATAGCCTGTTCACTCCACCAAACGTCGGCGGATTCGCCGCGACAAACCCGCTAATATATCCCAGACCATGGTTTGCCCCCACTTAGCCCAGTCCTCAGCAGTAATGGGACCATCACCGAAAACCAACACCGGGGCCCCCGGCTGTCTTAATGGATCAGGTAAATCGGTTAAATCCACCATAAAACTATCCATTGTGATGTTACCCACTTGCGGTACCCGCTGTCCATCCATCATCACATAGGCTCGGTTACTCGCCAATTTCGGTATCCCATCAGCATATCCCAAGGGAATGACGCCAATCCAGCTGTCGCGCGGTGCTACCCAAGAGTGGCCGTAAGAGACACCCTCACCCTTTTTAATGCGAAGCACATGAACAATTTCAGAAACTAAATCCATAACCGGTCGCAAACCGTGGGCCCCAGACCATTCAGGAAGATAGCCATACAATCCAATACCCACTCGCGCACCGGCCTGTTTCACCAAAGCTTGATGAGAAAGCTGGGCGCCTGCCACCAGACCCTGAGTGTTAAAAAGATGGGCTTCCGCTTGAGGGAAGTAGTGGAGCATCTGCCCGTAGGCCTGCTGAAAGCGCTGCCACTGCATAAGCGAAAAACTGCTCTCACCTTGGGCAAAGTCCATTCCCTTAGCCAGATGAGACATAATTCCAACACATCGCAATGAGCCCTGCCTAGCAAGATCTTCCCACAGTGGCGCATAAGACGAAGCCTTTTCCCAAGAGAAACCCAAACGATGCATTCCAGTATCCCACTTCCAGTGGAAGAATATCGGTTCCACGGGGGGCCCTGAAGCTTTGAGCTCCTCAAAAAGTCTATGTAGGGACTCCTCGTCATTAATCACAATCTCCATACGCTGGCGCTGAGCTTCTGCCAAAGCCCCGGCGGGTAACACGCCAAAAAAAATCATGCGCACCTGCTCAATACCCTGCTCTCGCAAAGCGATACCTTCCTCCACCAAACCCACGCCTAAGGCACTAAGCTGCGAGCTTTCTAAAAGGACCGAGCTCACCAAGGCATCTCCGTGTCCATAGGCATTGGCCTTGACCATGGCACAAAAAAAAGAGTGAGGACTGAGTTGCTTCAGCCAACGCAAGTTACCCAGCAACTTCTTCCGCGAAATGCGGGCTTCAGCCGGACGAAATCCCATCATAACTCCCTTCGGCCTTCATCCCCTGAGGGAGGAGTATACAAGCAGACCTGATTAAGACCTTGCGACATCACGAGCTCGAGGGCCTCTTTCGCGCTGGTATCCAAGACTTCGGAGCTTGAAACTAACTGAGGGTAACCACTCACGCCTATTGAAATGGACAAATACTTAGGCGGATAAAACTCAAATTCACTTTGATCCACCAGACGTCTGAGCCGCTCAGCCATAATCACCGCCCCCTCCACCGGAGTATGAGGTAACAAGATCGTGATCTCGTTTTCTTCGGTTCGATAATAAAGATCATGCACGCGCCCTGCTTTTTTTAACAGCGACCCGAGTTGTTTCCAAATCAACTTTAAAGTTTTTTCTCCATAAGCATCACGAATTTCTTGGTAGTGGTCTAAACCTAATTTCAAAATCGACAAAGGATCATTCAAACGCTGGGCGCGACGAAACTCCTCATCGAGTTTGGCGTGGTAACGATCCCTTTTATCAAATCCCGTTTCAGGATCGATTTCATTCCACTTTGATTGATATAAGGAAAACAAACTCTGATAGGCCACCCACAGACGCAAATCTTCAAGTAATACCTGCATTTTGCGCTTTAGTAGCTCACTAACCTCGGGTAACCAGTGAATCATCACCACGCCCTCAATAGCGTGGGGATAGCTCAATGGCACAATCTGCCATGGCCCTTGAAGTTTCGGCCACTCCTTCTTCAAATATTCTGATAAGGACTCAAATAACTCCTGAGGATGCAATTGAACCCATTCCGCTGGTGAAACTTCAGGACGAAATGCACTGTGCTTGGTCACATCATCTGCAAGCTCTGGATGGGACCAGATTCGCCATGGGCTAAAACTTTGTACTTCGGGTAGAAAACGAAAGTAACAAATGGTTCCAAGCTTCGGCCAATGACGAAGGGCCTCTAGTTGATGAAACCAATGCTCCACTGCGGCAGCCGCTCCACCTTCAAGCCATGGCTTCGGGTGACCTAAGCCTTCAAGAAACCACGCCATCTGTTGATTATGATGTTGATACTGGCGTTGCTCTAGCTCCCACCGGCCTTTTTCCTCTTGGTAACGACGATTTTCCTCTTGAAGCTGGGCCTGCAACATTTCAGCCTGTTGCCTCAAGGATTGAGCTAACTCATTCCACTCGGCTTTTTGCTTTTCGCGCTCTTCGTCTTTGGCTAAAAGCTGACTTCGACAGTCTTCCTCCAGAGTTTTTCGCTGCTCCTCCAAGGCTTCTAGGCGTGTTTTAAGAATCCACTCAGTTGCTACCAGATCTGCAACTTGCACAGCAGCCCAATCAAATCCTTCTTGATAAGGCAGAGTAAAATACACTCCAAACTCACGATACTCCTCGAACTTGGCAGAAAGCCCCAGAGGAGCGATGATGACAAATAAAACCTCATCACTTACTTGGTTGTATGGGGTGATGGCTGCCTCGAGAGTGGGGAAACTCACCAAATCGACAAACACAAGATGCGGTGGTGGCTTGGGGGCAGGTTCAGTCAAAATTTGTACCCGGTAACCCTGCAGGCTCAATATGGAATGTAGGGGCTTTGCCAAATCCTCACGTAGGCTCAAGATATGTAAAGATAAACGCCCTCGCCATTCCGCACTCAGCTTCATGAGTTTTTCTCCTTGGGTGGGCGCAATTCCACACTTTGAGCGTCAAAATCGAGAGTTTTTACTTTTTTGAGCCTAGCGGTATCCAGGGACAAGCGCTGATGGGGATTGGGCTGCGCCAACGGATCTTCAACGAGGGCTTGAAATACCGACTCATTTTCCATGGGCTCCTCTAACTGCTCGATCATTTTATCAATAAACTCATCTTTTAATAGCTCAGAAGCGCGAATGGCTGCTCTTCCCTGAGGCAAGCGATGCCTGACCATAAAATCTATCACTAAACGGCCTGAGCCCTCTGAAGGTTCATAGCCCCAGTGTAAGGTCCAAGCCTCTGGTAAGGTGTAACGCCATTGCAGTGAATCTTTCAACCACTCCGCTGGCTCGCCCATCACCTCTACACGGATTTTTTGCGTATCACTTTCTTCAACTCCCTGCACCTGCAACTTCGCGGAGCTTATTTGCTGAGGCAAAAAAAGTCGGATCAAGCGCGTGAGAAGCTCTTGTGGCCAAAGCCACTCACGCCCTGGATAAAAAAGTCCCAAGTTTTGACTGAGCTGCTCGGGCTTTAAGCGCCATTGAGATAGCACTCGTTCCAAAATGCGATCCTCGCTTTGCCATTCGACGTTGTACTTACCCATGTCGCTTTGCCAAAGCTGAAGCTGCTTGAGTAACAAGGCCAAGGGCCCCTCAGTGCGATCCGATGTGACAGCCTCTGCGGATGAAGGAGATGACATGGGGGAACTTGCTACCGAACTCTCCCTGCCTGCACTTCGGGGATCTTGGCTAGAGGGCAAATGCGACTTTGCCACAGCCTGAGCGGCAGGGGATAAAGCAGGAGAGAGACTTTGAGAGCTCTGGGGCTTTTTTGCCTGATTGCGATACCACCAAATGAACCATGAGAGGCCCATAAGAATGAGGGCTATACCCAGTAACAAAGCGATTTTTTTTAACGGCAGCCCAGAGGGAGACTGTAAATGCAAAAAAAGCAGGTTCGTTCCAGCTAAGCGCACAGCGCGGGTCACAAGCTTCTTACCCTGCCATTCCCCCTCCCAATGGGCATCCGCCTGAAATGGATATGACTCCAAAGTCTGGGCAAAATGCTCCTCGGGGAAGACAATCCGATAATCCTGGGTAATGAGCCAAACTCCCGCAGGAAGCAAAACTTTGAGTCGCTCCCAAGCCCCGAGGGCAGAACGCTCTACGAGGAATTGAAACTCACTGCCTCGCTCAAAACGAGAAAGCCAAAACAGCTTACGCCCATCCGCATGTATGGGTATAAACCGCCACAGCTCTCCTTCGCCAGAGGATTCGGACTCTTTAATAACTTTACTGGGATTCAACGCCTGAATCTTTTGCCACAAGCCCGGAATTCTCTCGTCTTGCCAGCTGGCCTGAGGGGTCACGACTCTCACGCCTAAAACCCCCTGTGGCCAGTTGGTAACTTTTTCTTCGCGTCGATCAAACAAAGCAAGCTCTAGCTGTTGCCGCAAGGGCTGTAGGGCGAGTTTTTCAAAAGATTCCCACTCACCAGATAGGGCCTGCCGAGCTGAAAACATAGGGTCTATACCATCGGTGGCCCTAAGCATAGGAGCCCACAGTCCAATGAATAAAGCCACGCCAACGGATTTAAGATTCACTCGCCGCCCCTTCCTTTGTGATCAGTTTAGGGGGCAAACCAAACATAACGCAAGCTCCCCGATTCTTGGTAGCCAAGCTGGATTTTGTGTTTTAAGTCCATGCACATGGAACAAGTTTACGACTTAGTCATTATTGGCTCGGGACTTGCCGCAAGTGCTCTGGCATTAAAAACACCTTCTCACTGGCGGGTTGCCATTGTTACCAAATCACAGCCCATGCACTCTAACAGTTACTGGGCCCAAGGGGGAGTCGCCGCCGTGGCTACTCAAGAGGATGATTTTCACTCACACATCGAAGACACATGGATTGCCGGAGCGGAATTAGGTCAGCGCTCGGTGATTGAAGCCGTAGTCACCAAGGCCCCTCAGCGCATGAAAGAGCTTTTGGACTGGGGCGTGCCCTTTGATCGCGAGCTCCACTTGGAAGGGGGACACTCCCACCGTCGGATTTACCACGTGGAGGACCACACCGGGCGAAGCATCCAAGAGACTTTGTGGGCCCGTCTGATGGAGTTAAAACACATAGAGCTATTTACGGAACATGTATTCATCGATCTGATTTTGGACAAGCAGATCCACCCCCGCCGCATGGGTCCTTCCACCGCCATGGGGATTTACGCTTGGTCAAAATCACGACAGGAGGTGATTCGGCTGGTAAGCCCCCGAGTCGTATTGGCTACCGGGGGCTTGGGGCGCATTTTCAAGTACACCTCAAACTGGACGGGGGCCACGGGTGACGGCATTGCCGCAGCCTTTCGTGCGGGAGCACGAGTCGCCAACATGGAGTTTGTGCAGTTTCACCCCACCCTTCTCTACCATAAAGACAGGAGAAACTTTCTCATCAGCGAAGCCTTACGCGGTGAAGGAGGACGACTGATTGATCATAAGGGTGAGCCCTTCATGCACAAGTACCATCCACAGGGAGAGCTGGCTCCGCGGGATATCGTAAGTCGCGCTATCGCAGAAGAGCTGCGCCGCTCTGCCGCCCCTTGTGTGTATCTCGATATAACCCATCTTGAACGAGAGGAACTGATCCACCGTTTTCCCCATATTTATCAACACTGCGCTGCCCTGGGTTTGTTCATGGAAAAAGATCCTATTCCGGTGGTCCCAGGAGCGCACTACACTTGTGGCGGAGTTTTGACTGATTTAAATGGCCGAACAGATGTTACCGGATTATGGGTCATCGGGGAAAGCGCCTGTACGGGTTTACATGGAGCCAATCGCCTCGCCTCCAACTCCTTGCTGGAGTGTTTGGTGATGGCTCATGAGTGCGCGCTGGATGTGCAAAAGCTTGAATCTCAAGCCCCAGAGCAGCTGCCGCCGGTACCGGCCTGGACCTATCCCCAAACCCCCTCAGCTGAGGAGAGGGCGATTATTCACCACCTTTGGGATGAAATCAGAAGCCTGATGTGGAACTATGCTGGTATCATTCGTAGTAACATGGGCCTGGAGCGCGCCTTACAGCGTTTGTTACTGATCCAAGAAGAGGTGAAAAATTACTATCGCAATGATTGGATCTACGAGGATCTTTTAGAGTTGCGCAACATCACCCTCAACGCTCGGCTGGTGGTATGGTCGGCCTTAAAACGAAAAGAGTCCCGAGGTTGCCATTTCAACAAAGATTACCCACACACCTTGCCGCTTGCAGAAGAAAGTGTCATCTGGCCCGGGGAAGAGTTCAGGTAGTGAACACCTAGCTACGCCGAAAAAGAGCACAGCTGATAAATGCTTGATATAGTGCGCTGGCTATTTTCATTCGCCCGGAGGCCTCTGCACCATGGCGATGACTCGCAACCCCATAAAAGAGTGATTTTCTCTGATAGGATGATTATTCTAAAGCCTCTAACTCGCCATTTGCGAAAGGGTAACTCATGATCGACCTCAAAGACCTTGAAGGGCGAGGCCCGCGCGGCCCGCAATTTCCTGAAGCTTATCGCCAAACCCTGATTCATCGGGGGTTTCCCACGGATGTCCTCGACCGAATCCGCGAGCTGGGGGAGGCGCGACGTAAACGCATTGCTGAAGCTGAAAGCACAAGGGCTGAACAAAAAAAATTGAGTCAACAAATCCCTCAGCTAAAAAAGGCAGGTCAAGATACCTCAAGCCTTATGAGTGAGCTGAGTCAGCTTTCCGATCGCGCTAAAGAATTACAACAACAAGCTGACGCTATCGATCAGGAAGTGAAATCCCTTTTAGCCACTTTGCCCAATCACCTTCATCACACGACTCCTGTGGGGCGCTCAAGCGAGGATAATGTTTTGGTCAAGCAGTGGGGAGAGCCCAAAACCTTTTCTTATAAGCCCAAGGAGCACCACGAACTGGGTGAAGCTTTGGGGATTTTAGATTTTGATCGTGCGGGTAAAATCACCGGAACACGCTTTGCTGTACTCAAAGGGGCGGGAGCCCGACTGGAGCGGGCCTTGATTCAGTTTTTTATGGATGTGCACTCTCAGGAGTTCGGTTACACCGAAATGATTCCACCTTATATGGTCAACTCCCAAAGTTACTTTGGTACAGGGCAATTTCCCAAGTTTTTTGATGACGTGTTTCACCTGCAAGGCACCGATTATCATTTAATTTCTACGGCAGAAGTGCCGGTCACAAATTACTATGCGGGCGAGATTCTAAAGGAACAGGAGTTACCCATCCGATTTTGCGCTTTTTCTCCTTGCTTCCGCTCAGAGGCCGGGGCCCATGGAAGGGATACCAAGGGACTGATCCGGCAACATCAGTTTCATAAAGTGGAGCTTATGATTTTTGCGCATCCGGATCAGTCTTATGAGTGGCACGAAAAGCTGACCTCCCATGCGGAAGCCATTTTAGAGCGATTGGAACTGCCTTATCGGCGCATGGCTTTATGCTCGGGAGACATAGGTTTTGGTGCAGCCAAGTGTTATGATCTGGAAGTGTGGTTACCCGGCCAAGGGCAGTATCGGGAGATTTCCTCTTGCTCGAACTTTGAAGATTTTCAAGCACGACGTGCTGAGATTCGTTACCGAACCGCGGGTGGTGACTTACGCTATGTGCACACTTTAAACGGAAGTGGTCTTGCCGTAGGGCGCACCCTCATTACCATCTTGGAAAACTATCAAGAGGAAGACGGCAGTGTGCGGATTCCAAAGGCCCTATTGCCTTATATGGGTGGGATGGAGAAGATCGCGGCGAAAAACGCTTGATTTTTTGAGCGAAAAAAATAATCTAGCCCACGGAGAGATGGTAGAGTGGTTGAATACACCAGTCTTGAAAACTGGCAGGGGCCTAGTCGCCCCTCGTGGGTTCGAATCCCACTCTCTCCGCCAAAGCTTGGTCCCCTCTCGTAAGATTCGGTTGCGCATGAGTGTCTGCTGAGGGAAAGACCAAACTGAAACAAACCTCAGAAACTAATCACATCCGGTCTCTTGGCGCAGTTGGTAGCGCGTTTCCTTGACATGGAAAAGGTCACTGGTTCGAGTCCAGTAGAGACCACCAGGTTTTAAATGGCGGCGGCGTCTTTTCACACACGAGAGTGCACTGGACTCATATTTTTTAGCTAAAGGTCCAAACCCATGTTTCGCCCGACAAGCTTTCGCACCTTAGGATTGGTAAAATACTTAAGCTCCACCAAAAAGCGGAATCTCTCGTGATACTGTACCCCGGTGATAAAAAATCCACGCTTTAGCTTCGGTATGAGAACTCGGGTGTTATTTGGATGATGAAGACTTGTGATCGTGGAAAAACCGAGCATGGTTAGATGTTGAATAATAAAATCTAACATCTGACCATAAATACCCCTTCCATGGTATTCCCGTAAAGTAGCAGAGTTTTGCATATAGAAGGTATCGGGTTGAGTTGCATATCCGTAATGCCATCCGACAGCATGATTATCGAGATACGCAAGAATGAACAACTCAAAAGGTCTCGAAAGTTGTTTTCTAGCCACGAGGTGAGTATTTTCCGGTTCAATTAGTAACTCATTCGAGAGGTCATCGGCACGATTATTAAATAACTGCTGGAAGTGTTTGCTCTGGACTTCAAGGAACTCGCTAATATCAACGATTTTACATTGAATCATCTTGCAGAACTCCAAACCGTTTTAATAGGACAGGGTACAGAAAATAAATCCTTTTTACAAAAGCCGGGCCCAATGCTCTCTCCAGATCAGACTTTTGATTGATTATCACGCTCGAACAATCGGTCCCTTTGAATGAATTCTTGCCACTATCTTTAAACGGCTCATGATGAATAAAAGTGCCAAAATTGAAACTACATAAATCATGATAAAACTTGGTGTCTAAAATGATCTGATGCCAACACTCATCCAGGTAATCTATCGTCTTACTGAAGTAAAAAGGTCTATCATAACGAGAGATAAATCTCAAAAGAGACATCAGGTCAGCACCTATCTGATCCACTAAACCCCTGGGAACTCGTCTGTCGAAAACGAGTTCAAAAAGAATATTGTTGAGACGTTCAATCATTCGATTCTCCTAAAATAGTGATAGATTCGTACAACTATCGGGGTAGAATGGGCTTGGGATCATTGTCCCCCCCATGAGATCCAGCTCCACACGTCAACATCTCTTTTCCATCGATCAATCCTCTTTGAAAATGGTTTTTTTGTATTATAACTTCCTGTTGAAATTCCTTTTGCTTCACGAGATTTAAAATTTGCTCGTCGGTTAACACCTCGGGATAATCTAACTCTCTTAAAATCTTTCTCACTTGATCAAAACTAATACGATCACCATGTATCTCATGATCATCCTGTCCTCCTAGTAATGGTTGTTGAAGAAACACAAGTACAATGAGGGCCAGAGTTTTATTATCCATACACTTCTCCTCGTTTGACGATTTCGAACGAAGGCAGCAAATTTACTACCAAGAGGCACATGCTTGAGATGAAAACCCAATAATAGATAAGTCACCGCAAAGACTTGCTTTTTTTCTAATAAGAAACAATTTTCACTTTCAAAGATTTTAATACCAGAGCAAAAAAAGACACCTCTCTTTACAAAAAATGTCTCGTCCTAACATATGGGGGATTTCGTTAGCTGGGTAACAGCGGCTTACCTATTCTCGATATGGTCATTATTGAGTAGCATAAATTGAATCGTGGCTTTAACATGGGCCTTACATTTTCACTTGGCACATAAGTTGCCCCAGACATTGACATTTTCTGGTGTGCTGTCTATCTCCGACGAGGTTGCACGCTGGTGATCACTTCCATCGTTTGTTCCTCAGCTGAGGGAGGGTTGTTATTCTTAGAATCCATGAACTACTCCTTTCTTTAGGAGCAGACTGTCATGTCCGGTCT
>CAZZMS010000082.1:0-8327 GCA_964655485.1 uncultured Pseudobdellovibrionaceae bacterium | reverse complement strand
GGAGTGGATGTTCAAAGTCTGTCCAAAAAAGCGAAAATTCTAGTGTAGTTATTGATCGCTGTCCCCCTTTCCTTTATCGGTTTGTTTATCTGATAGGCAGAAAAATTTTTATAGGCGCTAGATCGCGTTTTTCTTCTCTCGGTAAAGCGCGTGGTTTCTCTTGTGCGCTGTCGAATTCTTCAGTTACTCCAAGGACTTAGGGCAGAGCTCTTGAAGGCAAATGCCTTAGATTATTCTATGCAGTAAGGAGAACAGGAGGTTGATATGGTAACTAGCCAAAGCCCACATTCTGCAGAGTCTTTAAAGACTCACAGTAGCCGATCAGGATGGTTGGCGAAAGGCTTAATATTACTAGCCCTAGCGACCAGCTGTCAGAAAAATGATCCCAGTTTTCAATTAGGCTCTATGGGGGAATCTTTATTGTTGGCCCCAGATTACGTCGAGGTGCCACAAAAGCTCGACTTGTTGCTTGTAGTCGACAACTCAGGTTCCATGGAAACGAGTCAGCAACATCTCAATCGTGTATTCCCTCAGTTTCTTCAGAAGTTATTACATAAAAAATATGATTTTCATTTGGCCGTGACAACCACTGAGGCCTACATGAGTAAAACCCATGGCTCAGCGCACGCGAATAAATCTCTGTTGCGTCGAGCAAGCTCGGGCGAGTTTTATCTTACTCGTGACACTCAAGATCTTGAATTGAAATTCCAACAGATGGTTTTGGCTGGAATTAATGGCTACGGTGATGAGCGTGCCCATTTGAGTATTCAAGCTACCCTTGAGGATGTGCGGAACGCAGAATTCCGCCGTGAGGATGCTTTTTTGGCGATTCTTATCATCAGTGATGAGGATGATTTTTCCCACCTCGGAACTCAATTTACAGAGAGTTACAGCTTTTCCGGCCTGTTGCCTACGAGTCATTTTGTAAACTTCTTAAATCAATATGCGGGTGTAGGTAACTACTCCGTATATTCTATATCCATTCTCGATGAGGCCTGTCGTGAGCGCTTGGCTAACAGCTTTAGGGAGAGAAAGATTGGGCGTCGTTACCATGAATTGGTAGCAGCTACAGGTGGGGTAAATGGTTCGTTGTGTGATGATTTTTCAGATAGTGTCAACTTTATATCGGATTCGATCATTTCCAAGATTCCTCCAGTGACCCGATTCCAATTACGAGTTGAACCACGAATTGAAACCATCGTGGTCACCATTAATGGGGAGCGTGTGGCTGCCGATGGGCAAGATGGATGGATTTATTCCCCTGACACGCGCACTCTTGAATTGGTTGGCCAATCCGCCCGACGAGTTCAAGATGGCGGAAAAGTGGATATCTCCTACGTTCCGCTCAATCCGTTTGCACAATAGGGGTTACTTTCAATTTAAACCAAAATTTTTGGGAGGGAATATGACAGAGGCGAATCGAGAATGGTATGTGGAGCGGGAGGGTCAAATTTTCGGGCCCTTCACTTTGGAGGAGATGATTAAAAAAAAACAAAATGCGGATCTTTTTGATCATGATTTTGTGTGGAAACAGGGGTTGCCGGCTTGGACCCGCGCCTTTTATGTCAGCGAGCTGAAGTTAAACGAGTCTTATGCGGGATTGAATCGACGTCGTTATCCGAGATTTCAGGTAAAAGCTCCCTGCTTTGTAACCAATCGAGTTTCATCCTATGTAGGTGAGCTTGTAAGCCTATCACAAGGCGGAGCCCTCATTGAGGCTCAGCATCCTTATTTCAATATAAACGACGAGGTGATCCTCATGGTGAAACCCTCTATGGATCTACGTGAGGGCTTTGTTTTGCGGGGAAAGGTAAAAAACAAGGAGTTTATCCCTCATAAGGTCCAGTTTCGGTCTAGCTGCCGCTATGTGGTTGCGTTTCCTGCCGAATTAAACAACATCGAAACGAAATTGGCACTTAAGTAAAAGCATGAGGAGGGCAGCTTATGTCAGTGATACAGTTTATTAACGATGCGGGAATAGTGGGTTGGGTCATCGTGAGTGTTGGGCTTGCAGCTTTTGTTTTAACGGTAGAGCGCCTTTATACTTTGTATTTCAAATATGGAATGAATTTTGAGGAGTTTTCTAAGCGGATAAGCACTTTGGTTGGGCAAAAGCGGTTCGACGAGGCCTTAACTTTGTGCTCTGAGTGGAAGGATAAACCCCTGCCGCGTGCATTTCATACGATCTTACAAAAAAGTGATCAAAGTGAAGATACGATTTTTCAGGCTCAGGACATCGCACTAGCTGAGACGGTGCCCTTGGTAACCAAAAGATTACATCACATTTCTATGACGGCGAATGTTGCCACTTTACTCGGTCTACTGGGTACCATCCATGGCTTGATTTTGGCTTTTGCAGCGGTGGCTCAAGCTGATCCCGGTCAAAAGCAGGTGTTACTAGCGAATGGGATTTCCGTGGCAATGTATACCACAGCTCTTGGTCTGATTGTATCCATTCCGCTGATGGTGGCTTATTCCTTTCTCGTAAGCCGACAAAACGAGCTCATCGGTCAGCTGCATGAGAAAACGGGAAAACTTACAGAGCAGCTAACGAGCTATGATTTCTCCACGGTTACCACTATGAATGGAGCAAGCCACAAGGCTCCGCCCCCGGTGAGCTCTCGGATCGCCTAAGGTGATCATCAACGGGAATGGAACAAGGGAATGAATTCCAATCATGAGGTCGAGTTATGGGTTACTCAAAAAAACGACTAGAACTGCCGGAGGCGCAAGTTGATACAGAATTGGATTTGGCACCTCTGCTTTCGATCATGGTGAAACTCATTCCCGTTTTACTACTATCCACAGCCTTCGTGCATATCACCACCATAGATAGCGATTTGCCGGCCCCGGTAAAGGCCGCCATCAAATCTCAAAGTGATTTGATGCGAGTTGAAGTGCGGGTATCTGCTCAACGGCAATTTGATATTGAGGTGCAATCGTCAAGCCAGGGATCACAAAGAGTGACGATTGGCCCCACTTCGAGTGGAGAATATGATTGGTTAACCCTTAATCGAAAGCTTACAGAAATAAAAGAACGATCTCCCGAAACGTTCACCTTGTTTGTAAAAGCCGATGAGGCTGTGCTTTATGATGATTTAATTAAGCTGATCGATTATTCACGTAAGCCGCTGGCGAAAGGCAAAACCTTCACTTATCAGGTCCATGAAGCTGGTCAGTCCGTGATTCGTGAAACGGATTTCATGTTTCCTGATGTCCAATTTGCTGAGGCTCTTGATGTTGGAAGCTAGGAGATACGCTTATGTATAAAAGAAAACAGCTTTACTCCTTCCGCGCCCCACAAAGATTTACTCTAAATATCACGAGCATGGCGGATATGTTCACCATTTTGTTGGTGTTTTTACTACAAAATTACAGTTTAGCTGAATTTAAAATTGAACCTAAAAGTTCTATCGATTTGCCCTCCAGTAACAGTTTGGTAGAGCCCAAAAGGGCCCCCGTGCTGATTTTAACTAAAGGCGAATTATTATTTAACGACAAGCCGGTAATGAGTTTTCAGGAGTGGCAGCAAAAGCCATCCCATCTCCTCTCATATATCGACGGCCCCGGGGTGGCCCAAAGTGATGGGGTGAAGGAAAAAGATTTTGTGGGTGACGAGAAAGCGCATGTCGATGCAAGTATCATTGTGCTTGCTGATAAGTCTCACAACTATAGCACGATTAAGACGCTGCTGCAGACCTTAAATAAAAAAGGTTACCGTCAAGTGCGATTTGCCACACTGGGTGGGGGATAAGAATGTGGCGCGAGGGTTTTATATCTTTTTCGGTCGTGGTGTTACTGCAAGGGTCTATACAAGCCAAGACACCCAGTTCTTTGGAGAATCTAAAATCTAAGCTCTCTGATCGTCCCGAGGAGAGAGAGCGCAAGGAGTGGATGGTTGAAAGCTTGATTGCGCAATCTGAGGCTAAGGCCATAGAAAAAATCGAGCTTCTTATTAAAAAAGCGAAAGGCAGTCCGCAAGAAGCAGAGCTGCACATGCGGCGCGCTGAGCTATACCTCAAAAGAGCACGTTCCGCCCAGTTTTTTGATATGAATCGCCCCACCGATGCCGGGGCCTTGTCTGTCATTCCTCAAGAGATTCAAGACAAGAAGGCTCGCTCTTTCTTGGTGGAGGCTAACCGAAGTTATTTGCAGGTATTTGATGCCCACCCCGCTCATCCTTTTGCGCCACTCGCTTTATTCGGTTTTGCTTTTAATTTAGAGCAATTGGGGTTACCCGAGAAGTCTGAAATCTACTACTCGCGACTTATTCATCAGTATCCGAGGCATTCTTTGGTTGAGGATGCACAATTAGCCATGGCTGAGATCAGCTATCAAAAAGCGCAATTTGCAAAAGCCTTGGGGCAGTATGAAGGGATCATTCGTCAAAAAACCATGTCGCGGGTGTACTGGTATGCTCTTTATAAAATGGCGTGGGCCAAGTACAACCTTAAAGATAGCGAGGCGGCCTTGGATCTTCTGGAGCAGAACTTACGTGCCGATACAGGGCAGCGACATGCCCTTTCATTAAGAGGAGAGGTGTTAAACGACTGGGCCCTTTTTGCCTCTGATGTTTTGGACGCCAAGGTCGCTTACGATCGGCTTGTGGGTCTAAAATTAACTCCTGAAGAGCTGTGGATGATAACGAAAAAAATAGCTCTTTTATACCAACGTCATGGCAAGCCGCAGTTGGCCTTGTGGCTGTTTGAAAAGCTCCAGAAATCGGCTGAGCAAGTAGAGCAACGGGCTGAGGTGGCTTTTCTCAAAGGGAAATTAGCTTGGGAGCAAAAACAATGGGATGTGGCAGTAAAGTCCTTCATTCAAGCAGGAGAGCATTGTGAGCGGCTTCAATGGCAAGGCTCCTTTTGTCAGTTAGAATGGCTTGAGGGTTACCGCGGATTAATTAAAGAGTTGTGGACGGGGGCAGAGAAAGGTCATGAACATTTAATTTCTCCTTTAGAGAATGCGCTAAACGATTTGGTGCGCTTGTTACCCTCATCACATCCTGAACGGGCCGATTTTCTTGCCATTCGTGGGGACTTTTTATTCAAACAGAAGAGGTTCGAGTTCGCTGGCGATAGTTATGAACAGGCTTTTTTCACGAGCAAGAAAAAAGAACAGCTTCTTGCGGCTATCGACTCTTACTCTGAGGTTTACAAAGAGTCTCCTAGTCGAGGGGGCCGGAGATTATTGAGCCTCATCGAGAGTTTTGAAAAAACGTTTCCTAGTGATACTGATCTGGATGGGCTAAAAATTAAGAAGGCAGCCATACTCATTCGTCAGAAGTCCTATGAGGAAGGCTTTAAAGTCTTGAGTGCTTTGGAAGAAAAGCGATTAAATAAAGAAGATCAAGCTCTGTACAGAACCTTGTTACTCGATTACTACATTCACAAGAAAGACTATCAAGAGATGGCTCGTCTTTCTCATAAGTTTGCAGCTGAAGCCGATACAGCTGAGGAGAAAATTAAATATCAAGAGCTTAATGCACAAAGTGTCGTGGCTTTATGGGGAGAGCGATTGGATAAGCTTAAAGAAAGAGCCACAGCAAAGAAAGACTTATCTGAGTTTTTTGAAGTCTGTAAAAGTCATGTCACCAAAACTGAGAGTTCAAGACAGTTGTGGGCTAAGTTGTTATTGCTAGCTATTGATAAAAGTCGAGAGTTTCAGTTGTTTCAGCATATTTTTCTCTTAGGTGAGCTCTACTTGCAGCACTTTCCGAAAGAAGAAAAAGCGGAATGGGTAGCGGCGACACTTTTAAAGTCAGCCGATGATGTAGCGGATATAGACTTGATACAAAAGTATTCCACAAGGTTATTAGTTTACAAAAAGGGGAAAGAGAAAAAAGAGCTTGAACAAGCTTTAAGGGAATTGGCCCTTGTCCGTGCGGATCTTCCGAGTCTTGAGCAATGGATACAAAATCAGACTGGAGGTATCGATGAGGAATCTGGTCGTTGGTTACAACAAGTGTTGAACCAAGCGCATCTTAATCCCGAAGTTAAGGATTGGGTGACTCGTCGTATTGAACAGTATCGTCTTGAGCCTGCGTATAGTTTGTTAGTGTTGGATAAGTGGTCTCGAGAACTGGGACAACCGAAGCAACATGAAGCCTTGTATAAGAAGCTCAAGCCTTACGTATCCTCCAAGCAGCCCGCAGTGGTGCGGGCAAAAGCCCGTTGGCTGCAGGGCAGGATTTTTGAATTTGAATTACAGCAAGTCGGCATGAAAGCGACAGCTGATCGTATGCCTTTAGTGATTGATATTAAAACCGAGCGATTAGAAAAAGTTTTGCAGGCCTACGAAGAAGTCATGAAATGGGCTGAGCCCAACCAGGCCGAAATGATTTTATCCCTTGAGGGTCAGGAAAGAGCCTATGGGGAGTTCATACGCTTTGCTGAGAATGTTACCATTAAAAATCGCCCAATAGAGGAAAGCCTATCTCTCAGAAAACAGCTGGAGCCTTTGGTGGCTGAAATAAAAAGTAAAAGAGAAAAATTAGCTCAGGCTCTACAAAAGGCCCAAAAGAAAGGCTCGGTAGCTTATGCTCCGGCATCTATAGACTCATGGATCCCTCAATCTCCAGAGGAGAGCATTAAGCCAAAAGTTGATCAACAGATTTTGTGGGTATTTGGGCCTTATTTCCATGGGCGGCCTTGGGAATGCAAAGCGCAGTCAAGCAAGTTGTGTGAAATCGAGCGAGGCGCCAAGGATCTGTTCACTCCGCAGTGGTGGGAGGCCTTAAGCGATCAAGTAACCCTAAGCTTTCCTGAGTCCGCTTGGTATCGGTCCTTAGCGTCGCGCGTGAATGGAAACTTAAGTGAGGCTGAATATCTTTTGCGAGAAGCTAAAGCTCGATCTCAAGATAAGGCGGATGACTTTGATTACCAGTGGGCGCGCATCTTAGCTGAGCGCGGTGAGTTGGAACAGGCCATTTCTCTTTGGAGCCAGCTCTATTTACGTGGTTACCCCCACCCTCAGCTTCCGGTAGCATTAGCCTTGCAGGGTTATCAACAGAACAATTGTTATAAAACTTTGGCTTTCGAAAAAGAGCTATTGTCCACGCCAAAAGACGCGAGAGACGGTTTGTTGCTCATTATGTCAGAGTGTTTTGCGGAAACTCGTCAGCCAGAAAAAGCCGAGACTGTATTGAATCAAGTGCAAAATAAGAACGATCGCTTCTATCTTCAGTGGGCGCGATATTACGAAGTCCATCGTTCAGAGGTCTCGAAGGCGTTGAGCTCATATAAAAAGGCTCTTAGTTTAGCTACTGAAAGCTCGCTCAAGGTCTGGTTGAAGCAAAAAATTCAGTGGTTAGAGTCTCGTGGTTTTGAAAAAAACGCCGATCTAAAAATGAGTGAAAGGAGAGATTAGGGTATGGAACCACAGTCTCCCAGCACCCGGGACACTAAAACTGGTGTAGCTTATCACTTCATATTGGGTATGGCTCTTTTCTTTTTGTCTTTGGTCACAGCCTGGACGCCGATGACTTTGGCTAAGCCAATCCAAAATAAAAAACCAGTTACCACAGAGGGTTTTTCTGCCAAGGCAAAAAATAAAAGAGTGCAAGAAGTAAACTTTGAAGAAATGGCCTTACAAGGGCAAATCCGCAACCCTTATGGGTCTTATTTAGTGCAAAAAAATGGATTGAAATTTGTTCCGCTCTACGAAGTGCAAAAGGATATGGATGAGAAAATTCGTTCCGCTAGCGAGTGGATGAGGTAAGCATGGAACTTCTTGTTGTTTACTCCAAAAAAGGTCGGCCTTTGAAGCGATGGAAACTCTCCCACCGCCAAGCCCTTGCGATTATGGGTAACTCAAAAAAAACGGATATTTATTTGCCCAGCCTCCCTGAGCCGGTTTTTCTAGGGCTTCAGTTCGAAGAAGGGCGGTGGAAGTTGTTGAATGTGAGTGGAGCTTTATTACATTCATTCATTGAGCGAGTCATTGAGGAACAAGATCAAATATCGTGGAATGACGAAGAATTGCGTTTTCAGGTGCTCAACAAGAAGCCTTGGTATCAGGAGAAAGCTGAACAGCTTGTAGAAACGTCAGAAGAGGGAGTACATCGGGTCTTAGTGGTGAGTCTTTCGCGGCAAGGGGTGCGTGCCACAAGCACCTACGAGCCAATCAAATTCAAACAGATTTTCTCGGCGGCTGCCGAGCCAAAGCCGCACTGGCAGAGCCTAGCAGAGGATTCCAACGAAGGGGAGCGTGTGATTTACCGCTTGGTCCAGTGGGATCCAGAAGCAGCCCGGTTACTCAAGGAGCCGCGGGCAGCGGATCGTAGTGCGATTTGGGTCAACCTGGCGTTTTGGTTGATTATGTTACTG
>CAZZMS010000081.1:0-5746 GCA_964655485.1 uncultured Pseudobdellovibrionaceae bacterium | reverse complement strand
GCTTTATTCAACGCCACCACACGCGGGGTACAAATTCATATTCTCACCCGCATTGAATTAGCAGGTGATGACATTCCAAAAATCGCGGAAGAGGTGAACAAAAAAACCGTCAATCGTTACTTTCAACGCTTTCATGTTTATGAGTGGACAGAGCCTGATTCCATCATGCACGCCAAGTTGTGGTTGATTGACAATCAGATCAGCATCGTGAGCTCCATCAACCTCAACCACCGAAGCTTTTTACATGATTTAGAGTCTGCGATGATATTTGAAGGTGAAGAGTTTGCGAAAATCTTTCAACCACAAATTCAAAAGTTTTTTGAAAACGCAAGAAAAGTCGTTTCACCCAAAGACGTCAATCCTTTGGCTCAGTGGGTCCTTCAGATCTTACGTGAGTATTTTTAAAAACCCATCATGACCACGCCACAACCAGTGATCATTTTTTTTGACCAAGACTGTGGGCTATGCGACCGCCTGACTTTCTGGCTAATCACACAAGCCATTCGTCACGAGTTACCTTTTTTATTCGCACCCTTAGGTGGCAAACTTTATCGGCAGTTTTTTCCCCAACTTCCCTTTTCGACATCCTGGGAAAGTATTCTGGTAATTCCTCAAGACCTCTCCTCACAATCCCCCTTGGAAAAAAGTGCCGCCATATTGTACCTGGGCTCCTACCTTCCCGGCCCCTGGCGTGGACTTGTGCAACTAATCCGGCTTCTCCCGCAAGGTTTAGCCGATCGTGTGTACGACTGGGTCGCCAAAAATCGTAAAAAATGGTTTAGTCATAAATATCACTGCGGCTATCTTCCACTAGAGGTGAGAGAGCGTTTTTTATCTGAATAGTGGGGATATATGATGAAAATATTTTCCTAGCCAGTGAAGTTTATGTGCAAGAGATCTGGGAAGGGTCACTATGATCAAAAAATTGAGTGCAGCATGGGAAAACCATAGCTTAAATCACGCCGTCGGTAACACTCCTTTAATTTATCTTAAACATTTAAGTAAGGCCACAGGTAACCATCTCCTCGTTAAAGCCGAATACTTGTTACCAGGGGGCAGCATTAAAGACCGCACGAGTTTAGGACTGATCCAACATTTAGAACGCAGCGGCCGCCTCAAACCCGGAATGACCCTTTACGAAGGCACAGCGGGAAACACGGGGATTGGACTTGCAACCTTGGCTCCACACCTGGGGTATCAAGTGCACATTGTAATGCCCGATAATCAAAGCGCGCAAAAATATGAGCTCCTGCGTCTTTTAGGTGCCAAACTGACCCTTGTGCCCGCAGTACCCTTTAGTAACCCCCATCATTTTTATCATACGGCTAAAAACTTAGCCGCCATGGATCCTCTGGGAGTATGGGTTGATCAATTCGAAAATCCAGGGAATTGGCGTTATCACTACGAGCATACGGCTACAGAAATTTGGCAGCAGACGGGAGGTCAGCTGGATTTTTTTGGAGCCTCTTGCGGGACCGGAGGATCTCTAGCGGGTGTAAGTCGATTTTTGAAAGAGCAAAATCCGCAAATCACCTGTTACCTGTTTGACCCGGAGGGTTCAGGGCTGGCTCAGTATGTACGCACCGGGCAGTTTCAAACCCAGGGGCAATCTCTCACCGAGGGAATAGGAATTATGCGCCTCACACACAACTTTTCCCAAGCCCGAGTGGATGGCGCTTGGACCATTTCTGATCACAAGCTTGGACTCATGTTGGCCTATCTTGCAAAACACGAAGGCTTATTTGTGGGCCTATCATCTGCTCTTAATGTATTCGGCTTGTATCAGTGGTCTATCTTGCATCGTGATCAGGGGAAAGTCGGACTGACCTGGATTTGTGATCACGGAAGCCGCTACAGTGAGAAAGTACAAAAACTTTTAAGCTCTGTTTCTGGTATACCTCTCTTGGAACAGCTCGAAAAAAGCGTTACCTTGTCGGATTTATAAAGCGTTGACGCTGATTCGTTCTGATTTATTTTCTCTTACCCCCTTAGGCTTTTTACTTTCGCCCCGGGGTACGCCCTCCATGGCTTAAGCCGCAAAGGGCTTCAAGCCCTTAGCCGTCCATGGGGATTAAGGCCTCCGGGCGAAATAAAAAGCCTAAGGGAGAATCAGTTAAGACACATCGCTTCTACAGGTTTTTAAACAGATGTCATCAAAATCCCGGGGATTATTTTGTTACTAGAAATAATAAATTACGACACTGACGTGCATTTCAAGGCGTCATGGAATAAATCAACATCCACTAACAAGAACAGGAGCTAACAATCCAGCTCCCGATTTAAGTTACGAATCAAGCTTCGTCGCCAAACAAAACCACTTTTGGTAAGGTGGTGCCTTTGCGTTGCAAAGCGGACTTACGAGCCGCTCCTTTTTTCTTATCACGGTTTTTTCTTTTAATACGAGTTGCAGCTGTCTTTGATGCCATATCAACCACCTTGAGTAAGTACAATTTCAACAAAAGCCAGTAGCTACCAAAAGATTAAACCCATGTCAAACCGATGCCACCACTCCCCAGAAGTCTGCCACGCCGCCGGCCCCTCACTGTAAAAAGCCGACTGATGGCTCCAGGAGTAGGCTAAATTCAATCGAGGCCCCGCAAATTTAAGTCCCCAAGACCAAGCCGAGCTTCCACTTTTTATGAGCTCTTGATAGCCCATCGATGCTATCAGCCATGAGTTAAGATAAAACTCAAAACCCGCCCTCCCACCTTCTAGCCATTCTAAACGCAAGCGAGCCAAGGGGCTTACAATCCAACTTATGCCCACTCCCCCCAGAGAGGAACTCTCAGCAAAAGCTCCGACACTCAAAGACTCATACCATAAATAGTGAAGGCCGAATCTCGCGGCATAATCCTCTTTTTTCTCAACTAAAACACTTTCAAAATCTGGCCAACGATGAAAGCTCAAAGCCAAACCCCAACTCCATCGCCCCTGAAGGAAGGAGGAAATATTGTTACCCACAGCAAGACGCAAATGCTGCACGCGATGACCGGCCGGCTGAAAGCGTTCTGCATAGACCACGGACGTTGGAATCACGGTATCAGGACGGTTTTCCAACAAAGCCAGCCGATAACCGCGAGCTGGCTCTGTCCCCCCAAGCCATGAGCTACCAAGGCCAATATAGTAGCCTTTGATTCGAGAGACCAAGGCAGGGTTCACAGTCCCCACATCCTCTGCTTCTGGGGTGGCTACTGCCGCACTGCCGGCCGCCAGAGACGAAGCTCCCATCAGACTTTGGTCGCTAGCAAGTGCCCTGGCCAGTGCAGAACTTGCGTGTGCTTGATGGAAAAATGTTCCCCCACAGCAGAGGGAGACTCCACAAAAAACGAGGAGGAACTGACCGAAGCTAAGACTAGACTTTAGCAACAGACTCACTAGCAAAATACTCCTGCAAAAGCTTCTTCCAGCCTAAGCGAAGACCTTTTCTTTCCGTCTCGCTAAGACGAGACTGAAAACGCTGATCCAAGCCCCAGGTCTGTCGCAAAGACTCGGGCGAAGACCATACCCCAGCTCCTAAACCGGCAATGAAGGCTGCCCCTAAGGTAGTGCTCTCCAGCTGCTTTCCTCTTTCTATGACTAGGCCACTGAAATCTGCTTGCATTTGCATCAACAAGTTATTTCGACTCGCGCCACCGTCCACTCTTAGCAAGTTTAAGGCTGGTAACACTTCACGAATGATCTCAAGAATATCCGCATTCTGATGCGCTAAGGCCTCCAGTACGGCTCGACACACGTGGGCTTTTTTGGTCGATCGCGAAAGGCCGAGGAAGGCTCCCCGCGCTTCCGCTTGCCAATAAGGAGCCCCCATTCCTGTTAAAGCCGGAACAAATACGACCCCGGCAGAATCCTGCACCGATAGAGCTAAACGCTCAATATCCTCACTTTTTTCAAAAAGCCCAAGATCATCCCGCAACCACTGCACGGCCGCACCACAAATGAAGGCCCCCCCTTCCAGAGCATATTGCGGGGCTTGTTCCCCTAATTGCCAAGCTACAGTACTCAGGAGTCCAGCGGGAGCCTCGATCACCTGAGATCCTGTATTGACTAGGATAAAACTACCCGTACCAAAGGTGATCTTCCCTTGGCCTGCCCCATGCGCTAACTGACCAAACAAGGCTGCCTGCTGATCCCCCACCACACCCCGAATCGGGATTCCATCGGGTAACACACTTAAACCCTTCGTGTGACCAAACAAAGACTGAGAGGGTCTCACCTGCGGTAAAAACTCCCATCGGAGGTCCGGAAATAAACTCAAGAGATCTTTATCCCAAGTTAGAGTGTATAAGTTCAGTAACATAGTTCGTGAGGCATTGCTAACATCTGAGCTAAAGCTTTGCCCCCCGGTAAGACGAAAAATGAGAAAGCTATCGACCGTCCCTAAATGCAAGCTTCCATCCCTTGCCGCTTTTTGCACAGCGGGGACATTTTGGAGTAACCACTCCATTTTGGTGGCAGAAAAATACGGATCTGGTAACAAGCCTGTTTTGGCTTTAATGAAATCTTTTTTTGACTGCAACTCTTGACAGCGGCTAGCGGTACGCCGACACTGCCACACGATCGCAGGATACAAGGCCCGCCCCTGATGATCCCAGGCCAAAGTGGTCTCGCGCTGATTAGTAATACCAATTCCTACGATAGAGCCTGGCGAAACTCGAGACGCCCTCAAAACAGCGGCCATTCCATTTACTACCGAAGACCATATGGCCTCAGGGTCTTGTTCCACCCAGCCGGCTTGAGGATATGACAACTGAAAGGGTTCATCATGCGAAAATCTTATGTTACCCTGCACATCAACAAGGCTTACTGCCGTTCCTGTGGTTCCTTGATCAATACTTAAAATCCACATTTCCATACTTCCGTCCTCTCTTGAATTGTTACTGTTCCCGGGCGGCCTGAGCCGGATTCAAGAAGGGTAACATCCTGTAAGAGATTGTTTGCGTGTCCTGCGGTCTTAGTACACGCTCGATATAATCTTTAGGCTCCACCAAATTCTGAGCCGCCTGATGGGCACGCTCAAAAAGAAAATCAGGAAAGAAGCTGATCAGAAGTGTTCCAAAAGCCAACAAAAACATAGCTATGCGCGCAAGAAGAATGGATTCCATCCCTGTCGGGCCCTCTTCCATCGCTTCAAGACTTGTTTCTCCACTTTCGTCATACAAGCGCAGCTGGCTCTCCCATTTCTCCCCTTTTGGACCGGCTAGGGGCTTTTGAAAAGCCTCAGACCAGATTTTGACCATCGAAAATAAAGTCCACAGGGAAACCCACAAAGCCACCGTAATCAGTAACCACTCTCCTTGAGCAAATAGGGCCCGCAACAAGGACCACTTGGCCCAAAAACCTGACAGGGGGGGAATCCCACCTAAAGAAAAACCGGAAACAATAAAAACTCCAGCTAGCCAGGGTTTATGCTTAAGAGCCGCTCCCATGCGTTGCAGCTGCTCGCTGCCAAATAAGGCTCTCAGTTCTCCTGCTACCAAAAATAAATTGGATTTTACAAGAATGTGGTGAACCACGTAAAAAATCGCAGCAGCGACCACCGCGGGAGTTCCTCCTACCAAGGCCGTAAGCATATATCCGATTTGACTAATAATGTGAAAACTAAGAATTTTACGCACATCGAAAGAAGCTACCGCCCCCTGAACTCCAAAAAACATGGTGAAAGCTGCCAAGCCCACAAAAATCGGCTGATACTCTCGTAACAACATGGGGAAGCTCATGATCAAAAAGCGCATCGCCGAATACAGTC
>CAZZMS010000080.1:0-3795 GCA_964655485.1 uncultured Pseudobdellovibrionaceae bacterium | reverse complement strand
GGTTTTAGGTAACACATACTGCGGCTTTTTAACAAAACGAAAGTGCAGTTTCAGTCCCGAGGAAAGAGCGATAGATAAGACTTCCTCATTTTCAAGCTTGATAATCAGCCTCTGATTTTTTTTATTGCGCGAAATTTTCTTGCTGTGGATGAGCTGTGACAAGGGCAGCTCTTTACCGTGCCGAAAGATGTGCCAACCTTTCTCGTTTGGTAAAAGAATACGCGCTTCACCTGAGGGCATCCACATTCCGAAGTGAATACGTGCTGACGCCGCAGGGAGATAAATCGCCTCAGTGACATCGTTACCCATGATCAAAGGCTCACCCGGCAAGAAATTATGTACAGAAAAAATGTCCTCATCCCAGGTTACCACGGCTTGCAAAGCCCTGAGCTCCTTGGGCACCTGAACAATTTCGGGAAACGCTGCAATCGTTATACTCTCCACTTCCTGTGCAGGATGCCCCAAATCCGCTGCCGGCTCTAACCGGGAACGGGCAGACTCAGATTCATGACCAGCCTGAAGATTACCACTATTCCCGTCCCCGCTAGCTACAGATCGAAGCTCAAGAGATGAGCGCATAGGTGGCTCTGGCGAAGGAGATTGCGGATTGGCCTCAACTCGAGCACGGATCACGCTAATTTGTGTTTCTTCTTGCTTAGGCTTGTAGGCCTCACCCACAACTCGACAAACGAACTTTAAGTCCTTAATTGAAAATTCAAACTGATTCTCACCCTGAGCCTGAGTGACCCGACTTCCTTTTACGATCACTCCATTTGTCGAGCCAAGATCATTTAAAATGATACTCCTACCATCAAGGACTAAGGAGGCGTGCTGTCGTGAGATAAAAGAATAGCTACTGAGCTGTAAACTACAATAAGGAGCCCGACCGATAGTGACTGGAAATTCGCTAAAATCCTTCTCCAGGATTTTGCGACCAGCTTCAAAAATTTCGATATGTAAGCTAGATCGCTGCAGCATAATCCTTCCCTATAATCTCAACCGTGGGTGCCACCGGGAATAGCTCACTGCACCCACTTTAGCCTTCAAATCTTGATATAAAGCTTGAAAACCCACATCCTGGGCGAGTAACCCCAGAACAATCAGGGCCAAAGAATGATCCTGTCGCTTGTTTAGAGCCATTCGAGCGTATGTCTCTGCTTGATCACGATCTCCGGAAACATAAAAGGCCGCAGCAATATGTGCGATGAGCTCTGGGTCTTCGCTGGCCCATTCCATCGCTGAAAACAGTAACATGAGAGCCGTCCCATTTTTTTGCTCAGCCAACAGCTGTCCAGATACAGCCATGATGTTATTTAAGTCCTTCGGATTTTGCTTGATTCTGGAGGCTAACGATTCACTAACAGCACCCACGGCGAGCTTCACTGGGCTGGAGGCTTCTTGCTCCTCTGTCACACCCTGCCCACTTAAAACTCCCTGAGTATACCGAGTGACTAAACGATTTTGTAAAGCCGCTTGCTGGACTTGTGTCAGTAACTCTTTCAACGCTTGTTGGTAGCTTTCCACCTGCGGTTGCAATGCGGCTTGTAATTGCTGGGTACTTACACCGGCGGGGGGGCGCGCTGTGCGCAGGATTTGAATAAATCCCCTTTGGATTTGAGCGAGCAAGTAGTAACCCCCCATCATCCAGCGTCCACCACCACTTTGAATGGCTTTTTCCGCTGCTTGTGAGATCCGCACATACTCCTCAGTCTTTTTTTGCAAAAATTCTTGGCTTATGATTTGTCCGGAAGCATCCTTCAAAAACATGGGCAAAGCACTTTGCCCCACAATCACTGCCGCATGTCCCACCTTCATCGCCATTTCAGGGCTACTGGGAGAGGCATTCATCACTTGCTCGAACAAACGCAAAGAATTCGCCTGATCCCCTTGACGCCAAAGGGCGAGCCCTTGATAGTAAGCGCCCAAAGCCCCGCTAACCTTTTGAGCTTTTTGCTGCAAGAGCTTCCAATTTTTCGATCTCGCCAAAACCTCAAGAGCTTTATCCATGTTGCCCGCAATCTCGTAGCTCGTGCTAGATTCTTTCCATTGCCCTAAGGTTGCAAAAATAAAACCGGCTTGTTCAGCAAAGGCCCTGGCATTGCTATCGCTAGGATATTTTTCGGCATAACCCGCCAGGTAACGGGCAGCTTTTTGATACTCAAAACGCTCCAGTGCGATTTGAGTCAAAGATAAATAGACCTCTTTTCCCCGGGCCGTATTAGGATAAGTGGCCACGTATTCCTCACCTAGCTCGTAAACTCCAGGATCTCCCTTAGCGCGCAAAGAAGCGAAGGCCTCAAATAAAGCCTGCTCTCCCAATTGCGAGTTTTTATTTTTTCGCGCAAATTTGACAAACTGCTCAGCATATTCCTTACTGCCAAACTCACCAGCAATACTACGTATCGTTTTTAACTGAACCCCCTGACTGATGGATTTCACCTTGGACTTTATTCCGCCATCAAGTCCAGCGATTTGATTCACCCGATCGGCGGCTTTGGGTAACTCCTTGAGTTGCCCTGTCACATAGAATGTATCCAAATACAACAAGGCCGCAGTTTCAGCGTTTTTATGACGTGGATATTTTTGCAACCAACGCAAAAGATACTCCGCAGCCTTGGAAAACGACTGCTCGTCATAAATAATTTTCCCAATATTGTATTCAATATCGGGAATTTTTTTGTCACTTGGAAATCGTTTCAAATATTCTGAAGCAACGTTTCGGTAACCTGTTTGACACTGCAACAAGCTCATGGACTCTTGTTTCAGATTAGCAGCACCCTCCTCATAAGCCTGCAGGGCACTTTTCAAGACCTCGTCTTTTTTAATCTCAGAGTGATTAGATTGATAGGCTTCAAAATAGTACCGACCTGCTAGATGATACTGCTCTGCAAGGTAGTAAACTTCCGCAAGATTCAACTTCATCAAAGGAGCTGCCGCTGCCTTGGGATAGAAGAACAAATAATCCTCATAGCGCTCGGCCAAACCGAGAAGTTCATCTTTACGCTTCGTTTGTAGCAGTTTTTTTTGTTCGCTCGTTAATAAATCACGAAACACGGCCTCGTAATTGGCCAAATCCTTTTTTAAGTCAGTCACCTCTAGGCTCGAGTGCATTTTAAGAATCATGCGACTGAACTGCTCGAGGGTCCCAGGAGGAAACTCATTTTCCTTCAAGGACTTCCATTTTAAGTAAGCATTTTCAAAGGCCGCTTTTTGTTCCGTGGGTGATGTGGCAAGGAAAAATAGCTCAAAGTAAACAAGAGCCGATTCTTTATTTTTCTTTTTTAACTCATAACGAGTTGCCAGTCGCCCTAATGCCTTATGCAGCATGGATGGAGGTAACCCCAGCCCCTTATAGTATTCGATAGGCCTTTGCCACTGTTTGTTTTTGACCGTATCACTTAAGTTAAGCTCGAGCAGAGGGTAAACTGAACCAACTAAAGCATCCTCCACCAAAAGTGGAAATTGAGAGCGCTCCTCCTCTGCTGCAGTGTACACTTTCTCAAAGGCTTGCAAGGAATCGACCCACTTTTCCAATTGTTGCAAGGCGAGCCCTTTTTTCAAAGAGGCCTTGAAACGATATTGCAGATTGGGATGACTCAAAACCTTGTCAAAGAACTCAAGGGCGAACTCATAATCACCCTTTTCAAGAAAGTGGTTACCCAATTCAATCTGGGCTTGTGCTGCGTAGTCAGAATCAGGAAACTTCGAAGTCAAGGTTTTGAGTTTGTCTACAAACTCTTTTTCTTGCCCCAAGGCTTTTTGCAACATCGCTCGATTGAACATCACTCTTGGCAG
>CAZZMS010000079.1:0-6930 GCA_964655485.1 uncultured Pseudobdellovibrionaceae bacterium | reverse complement strand
CCTTGGCCATCCATGGTGCTTAAGGCCTCCCAAGCGAAAGAAAAAGCCCAGGGAGGGTAAATCAATGAAAAAGAGATTTTTCAGTTTCGATTGACAGGCTAGCAGTCTCTCCCAATGCGGGTTAAAGTGACGATTGACGTTTCAGGGGCGAGTAAGGTCTGACTAAAAACTATCATCACTAATAGAAGTAGGTGGTTGGAGCTGCATTAAGGCGAGTTCTTCAGGGAGGTAATATTTTCTTTTGGTATTACACGCTTTACATGAGGGAACGCAGTTTTTTTTGTTACTAAAGCCCCCTCGGGCGATCGGAACAATATGGTCCATGGTGAGCTCTTGGGGCGGAAAACGTTGTTTACAATGGTAACAAATGCCTTTCCCCTTTTGATTTTTCCACCACGTAGACTGCTTGAGTTCCTGTGCTTTTTTTCTTTCCCGTTTTTGATGCTCCGGCGAAGCGGCAGCAAAGTAAAGGACGGTATTCTCTGTCATTCCTTTCTCTCTACTTGCTTTTTGCTTCACTCACAAGGTCGGGGATGAAATCGGATATTTTTATATCTCATCGAGATAATCGCTCTATCAAGAGAGTTTTTGGGAGATGAACTACCTAAAATAAATGTCATTTTTTTCAGCACCACTGAATTAGCCAGCTGCCTAAGCTTTTTCTTTCGCCCGGAGGCCTCTGCACCATGGATGGCCAAGGGCGCAAGCCCTTTGCAGCCTGAGCCATGGAGGGCGTGCCCCGGGCGAAAAAGAAAAAGCCTAGGCAGCTATACTCAGTAGAGCTTTCTTTTTGCCTAGATCATTCCCCCGATTTCATCCTAAAAACGTGAGGCTCACGGTGCCTCGCTGAGTTTCGTCTTTGGCCTCAAGAACCTGCCCGATTTTCCAAGTTTTAATGCCTAAGCGCGAAAAAAAACCTTGAATCTCTGCCAAAGATAAATTTTTTTCATCCCACGCGAGCACCATACCAATGCCCATATTGAAAACCCGATAGAGCTCGTAGCCTCGCTCGAGCGGTAACAGACCACGCCAGACTTGATAGGGAGAGGCTAGCTCGTCCCACGAGGGCCAAAAGTCAATATAGTAAAGTAAATCCTCATTCATGCGCGGAATGTTCTCTACCCCTGAGCCCGTGATATGCGAAAGTCCTTGTAACACATGAGGATAGTTTTTTCGAAACTCTTGAATAGCAGAGACATAAAGACTGGTGGGCGTTAGCGCCGACCGCATAAACTTGGTCACATCTAAATCACTGAGTGAAGAGCGGTGATCTTCCAGCAAGCGACGTAACAGGGAAAACCCATTGGAATGAAAACCCGAAGAGGCTAGCCCCAAAAGACTGGCTCCTGGCCTGACTTTAGCTCCCCCAAGCAAGTCTGGATCACGCACCTCTCCCACCGCAAAGCCCGCAAGATCATAATGTTTTTCCCCATAAAGCCCAGGCATTTCAGCCGTCTCCCCACCCACCAATGCCATTCCCGTTTTCTGACAGGCTTCAATCATCCCTTGTAACAGTTCAGCGTCTCGCGCTTCATCCAATCGACCCACCGCTAAGTAATCCAGAAAAAAAAGGGGTCTTGCTCCCACACAAATCAAATCATTCACACACATGGCCACCAGGTCCTGACCTATACCTCGATGCTGACGGCATTCCACAGCCCAATAGAGTTTGGTTCCTACCCCATCCGTGCTACTAGCCAAATAGTAACCAGGTTGGGTTTCATATAAAGAGGCAAAGCCCCCCACGCCACTTTTCACGGACGCATTGTAAGTGGATGTAACCCATGTTCCTAATCGATCTACCCAACGATCTGCTTTATCGATATCCACACCGGACTGTTTGTACAATTCACTCATATTCTTCCTGCCCTATTTAATGTAAAAAGTGACGTTGCCCAGTTAAAAGAAGCGATAACCCGTTTTTTTCACAGGCTGCGATCACCGCCCCGTCAGATTGACTGCCTCCGGGTTGCACCAGATGCCTGATACCAACTTGAGCACAAAACTCTACAATATCAGGAAAGGGGAAAAACGCATCAGACACCAAAACCACTTCAGCTGGTCTTATCTGTTTTTCTTGAAGCATCGGCCAGGCCAGTTTAGTTAAGGCATCAATACGATTAGGCTGCCCACTTCCCGAGGCCACAAGCTCAAGCCCACCAAATTCTGTTTTTCTTACCAAAGCGATAGCGTTACTTTTGAGATTCTTCACCACCGCGATACCAAACCAAATTAAGTCTGAAAACTCTTCTGATAAGCGCTGACTGGTAACCCAGCGCCACTGACTAGATTCTTTTCGTAAAATATCGCGCGTCTGATAAAGAACTCCACCCAAAGCCGATCGCTTCACTAAATCTCGCCCTGCCTGAGCGTTTCTAAACTTCACGAATTCCTGATCGTTGTATGTGAGTAACCTTAAGTTTTTTCTCCCTCGGAGGACTTCTAAGGCTTGAGAGCTGAAACCTGTGGCTACTAAAACCTCAATAAACTTAGATTGCAAAAAATCCTGTAGCCCTTCGTTGGAGGACAAAGGAAGATTGGTCGCCATAATACTACCAAACGAGCTTTTACCTCCCGACTGCCACGCCTGATCCAATAGAGTAACGAGATGCGAAGGATGCTTGTGGGGATATGCCACCACTCCACAAGGAGAGTTATGTTTAATGACCACCGCCGCAGCGTAATGGGGTAACACCATTTGCAGATCGGTGAGGGTTTGCACCGCAGCATCTACATCTAATAAATTATTATACGACAACTCTTTAGGCTCTGAAACGACCTGAACCCCTGTAAGTTCCTGCTCCGGTAACCACCAGCCTTTTTGTCCTGGATTCTCCCCGTAGCGCAAAGCCCGCACCCCCAGTCCACAAGAGCTTGGCTGAGTGAACTCCCCCGGGAGACGAGTCGCAAGCTCCAACACAATGGCCTCGTCATAGGCTAGCAATGTTTGCCAAGCCTTCATCGACATGTCATATCGAAAACTTAGCGGCACTCTCCCCTCTAGACGCGCACATTCCTCAATCAAGCGCGCATAATCTTTGGGATCAGTAAGAACGGTCACGGATGGGAAGTTTTTAGCTGCGGCCCTCACCATCAGGGGGCCACCAACATCAATCCATTCCACCAGCTCATCAAGTTCCTTGGACTCAGCAGCTTTTTGCGCAAAGGGGTAAAAATTGCAAACCACAAGATCTATGGGTCTAATCCCCAACTCCCCAGCTTGTTTTTCATCTTCCGAGTGACCACGGCGATATAAGAGCGCTGAGGCCAGTTCAAAGGAAATCGTTTTCATCCGCCCACCAAAAGCCTCAGGGTTACCGGTGAACTCCTCCATGGGCAAAGCCTTGATGCCTCTTTCTTGTAAATATTTGAGACTCCCCGATGAGGCCCATATTTCAACCCCTTGCTGCACAAGGGCTTGGGCAAGAGCTTCAAGACCGGTTTTATCTGACACTGAAATTAAAGCACGACGAATTTTCAACAAATCCATAAGACCCCCTAGATCATAAGACCATTCCTCAGGAGTTGATGCGCCCACTCCACCGTGTGGTTTGAGGGTAAATCCCAAGGTAACAACTCTTGATAAAAAGCCGCTTCCGGATGAGGCATCATTCCCAGGATCAAGCCACTAGGATCAGTTAAAGCGGCCACCTGCTGCCACGATCCATTCACATCTTCTCGGTAACATAAGGCAACCTGTTTATTTTGAAAAGCTTGAGCCTGACTTGACTCAGGGAAATGGGCCACTAGGCGCCCTTCCCCGTGACGAATAGGAAGAAAAATCGACGCCTGTCCCTGAAGCCCTCTTAACCAGGGCGAATCATTTGTCGAAGAAATCACGACCTCCACCCATCGATCGATAAATCCCCAGGGCCGATTGTGGGTAAGAGTCAAAGCGGAAGAAACCCCTCCTGTAAAAACTCCAAGCTTCATCAGCACTTGAAAGCCATTACAAATTCCCAGAAGACGCCCACCCCTTTGGAGATGTTGGTGTAAGGCCTGTCCTAATCGCCAACGCAATTGTAAAGCTAAAACTTGTCCGGAATGAATTTCATCACCAAAAGAAAAACCTCCGGGTAACACAAAAAGATCGCAATCAGGCCCATGTCTTTGGGCCAGAAGCTGGCGCAAAGCTAAGATATCCACTTGGGCTCCAAGCCTCTTGAAGGCTAGAGCCGTTTCTCGCTCACAGTTGATCCCTTCACCCTGCAGCACAATCACCCGCTTAGACATACTGACCTCCCTGCGGATGAGGACCACCACAATAAGCCTGCTGAATTTGATCACGACTCCAGCGAATGTTACCTAGTTTGAGATCAGGCCCTCCAGTCACTCCCAGGTAACGAACTCGAGCGAAGTGGTTTTGCACCTCTTGGGGTGAACGATCGGTGGAAAAAACAATAAGCCCCATCCCCTCGGCAAAAGGTGCGGCTAAAGGCTCGAGCTCAGCTCCACATGGAGAGCTTAAAAACATCTCAGCGACAGCTACCAAAATACCTCCATCACTGACATCATGCGCGGATTGAATGAAGCCGTTGAGATACCCCTCATAAAAGCGTTCGTAGTCTGAAAAAACCGTTTTGAAATCATAAACAGGGTAACGCCTCTGACCATCTTCTCCAAATAAAGCGGGCTCCCCCGCGCGAGGATAGCCCAAAACCCAAAGGCTCTGGCCTTCCTTCCATCGTGGAGTCAGCACTTGATCTGGTTTTTCGTGGCAGGTCACGGCGGTTACCATTAAAGTGGGTAACACGCTGACTTTAGTTTTCTGCTGCGTCCTAGGGTCGGTAAGCCAAGCATCATTTTTCATGGAATCTTTACCACTGACCAAGGGAATGCCGTAACTTACGAGAATATCAAAAAGCCCTTGGGCACTGCGTACCAAAGCCCCCATCTTTCTGTGGTGATCAGGATTTTTCGCAGAGGGTAAGGGATCAGGCCAACAAAAGTTATCCAACATAGCCACTTTGTGTGGATTCCCTCCACTGACAAGAACATTGCGCAAGGCCTCATCTCCAGCATACACCGCACTCACATAGGCATCTTGCTCGCTGATATGAGGAGCTAAACCAACTCCTAAAGCTACCCCAATCCGTTCCTCCCCCCAAGGTCTTAGGCCCAACACACTGCCATCTCCTGGACCACCTTGGTAACCGAAAGGTTTTTTATGCACATGAGCTTTCACTTCATGATCAAATCGGCGTACCCAAGTCTCATGAGAACGCACATGCGGCTGAACTAGTCGAGTTAACAAAGCCGAATGCAGGTCCTCTTGTGAGGGCAACCAGGATCGCTTTTGCCATTCAGCTTCCGGCATGTCTGACTCTCCAACAAACTGGGCGGGAAAGACCGCTTTGGGGCAAGCATGATGCAAAAACTCGAGAGGCAAATCTAAGACCCTATGCTCACCGTAAAACACCTCAAAGCGTCCATGATCGAGGAATACGCCTAGCTCACTTACTTCAACCCCGAATTGATCAGCCAAATCCATAAAGGCTTGTTTTTTTTCTGGCGGAACCGACACCGTCATTCGCTCCTGACTTTCGGAGACGAGAATTTCGAAGGCTTTCAGCCCTGGATACTTCAATGGAGCGCGCGAAAGATCCACACGCGCTCCATTCGTCCACAGAGCCATCTCACCCACCGAACTACTTAATCCACCCGCTCCATTGTCGGTAATGCCGGAGTAAAGACCCCGATCGCGAGCGGCTAAAACAAAATCCGTCATCCGCTTTTGCAAGAAAGGATCTCCTAACTGCACCACAGACTGGGGAATATCTTGAGTGAGAGCCAAAGAACTAAAAGTCGCCCCATGTATGCCATCTTTACCGATGCGTCCACCTACCATAAAAATCAGGTCTCCCGCACGGGTTTGCTTTTTGGCACTTTCCCCACCAGGTAACTGCGGTGGTAACACCCCAAGACATCCGCAAAACACCAAGGGTTTAGCCGCATAGGAGGGATGATAGTAAAAAGCTCCGGTAACCGTTGGAACTCCGGTTTTATTACCAGCATCTTGTATCCCACGATGTACGCCCTCTCGCAGAGTTTCCGGTGCAATCGCTTCGGGATAATAGAGCTCTGGATTAACATCCGCAGGAAAACATAACACATCCCAATGCGCGATAGGCTCTGCCCCCAGTCCTGTGCCAAGAATATCTCTCTGTACTCCTAATACACCCGTCAAAGCTCCACCGTAAGGCTCCAAAGCTGAAGGAGAGTTATGGGTTTCCGCCTTAACACAAATATCGATTTTATCGCTCCAGCGAATAATTCCCGCATTGTCGTCAAAGACACTCACAAGCCAGTGGAGATTTCGCTGACGAGCTACTTGTTCCGTAAGACCTTTGATATAAGTTTTGAACAAAGAATCAATCCTCGTTTGGCCCTGCGGACTCCTGTAATCAATCGTGGCGCGAAAGATTTTGTGTTTACAATGCTCACTCCATGTTTGAGCTAAGCACTCCATCTCCACATCAGTAGGATCACGTCCGAGGTCTTTGAAAAACTGTTGGATGACTTTCAACTCTTCTCGATTTAAAGCCCAGAGTTTTTTTTCATTGAGGGATTGCAAGTCGTCCTCGCCTAACTGACGAATCTTAAGGACTTCAAAAGTTCCCGAACGCAGCTGTGTTACCCCTGCCTGAGCCTCCAAAACGCTGGGTAAATGGGCGAAGCGCCCTGGATCGAGAGATCCTTCTCTGACGTATTGAATGAGTGTGTTGAAAGAAGGCAGGCTTCCTTCAGGTAACCAGTAACGCTGACTAACTTGCACTTGCAGGTCCTGAGCGCGCAGTTTGGGATGATGGGACAAAATCTCGCGCACTACGGAGGCTGTGGTGTCGGTAACTCCTGGCCGGTAACTTACTTCCCAGCAGTGATATTTTGTTTTCCAAGCCATCTCCATGGGAGAAAGCGAGGAGTCTGAAG
>CAZZMS010000078.1:0-4886 GCA_964655485.1 uncultured Pseudobdellovibrionaceae bacterium | reverse complement strand
TCCGCCTCATCCTACCTGTTCCAACGCCGAATCCACTTTTTACACTTCAACGCTGTTCCAGGTCTGAGCTTAGTTCTCGTCATCCCCTTTTTATTTCTCCCGAGACGCTTGTCGTTTTTTATCTCCCTGAGTTTGCCGATTAGCCTGCTGGGGACTTTTTATTTTATGAATACCTTGGGGGCCAATTTCAATCTTGTGACGATGTTGGGTATCATTATTGCGCTGGGGATGCTTGTCGATAACTCCGTGGTTGTGGGCGAAATCTATGCCGCTTTGATTAAAGATCCTAAACAAAATCCACAAGAAGCCGCTATTCAGAGCGGTTACCGCTTTTGGGTAGCCTTACTGTGTTCCGTGCTCACCACTGTGGCTGCCTTTACCCCCATGCTAGTCACCAAAGGAGTCATGGGGCAGTTTATTCGCTGGATTCCCATCGTCGTGAATATTGCTTTAGCTCTGTCCCTGGTGGATAGCTTTCTCTTGTTACCCGCTCGTATTCAATTCATGAAGGCGCAAGTGCAAAAAGCCGCCCAAAGCTGGCAAGATCGCTGGTTTGCTCCGGTGGAGGCTTTATTCTCCCGCTCCCTAGGCTTGTTTTTAGAGCATCGCTGGCTCACTCTACTAGGCTTTGTGATTTTATTTATCGGGAGCTTTATTATTACCCTAGTCGGTAACAGGTTTGAATTATTCCCCAAAGAGGGTGTAGAGCTTTATGTCGCCCGTTTGGAGATGGAAACCCAAACCCGGGTGGAGGAAACTTTGGCCGAACTTAAGCGTTTATCGCAAGAGGTTATTGCCACCTTGGGGCCAGACCAAGTGGAGGCGGTCACCGCACGCGCAGGGATCCAAAGCCTAGGTAACGACCCCTTGGAGAAAAACGACGAACACTACGGAATGCTCACCATAAAAATCCCCCCCCAAGTGGCTGAAAAGCAAAAGTTCACTGAAGTCCTCAAAAAATTAGAATCTATTCCCAAAGGTAAAGCCACCAAACTCACTTTCGAACCCGTAGGTAACGGTCCACCGGTAGGTAAACCACTCAATTTAGTGCTGCGCTCAGATAATGAAAAGGAATTAGCTCAGGTCGTAAGTCACATCACCCAAGCTTTAGAGAAAATGCCAGGAGTATTAAACCTAGAAACAGACCAAACTCCCTCAGGGCCAGAACTTGTGGTGCTCCCCAAATCGGAAGCTCTTAACTATGTAAAACTCACAGAGCAAGATTTAGGCACGAACTTGCGCGCCGCCTATCAGGGTTTGATTGTGACCAAGTTTTACGATCAGGGTGATGATTTCGTCTTACGGATTCGTTTTGATGAACCGTTTCGAAAAAGTCTAAAAAGTCTGTCAGAAATTAAAGTGCTTAATCAAAGAAACCTGTTGATTCCTCTTTCACCCCTAGCTGAAGTAAAAGTTCAAGAAGGCCCCCCCGTGTTAAAACGTTACGACTTCAAGCGTGCCATTACTTTAACGGCTGAGGTAGATCCGAAGTTACTGACTTCCGTGGCTTTGAATAAAAAGGCGGCAGATATGCTTCAAAAGTTACGTAAACAATATCCTTCGGTAACGGGTGTTTTCGGGGGGGAAGCTGAGTCCACCAAAGAGTCCGTACAAAGCTTGTTTTTAGCCTTGGGACTTGCGGTATTCGGAATTATTGCCATCTTGGTGTTTGCTTTTAACTCTTTTGCGAAACCCCTGATCGTCCTCACCTCCATTCCCTTGGGGCTTATTGGCATTAATTTAGCTTTTTTTCTCCATCAAAGGCCTCTCTCCTTCCTTGCCTTGATTGGAACCATTGGACTTGCTGGAGTGATTGTGAATAGTGCCATTATTCTTGTTTCAGCCTTGGATGAGTATTTTCAAGAACAACCAGAGGCCCTAGCGAGTAAACAAAGTTACTTAAAAGGAGTAAACAAGGTAGCGACAGAGCGCTTGAAACCCGTGCTGATTACCTCTTTAACCACGATTGCAGGTTTGTTCCCCACCGCTTACGGCATTGGGGGTTATGATGCCACCTTAGTGCCTTTGACTTTAGCTATGGGGTGGGGACTATTGGTCGGAACGTTTTTATCTCTCGTGTGGATTCCGACTCTTTATACTTTAGGTTACAGAAAAAAAGGCTAAGCGGATTTTATAAAACCGAGCAGATTTCTTTGTAAAACCTCCAGGCCAGAACGCTCGAGATTGGAGATGAAATAGCCCTCGAGCTTTCGGGACTTCAAAATCTCATCCCAATAACGGGCAAGAGCTTGGCCCTCTTTACGATTAAGTTTGTCGATTTTGGTTAACACGACCCAGAGTTTGTACTGATAATACTTGGCCCATTGATAGATCTGTTCCTCCTCCTCACTCCACTGCCGACGAACGTCTATGACGAGTAGAAGGAGCTTCAGTTGAGCTCTTTGACTGAGGTAAGTTTCCACCATTTCCTTCCAACTTGCCACTTCGGCCTTGGAACGCTTGGCATAACCGTAACCGGGCAAATCAACCAAGGTGCATTGGCTTTGCCAGTGATAAAAATTGATAAGCTGGGTTTTTCCCGGGGATTGACTCACATGGGCTAGTTTTTGCCCCAGGAGGGTATTCAAAAGTGAGCTTTTCCCTGCATTCGAGCGTCCCACCAGGGCGATTTCTTTCGTGCTTTCCTGGGGATAATCAGGCGATCTGACCGCACTTTTGATAAAATAAGGTGACTTCATTTCTTTTTTCCTCAGCGGATGGCCTCTTTGACCCAGTCTTCTGTATTAAGTGTAAAGCGACACCCAAATCAGCGTAATAGTCCGAAATCAGAATACACCTCACACGGATCTAAACTGTGTGAAACTAGTTACCGAAAGGCCGGCTTAAACTCAAGAGTTAAAAGAGTTCTTTTACCAAAGAGTTAAGCGCAGTTGACTATCTCTCTGCTTGATTTCTAAGTTCTTGGGGCCAAGGCTTATTCCATCCGCATCAGACCTTGCACCTTCACCCGGGTTCCGTATGATACCGCTTTGAGCGAAGTTAGGGTGTTCCACAACACCTGGGATTGCCAGCTCAAGGAGGCTCATATGTTAAAAACCCATCTATCTTCTACTCACAGAGTTATCGCTCTCATTTTTCCCTTGACTCTTCTTCTCCCTCAGATGGCCTTGTCTCAGAATTTTTTGCAAGACGCCTTTATTGAGCTCGCCAAAAAAATCAATCCGGCTGTTGTCAACATTAGCACGGAGTTTATGCCCCGGGGACGTATGTACCGGGATCCTTTTTTAGATATGTTAGAGCAATTTTATGGCTTCCGCTTACAACCTCGTGCGAAACCCCAAACAGCTCTAGGCACAGGATTTGTGATCCGCGAAGATGGCCTCATGATTACCAATCATCACGTGATTAACGGAGCGGATAAAATACAGGTGCAATTCGAAGAAAAAGGCAAAATGTTCGAAGCGAAACTCATCGGTAGTGATGAACGCTCAGATATTGCTTTACTAAAAATCAAGGGAGACAAGTTCCCCACTTTAAAATTAGGTGACTCAGACAAGGTCCAAGTGGGCGAATGGGTAGCCGCCTTTGGTAACCCCTTTGGTAACGGTCACACCATGACCAAAGGAATTATCTCAGCCATCGGTCGAGACATTTCGGAAATCAACAAGTATCCCCTGTTGCAGACTGACGCTCCTATCAATCCGGGTAACTCCGGTGGTCCCTTGGTCAATCTGCGGGGTGAAGTCATCGGGGTGAACTCGGCCATCGATGCTCGAGCGCAAGGCATCGGTTTTGCCATTCCCATCAATGGAGTAAAAAAACTCATCCCTGACCTAGAAAAAGAAGGCCGAGTCCGTAAAGGTTACCTGGGAGTTGGCTTAGTGGACTTGGATAGGCAAAATCGGGCGCTTTTGGGACTTGGGGATGAGGTAGAAGGGGTTATTATTGCGCAAGTGGAAAAAGGTTCGCCTGCAGCCCAAGCCGGACTTCAAGCTTACGATGTAGTGACCGAATTTAACGGGCGTAAGGTAAGCTCCTCCACTGAGTTGATTGATGCGGTTAGCGATGCCGAAATTGGTAAGTCCACCGATGTCAAAGTGCTGCGTGAGGGGAAAAAACTAACATTAAAAATAACTCCCACGGAACGCCCCGGAGCCCTAGGGCGACTCAAAAATCGCTTCCTCGGTCCGCAACCCACTGCCCCCACCCATCAAGAATGGGGATTTTCCGTTACCGAGCTGGATAAAGATCTCCGCCAGGAATACCAAATCCCCGAGGACATCAAGGGGGTCATTATCGTCCATGTGTTACCTGGATCACCTGCGGCTCGGGGAGGATTAATGGTCGGGGATGTTATCATGGATATCAACAAAAAAGGCTTGGCCAGCGTAAAAGATTTAACAAAACTTTTGAAGGATAAAGAATCGAACATCCTGCGCATTTACCGCTCAGGATCTGTGTTATTCTTGAGCTTAAAAAAGTAACAGCTGCTTTATTCCCGATCCGTATCAAGCCACTCAGACTCTGACTGCAAAGGGCTTTACCCTAGGCAGTCCCTGGTTTTTAAGGACTCCGGGCAGAAACGGCCCATGGAGCCTCACCCCCTCTTTAATTCCTCATCATAACAGTGGGAGTTATACTCCCATCACACTCTGAAACCTAACCCGCATCAGAGCTGAATCATTTCATTTGTAATTATACAAAAACATAAGGCCTTAAACTTTCTGGTATCAGAAAGCTTGAGGCCTCATGGTCAACTTCGCTTTTCCCCTTTATCCTTGAGGATCGAAATCTGGTAGCACCGATGACATCGGTGAGACAGAAAATGACTCAATCCTCATTACAAGGAGCATTCAGGGTATCTTGAAAGGCCCTCAAGCTCTGGAGGGATGTCCTGTGCTCATGATTTGCTTTAACTCTCCCAT
>CAZZMS010000077.1:0-18049 GCA_964655485.1 uncultured Pseudobdellovibrionaceae bacterium | reverse complement strand
CCTGTTACCCAATAAACTTCAAAAACACGGCTTAGGGGCTTCCTTAGAAAGCTCTCATTTAGTAGCGGGTGACTTCGGGTTACAAACTTTTGAACTTCGGCGAAAGCCCTCAAATGATGCCCCTCTTCGTCAACAAGTCGGAGGACGCAAAGCCGCACCGGATTTCCCATGATTGATGCCTGTATGCGCTACCTCCGCGCAACAGGTTGGTTGAATTTTCGTATGCGTGCCATGCTAATGAGTTTTGCCAGTTACCAGCTCTGGTTGCATTGGAAACAGCCGGCCTTGCATCTGGCGCGTCTGTTTGTGGATTTTGAACCAGGCATTCACTATCCCCAAGTGCAGATGCAAAGTGGAGTGACCGGAATTAACACCATTCGTATTTATCAACCTTACAAACAAGCTCAGGAACAAGACCCACAAGCCTCCTTCATTAAAACCTGGTGCCCTGAATTAGCAGGCCTAGAGGCCAAAGACGCTTGGGCTCCCGAGCGTATCCCACCTCTCATGCGAGAGCTGGTGTTACCCAAAAACTATCCTCCCCCCATTGTGGATCCGGAAAAAAGTTACCTTGCGGCAAAGGAAAAAATATTCCAAGCCCTCTTGCATCCCCTGGTATCTGACGAAGCGCAAAAAGTTTACCTCAAACACGGATCTCGCAAAAAAAGGTCCTAATTTTTTCTTGACAGAACGGAGAGTATCACCCAATCTGTCGTCTGTTCTTTGACTGATTAGTATTCAATCGCGGGGTGGAGCAGCCTGGTAGCTCGCAGGGCTCATAACCCTGAGGTCGTCGGTTCAAATCCGGCCCCCGCAACCAACTTTTACCACTCCCAAGACATGGGCTTGTCAAATCCTAAACTCTTCAACGCTTTTTGATTTTTCTTAAAATCTGTGTAGATCACCATGTTTAGTGAATCCTTACCAAAATGGCGCTGGATCACTTGATTCACCTCGCTCAAAGAAAGGGCGTCCACACGACTTCTGAACTCGGTAAGATAAGACTCGTTCACACCAAATACCCACAAGGCCAGAAGATTGTAGGCAATATGGTCCACCGTCTCTAAAGCGGATGGAAACTGCCCCACTAGAACTGATTTCGCAGCCGCTAACTCCTCCTCTGAAATTCCCCGAGCTAGCCACTTCTCATATTCTTTCTGAACCTCTTGCACCAGCTCTTTAATTTTTTCATGCCGAGTAAATGTCTGAATTTCAAAACTTCCCGACTGGGCAAAAAAATCTACCGACGAATGAATGGAGTAAGTTAAGCCCAAATCATCTCGGATGCGCTGATTCAAGCGACTGGCAAAAGCCCCACCAAAAGCCATATTAGCTAAACGTAAGGGCAAATAGTCGGGATGACTTCGAGGCACCAAAATTTGTGACCACCCAACTTGAGTTTGTTCCAACCCATCCTTGTGATATACCAGTCGCTTCACAGCCTGTGTCTGAACTTGGGCCGGTTGAGCCAACTCTCCCGCTTTGCTTTCCCATTTTGATAACTCTTTTCGTACCGTTTGCTGGAAAGACTCATCAAAATCACCGGCAACAATCAAATACGCGCGTTCTGGTCGGTAATACAATCGATAAATCCGGTAAGCTTGCTTGTGATTAAAGCTCGTTACGCTTTTGGGCTGACCTGCTGACAATCGCCCGTAGGGATGATCGCCAAAAGTCGCCTTTTGTAGAGCCAAACTCAAAACGTTACTGGGTTGATCCAGCATACGACTAAGTTGCACCAAAAGATTTTGTTTTTTTCTTTCAAAATCCTTTTCCTCGAAAGCCGAGTCGTACAAAATCTCCGTAAAAAGCTCGAGCATTCTTCCTTTTTGCGCACTTAAAGCAGAGCTTTTTACCAAAACGAAATCATCACCCGCGCGAGATGAAAAATCCACACCAGCACTTTCCAAGAGTGTTTGCAGCTCTTCAGTCTTGTGCTTCGTAGTACTTTCTCCCAACATACTCGCCGTTAAGCTATGTAGACCAGACTCATCCGCAGTTTCATACAAGGCTCCCGCACGAATGGCCAATTGCATACTCACCCGCGGTAATTTGTTGTCCTTGATCCAGCGGACCATCAAACCGTTCGGTAAAGTCTCAAGCTGTCCTAAAGGAGCCTGCCAAGTTTTCGACGAAGACGTTCCTAAGCCCATCATGCTACACCCCGCAGATAAAATGATTGCTCCAAAGATCCATCTGAGTTGCATAAGCTGAGATACCACACCACACCTCTTCATACCGCAATGTAAACTGAGACTAACTTTGTACCCACAACCATGCCAGCCGTTTTGAGATAACTTTACGTTACCCCTCTGGCACCAAAGCCACCATAAGTTCTTTGTCTAATTTCACAAATTGCTTGAGCACCCGACGCACATCTTCGGCCGATACCGTTTGATAACGATTAAGATCATCAAACATTCGACGATAATCACCGAACAAAATCTCATTTGCAGCTAATGTTCGCGCTCGTCCATCAAGAGTCATCAAGCCATCCACAAACTCCTTCATGATTTGATTTTTCGCCTTGGTTAACTCTGCTTCAGTAACCCCTTTAGCCACCAGCTCCTCTACCTCTTTATGAATTTGCTTTTGCACCTGATCAAGGCGAACCTGGGGACGTAAAGCGGCTGAAAAGGCAAATAACCCCGAAGCATCATTACTTAACTGAAAAGCCGACACTGAGCTGACTGACTGAATCTCGTAAACTAACTTTTTGTACAAACGGCTGGACAAGCCTCCGCCAAGAATATAGGCCGCGACCTCTAAAGCGGGGGCATCCGGGTGATGCGCATCCACCGAAGAGTAGGCTAGCATCATTTGTTGCGATTGTACTTTTTTCTTAAGAATGATCTTTTCTGATCCTCTTAGCTCAGTCGGACGCGAATAGGTGCGAGGGGGAATCTCCTTTTTAGGTAAGGCCCCATAATATTTTTCGATCCACCGCTTAGCTTGGGTCAAATCAAAATCACCCGCCAAAACTAAGACCGCATTGTTTGGAACATAATAAGTATCGTAAAAAAAACGCAACTTATCCGAGCTATAGGCCTGAATATCCTCCATGAAACCAATGACCGGCCAAGAATAAGGGGAACCTTGAAATATTTTGGAAAACAAGGTTTCACGCATCAATCCCTGAGGGTTGTTATCAATACGCCAACGTCTTTCCTCCGCCACCACTTGTAGCTCACTTTTTAGATCCTGCGGATCGATCTTGAGAAAACGCATACGATCCACTTCAAGATCCATCATGAGCTCGAGTTTATCACTGGGAAGGTTTTGATAAAAACCCGTGTAGTCCCAACTCGTAAAAGCATTGTTCGTAATCCCATTACGGTGCAAAATATGATCGAAGTCCTTACCCGAGTATTTCTGAGCTCCCTTGAACATCATATGCTCTAACATATGAGCCGCTCCGGTAACACCCTTACTTTCGTCGCGCGAGCCGACTTTGTACCACGTGTGATAACTGACCATGGGTATGGCATGATCTTGATGCAACAACACAGTAAGCCCGTTAGGGAGCTGGTACTTTTCCACTTTCAGCTGTACTTTTGGCAGCCCCACAGCAGAAGAGGCTGCCGCTTCCGCAGAATGAATCCAAGTCCCCGTGTTTGACATAGTAACCATAAGCACTCCTAGTATGAATTTGGGCGCAGGATAACTCATAATGAACCTTTCATCTCAACACTTCAAACGAATCACTATAAGGTTAACAACCAGCATGGTCCTTAACAAAAGTTTTTTTACCAAGTCTCCCCTCGTCGAGGCTTCCTAACCAGCCTAGACAAACGACAAAAAGGCTTCCTATCATAGTAACCATGACCAAAATTCAGGCCTTCATTCTCGCTACAGGCCTTTCATCAAGTCTACTCGTAAGCGCTTGGGCTTGGATGTTTTTTTCCCATCAAGCCCTGATCGATCCCCCCCCCAATTCTGCTCCGCTACAGTTTTTCGTGCAACTTGCGGAAACCCTCGACTCCTTCTCCTATGATTTTAAAATTCGACAGTGGCAAGATAAACAATCCCCCGAGTCCTCTTCGGCTGTATTAATTGCGGTGGATGATCAATCATTAAATCAAGTCGGTCGTTGGCCCTGGGATCGTCGTGTGATAGCTCGCCTTCTCGAGCGAGTAGGTCAGTTAGGCCTCAAGTCCGTAGGAATGGATGTTGTCTTCTCCGAGCCGCAGACAAATCCCTGGCAGGAAGCTATCGCCCGTCATCAGCCTGACTTGCTCCGTTTACTGCCCCAGCCAGATCAAGAGTTAACTAAAGCTCTGACGGCTACCCGTGATCGAGTGGTATTGGGAATATTTCCCGAGGGTTTTCGCTACGGCTCACCTCCATACCAAGACTACTGTCGTAACGAAGCCTTTATTCGCTATCAAGCTAACCAGATTAATAAGTTAGAAAACGTAAGTTTTCTCACCCTAGATGAGTCTGATACCTTTGACAGCTTACCATGGAACGAATTATTCTCGCCGATTTTCGATTCTATCGATCAAAGCCTCCAGCGCGAAGATAGAAAGACTCAAGGACTAGAAGGTTACCGGGAATACCTAGCTTACTGCGACCGCTGGCTAAGCTCCCAAGACGAATATATGGAGCTTTCCAGTGCTTTTTTGAATCGGGAGTTGCAAGTCTCTCCTACGACCTGGGCTCAATCGATTCCCCACTTTCCTCTTCCTCAATATGATGAGTGGGTTACAAACATTCCCGAACTGCAAGAGGTCTCGCGATTTAGTGCCTCCTTTGCCGCGGAGCCTGACACCGATGGAAAACTGCGAAGACAATCTTTGTTTTTTCGAACGGGTAACAAAATCGGCAGCTCCTTTATTCCCACTCTAGCTTTGCAAACTTACCTCACGGGACATCCCGAACTTCAGGCACGGGCTATCATTATAGCAGACCCTCGTCGCTCGCAGCAAAAAATCGTAAAAAGCATAGAAATTTGGGATCTAGATTCAGACCAAAAACTCTTCGATATTCCCGTCAGCTACCGAGGACAGATGTTTATCCCCTACTATGGACCGCGCTGGAGTGTCCCGTATGTCCCAGCACACGAACTCTTAAATGATGAGCCGGAGATGCGTATTTATTTTCGCGATTCACAAAACCGCCAAGAACTCATCTACAAGACAGTTAACAAATCCGAATTTCTGAAAGACAAACTAGCCATTCTAGGTGTTACCGCAACGGCTGTTTACGATCTCCGGGTAACTCCTTGGGATAACAACTTTCCGGGTCCTGAGATTCATACCCACATCCTACGCAGTCTTGAAGACAAGCGTTTTTTGCGTAGTTGGAATATCCCTTCACCCATCCAAGGAGCCAGTCTAGTCTTCGTTTTGGGTAGTGTTGTGACTCTCGCTAGTCTGTGGCTAGGGCCGCTGGGGCTACTAAGCCTCGGCCTAGGGACTGCTGCCGGCATTACGGGAGCCTCCGCACTTTCGCTGCAACAGAGTGTGATGATGCCGGATGTTTTCTTCTATGTTGTGGTGTTTGCAAGCTTGGGAAGCATTCTCCTGGTGAAATACTTTGGCGAGGAAAAGAAAAAACTCGAAATCAAGAAAACCTTCAGTAAATACGTAGCTCCAGCTGTGGTTGAGGAGTTACTTGCGCACCCGGAAAATCTCAGCCTTGGCGGACGTAAACAAGAGGTCACGATCTTTTTTTCTGATGTTCGTGGATTTACCACATTTTCTGAAAAGCTTGATCCTGGAGACCTCAGTGAGGTCTTAAACTCCTATCTCACCCCTATGACCGAGATCATTTTCAAACATCAAGGAACCATCGATAAATATATGGGTGATGCGATCATGGCTTTCTGGGGCGCTCCCATCGCCTTTGATGATCACGCACAGAAGGCATCCCTGGCAGCTTTGGAAAACCTCGCCATGCTCAAAACCATTCAAGCCCAATTTCAAGCCCGCGGCTGGCCCCAGATCGACATCGGCATTGGGCTCAACACCGCCACAGTCAGTGTTGGTAACATGGGATCACGAATGATTCAGAATTATACAGTGATGGGTGATGGGGTGAACTTGGCATCCCGACTGGAGGGAGCCACTAAAACCTACGGAGTACGCATCCTGATCGGAGAGAACACCTTTCAAAAACTAGATCCTTCATTTATCTGCCGTCCTATTGACCGTGTGCGGGTCAAAGGTAAAAAGTTACCCGTTCAAGTCTTCGAGTTACTGGGGCATAAAGATTTGTTTCCTGTTACTATAAAGGATCTTCATTTATACACCGAAGCTTTAGAGCACTATGGACACAAGCAATTTTCTGAAGCTAAAACACGGCTCCTTCAATTCCTCGAGAAAAACCCCGAAGATGGACCGGCACAGCTCTATCTAGAGAGAGTCGAACAATACCTCCTCACTCCCCCTCCCGAGGAGTGGGATGGAGTTTTTGAAATGAAAACCAAATAATCACCATGCTCTACCATCGCTTGTTACTGTTTATTCTTGCACTTTTGCTCTCCGGCCCTTGGGCCTATGGTCTAAACTTCAGTGCCGATCGTTCACAAACTTTGACTGAACAAGGCATTGTGGAGCTCTTCGGTAACGTTCGGCTGACCAACGATTCTTATGTCCTTCAATGTGACTATGCCAAAGTGTATTGGCACAAACACTCGATTTATGCCAAAGGTCACGTCCTTCTCCTACAAGGAGAGGAAAAGCTATTTGCCGAGGAGGTCCTATTTGACCTAGAAACAGGTGAGGCCTTCTTAAAAAACGGCACTTTGCAAACCTCAAGCCTCTATTTAGAATCCCAATTTTTTCACCGTAAGGCCGATGGCAGCTACTTAGCTGAAGGAGCCAAGTACACCACTTGTCAAAACTGTCCCGAGAGTTGGAGCTTTTTAAGCCGCCAAATTCGCGCTGTGCCTGGAAGTTATGCCTACATGAAAAACCTGTTTCTCCGAGTCGGTGGAGTTCCCGTGTTCTGGTTGCCCTATCTCGTAGTCCCGCTTAAAACGGAAAGACAAACAGGTTTTCTCACCCCAGAATTTGAAACCAGTCAAATTGGGGGAGCAACCTTAACCCAAAGTTTTTTTTGGGCCATCAGTCCCTCTCAGGATCTCACGATCACCCTAAAAAACTATGAGAAGCGTGGGCTAAAATCTCTGTGGAATTATCGCTATATGCTCTCCGAACATTCCTGGGGGGAAGCTCTGGTGAGTCTCATACAGGATCGCACCCTCGTGGATGATCAGCGTTTCGTACCTTTTGAGTCGCAACCCAATACGGAGCGTCGGCTCGTTTTATACAAACATCTCTGGCAACTACCCGACGATACGGAACACCGTATGCAACTTAATTATGTATCGGATCTACGTTACCTTACCGATTTCCCCTTGGAAGCTCCCGTGCAAGGAGTAAGCTACCTAGAAAATCGTACAAGTCTTAGTAACAACCTAGCGCATCGCCATCGCTCCATTGAGGCGGCTTATTACCTAAACCTCGCAGAGGCGAATCCTAGGGCTTCAAATGAGTGGAGTGTCCATCGTTGGCCCCACATACGTTTAAGTGAAGCGGGACAATCATGGAAGGAGTGGATGTACTCTTGGGATATCCAATGGACGCAGTTTCAACGAGGACAAATTCCTTACGATAACCTTAACGCTCCTTATTCTAGTGGCTCCAACCCTCCCCCGCGTTACGTGATCAGTCAAGGCAGTGGAGCTTGCGGAGGCCCCGATTGGTACCAATATCCCGCCTGCCAAGCGATTACCACGGATCCCTTTGAACCTGGTAAAGATCTCATTCGCCAAGGCGAACGCTTGATGTCGCAGGGACAACTCCATCGCACCTGGCGAGTAGATCCCCTAGGACTCAGCTGGACAACAACCGCTCATGCTCTGGCCTATCGTTTCCCTCTATTACCGGTGGAGCCCGCTTATCGAACTTTTGCAAGTATGCAAGGCACTTTGTTTACTGAGTTTTACGGCAGAAGCCTTGGGGGGCGGTGGGAGCATCGTATTTTCCCCAGGATCAGTGCTACTTGGATTCCAGGACTTGCCGAATCTGCCAATCACCCCTTTTTACAAGGTAGCTCTCAAGTCCCCTTCTCTCCCAATAGTAACATTTCCAACTTAGATCTCAACTCACCTTGGGGATTGCAGTTTGATTATTTTGATCGGGTAAGTACCAGAAAAATGGCGACCGCTGGCTTGTATCAAGAGTGGATTGAAAACCAAACGGACACGACAAAATCCAACAAACAGATCACCCGCGCAACATGGTCCTTAGAGCAAAGTTATGATTTTTATCAGGCTGAACGCTCAGGGCCCAATCGACAACCATTAAGCGAACTCATTTCCCATCTCAATGTCTTTGCCGACTCTGTGCATTTTTACGGAAGGCTCATTTATTTTCCATATCAGTATGTGAGTAATACCTCAAGCTTCCTCAGCTTTCCTTTTGAATCGGGTGAAAAACTCGTCCTCGGACACAATCGCTTTTACAACCTGACTCCGGGGCAACCCGTTAACCCCCAAACACGAATAGAGGATGGAATCTTAGAGCTACGGAAACAAGCTCGCTCGTTTTATGTGTTATCCCGTATGACTTACGATCTCAATCCCGATTCGCCAACGGCCTATACCTTTAAATCTTATGGGGCAGCTGTGCAAATGCGCCTACCGGGTAACTGTTGGTATGTTACACTCACGCACTACAAAGTGTTGGCTGGCGATAGTATCACTTTCGTCAATTTTGACTTCCTCTGGGATCCAAAACAAACACCCAAGGTGGATGATTCCTTCTTAGCACAGATTGGTTTCTAGCCAGGACAATGCTTTTAACGCCGCTACTTCACACCTTCCGACGGCCACCTATGACTTATTCATTTTGAAACATTTCTTGTCTCAGTCTAGCCGTCAGCCTTGAACTTAAGGTATTCTGAAAAGAACGGGGGATATGCTTGTGAAATTAGGATTTGTACGCTCTAAGCTTGGCGAAAGCTTTTCCACAACCGGTCTTCGCAAGGGGTTTAGCTTTTTAGCCCTCGGTTTGTTACTTTCAGCTCCTTTTCAAAACTGTGCTAGGCAAAGTCAATACGAAGGTTTGAGCACTTACGGGGTGCCGTTGACAAATGATAACTTATCCCAGTGGAGTGTGGGTAGCGTAGGGATCCGTGTACTCAACGCGGAAGCATATATGCGTTGTTACGAGCCTCAAATTCAAATTGGTGGTGTTTGCAATCATGGGGGAGCCAGCCAGCATTACATTCGCTACTCACTCAAGCGAGATGGTAACCCAGTCACATGGCAAGGAGGCATCACTCATTTGACCACCCGATGCGATCAAGGTCGCTGGACAGCTATTGTTCCCACCCCTAACGATGCCGTACTGCTCGGTAGTGGACCTAGTGTTGAGTATGAACTTGAATTAGAACTTTTCGCTTGGGATTCTCAAGCCTTAGAGTACCGCTCGGCCTTTCGGGCTCCGCTTTACACTCTAAGTATTGAGCCTAGCGGGGCCTGCAGTCTTTAAAAAAAGTTTTTGATAGTCAGACACGGCAAGCTGGTGCGGTCTCACCGAATCGGAAGCATACTGACTCCAAGATGACAACGCAGACATCAGGACTTCAAGCTCATCCGGGGAGAAGGTTTTTTTCCAGTTATTGTACAACGTTTTACGTGGACTGACGAAGGAGGCTTTCAAAAACTTTAGGTAGCTATCAAGCCTTGCAGGCGAAGAGCCCTCTCCCCCATGGATTGGGGCTTCACTTAGCCAATTTCGATCTTTTGGCCTGGCCTTTAAAACACGCGATGACACTTTCGGAGGGGGCCAAAAATCACCCGGGCCAGCGTCGGTGACTTTTTCTATATGCCAAAGACTTTGCATCCATACAGAAAACCACGAATAATCGGCATCTCCCACTGACGCTGTTACCCGAAGAGCCACTTCTTTCTGCATCATGAACACAAACCCTAAACAAAGGGAAGTGGGTAACAAACCAAGTTCCACCATAAGCGAGGCTGCGATTTGATAAGGCAGATTGCTCACGATAACAAAAGGCTTCGGCCGTTGAAACCAGTTCAACTTTAAAGCATCAACCTCCAACACCAAAAGATCCTGAGCTCGCCAAAATTCCGCTAATCTTCGATCCAACTCGACAAGTAATAAATGAGGATGCAAGCTTTTTAATTCATCCGTTAAGCTCCCTAAACCAGGACCAATTTCAATAAGCTCCCAAGTATCAAAGGAGCGGCTTGGTAACAAGCTGGTCACTGCCTCCAGAATCCGCGCGACCACCCGTTCATTAATAAGAAAGTTTTGCCCCAAGGACCGCTTATGCAGAAACTCTAGCGCTTGTTGTTTTTGTATTAACTTATCCTTGAGACTCATAACGGGATGGATAAAAAATCTTGGGATTGCGATGTTGTCTCTGCCACGGGGGGGGAACTCCCTGGATCCGCAGGGTGATAATAAGACTTAGCTTGATTACGATATCTATCGCCAAAATACCAGGCGGCTAACCCAATCATGGCGGCATTATCGGAGCAATAGCGTAAAGGTGGTAACACAATAGGGCATGGTTTGTGCCATAAAGAGCTAAACTGCTTTCTTTCTTCATCCGTAAAAAGATGAGAGTAACTTCGGGGCTCTTGTAAAACCTTTCGCAGATAAGAATTGGCACTAACCCCTCCCACGACCGCGATCCACTGGGGCTTGAGCTGCAGAGTTGCCTGCCATAAGGGACGAAGTAAACCTGTGATGACTGCCTTTTGAAAGGCGTAAGCCAACTTGGGACGCAAAATATTTTTTTGCTCCTCAGATAAGGCTTCCCAAGCTCGATAGGCCGCACTTTTCAAGCCCGAAAACGAGAAACTGTAACCAAGATCTTGCGAGCGAAAGTTCCAAGGCCCCGGCATGAAATCGGCAGAGGGGTCAGCGAGATAATCTTGCACCAGTCGATCTAACGCCGCCCCGCCGGGAAAACCAAGCCCAAGAAGTTTAGCCACTTTGTCCAAAGCTTCACCAGCGGCATCATCCCGAGTTTGTCCCAAGATCGCCACCTCCGCTGGAGATTGCCACCAATACAAACTGGTATGCCCACCACTCACAGCTAATACCAAAGCGGGAAAACGAGGATCTGGTAACACAGGCTCCGCAGACATACTGTCCCACAGACAAGAAGATACGATGTGACCATGAAGATGATTGACGCTCACCAAGGGTTTAGTCCAAGCCTGAGCCAAAGCCCAAGCCGTACTAACTCCTACCCACAAAGAACCAATCAATCCCGGACGAGCCGTAACCGCCAAAGCTGTGAGCTCCTTCGGTGTAACTCCTGTCTCCTCTAAAACTTGTTCAACCAAAAGACTTAAAACCTCGGCGTGGGCACGACTGGCGATCTCTGGCACCACACCACCAAATCGCTCATGACGAGTATTTTGATTAACACTCAGTTGTCGTACCACGAAGCCATCTTGACGTACGATGGCCACACTGGAGTCATCACAACTCGTTTCAAGGGATAAAATGAAAGACATTCCTTTAACTACTTTAACTTTTTTAGACGCAGTTTCGCCTTTTTCGCCTCTTCACTTTTAGGAGCTTTTTCTACGACCTCTTCATAAAAAGCTACCGCCTCCGTTTTCATGTTTAACTTTTCAAAACACACAGCCATTTTGTAGGTGGCCTCAATGAACTTTGGACTTTTGGAATTTTGGTCGCGAAACTTTTGGTAACTCAAAATCGCTTTACGCCAATCTTGAGCGGCAAAACTCTCCTCAGCCTGCTGCCAAGGGTCTTTGGCTTCAGCCTCCCGTTTCTTTTGCGCCTGAGCCTGCTCCTCTTGCCAGCTCACTCGCAAGTTTTCTAACTCCGCTTTTTGATTTTTTAATTCCTCGACCATAAGACTCATTCGTCGCTCTAATTCGGCAATCTTATCTTGCCCCACCCCAGACTCTACCCGCTTAGACAAGGTCCGCATTTGAGACTCTAGTTCCTCCACTCGACCCGTCAAAAGACGAATCTGCTCTGCGTACTCCTCACTGGCTCCTCCGCCAGGGGAAACACTTTGACTTAGCCCGCGGTCCCCTGAACTGCTTCCCACTTGAAAAGAGCTTTGCTCGCGAATTTGATCTCTTGTGCGTAAGCAAGAACTCATGCCACTTGTCATCACGGTCCAAATCAAAATCCCAAGCACGAAAGAAGTCATCGATCGTTGATGGCGCATCATTTTCCTCCTAGGAAACTCAAATGGGGTAACATAGCACAAGGTCGCTAAGCGGCAAGCCCCATCCTACCACTTAGCTTGTCTAGCTAAAAAGGCTCTCCTTGTTTCCACTGTTCTAGGCGGGCCGTGTTTTCTGCTTTCTCACCCTTCTCGCGGCATAACTCAAACTCTCGTTTTGCCTCGGCATAGAGACGATCTTGAAAAAAAATCTGTCCCCGGCGACAAGCTTCCTCGGCTTGGTGATAAAAGCCCGACGCCCACTGCGGAGCTCGCGCCTTTTTCGCCGACTGTAGGGCCACCATGGCTAGGTTGTACTCTTTAACCGGAGCTGAAATCGTCGTGCAGCCCAACCAAAATACGTTCGCCAAAATCATGAAGTTCGCTGTGCGTCTCATGTCTTCCCCAGAATAAAAACGTGGGGCTTAAGACGCAACCAGGATTTATGCTTTTACGGTTTAATGGGCTGCTGCAAGAACGGATGAGAGTTCAACAAGTCTTTTTGTTCAGCTCGCAGGGACACCACTGTATAACCCTCCCGACTCAGATACTCTAGCAAGTAAGGTAGCATGCGCGTCGTTCGCAAGTGAATATCGTGAAACAAGAGAATCCCTCGCTCACCAGCATTCTTCAGCTGTTTGATCGTTCGCTCGAAGACTTCCCACTCACTCTGCCCTGATTTCCAATCCAAAGAATCCACATTCCAAGAAAAAATGGCCGTGTGTTGCGACTGCACCCAAGCTCTTAATTCGTTGGTATGGGCTCCGTAGGGGAAACGGACGAAGGGATCCACCCAACCCAGGGTGCGGAAAATCAGCTGATGAGCTTGAATCAATTCGCGCTGAGCTCGTTCTTGGCTCACACTCTTGCCTTTACAACTACCTACCGAGCCCATACAGGGATGAGTCATCGAATGATTCCCGATGCTATGCCCTCCTTCACCCATACGGCGAAGCAAACCTGGATAGCGAGATACATTGTTACCCACAACAAAGAAAGTACCCCTGACTCCGTAGTCTTCCAAAGCCTGCAAAACCACAGGAGTAAAAGAAGCATGCGGACCATCATCAAAAGTCAGGACGACGTGTTTATGGGGTAAGCCCGCATGAGTCAGGTAAGCCCCTTGTGACAAGTCTTTTTCTAAGGTACGAAACTTAATACGAGACTGGCTCTGCGCTTGGGCATCATGCGTGTCATCTTTGACTTGAAGATTTTGCGCCAATTCGCGGTAGGATTTCTCGTAATAATTTTTTAGTCGTTCCTGAAGCTTCTCCTGGCAGCCAGCAAGCACGTCGGTAGACTCAGGGGAAAAAATCTGAACCTCAAACACAGTCAATACCATATCTTCCAGAGATTCCAACTTTTTACACAACTTTCCTGAAGCCTCTTCTAAATCCTGAGACTCTTGACGCAAGCTTGCGAAAACAGCCTGAGGATGATCCTCGGAGGCCTCCCATTCTGCATACGTCTTGGCCGTTTGATTTGCGCGAATACTCCGCTCCACTCTTTCATCCACGCGAAAACCTTGGGTACATGAGACCAGACTGAAAAAGGCTAACCCCAAAAAAGATGAAACCCTCCGTCCTAATTTACCTCCGTGTTTTTGCTTGAAGTTAGGGTTGTAAAGATAAGCGTCCACGAGCCACCTCCTGATACTGATGGGGTTCAAGAGCAAGAAAGCGCTTAAGAACATTCAAACGTTCGTTCACATAAAACCCATAGTAAGTTTCTTGGGGATACACCCAACTACCACCTTGCCGCAAAGATTGGATGTTCTCCTCATACTTCCTGCGAGCATAGAACTTCTCTTTACCGACATTGTACAAGGTGGCCGTGAGACCTGGGTTACCCGAGATATCAAAATGCGCAATATTGTAGTAAGCCTCAATAGCTAGAACCACATTCGCCGCAATATAATGAACGACCTTGCGCGGATTTAACAAAGCCTCATAAACCCATTTGGGCTCATCGATGGTCACCGGAGCAAACCCACTGGTTTTTTGCACGCGATCCACCACCATCAAAAGGCGCACAGGATCCATTTGCCCCAACCCATAGGTCATTCCGGCACCCATGGGATTAAAAAATGTCCATTTAAAACCCTTGTTCTCATAGGTCACACCGCGAACCGTCTTTCCACGAAAGGACTTTTCCCACACAAACCCTACACAATCCCAATAATCCGCGTGACTCGACTGCCAGTAACGCTCACAAGACTGTCTGACTTCAGGTTCTTGCAACCAGTCTTTCAGTTTGATACCACCACTTTCAAAGCGCAAGGCCCAGCGACCTGCCCAAATGGACGCTGTAGCTACCAAATCCTGAACAGAATCCGTAAGGCTAACATTGAAAGTATGTTCCCCGGCGATGTTGGCGAGTATGGCCTCAGGGGTAATTTTGTACAAGTTTGCTGCTTTTTTTAACTCAAGGATCACCAAAGGATCCTTGGCCAAAGAGACAAAGGTTTTTTGCAATCTTGCATCCAATTGCGCGCGAAGAGCTTCCGGTTGATTTCTAAAGGCAGCAAAACGCTCTTGAGTACTAGGGGGTAAGTGTTCAAACAAGGTTTCCCACGATAATTTGGGATTCAAGTTACCCGCCGGTACGGGAATTTTGATTTTTCCTTGTTGATAATCCCTGAGAAGCTCAGCCTGAGAAGGTTGTAAATTTTCTGTCAATACGGAGTCAAATACAGAAAATTTAGACCCTTGGTTGCAACTGGATAACAAAGCCAAAGAAAGTGCAACATAAAAGGCAAATGGTTTTACAAGAGGGGACCCACGATAATTCATCATGCGGAAGAGAGTGCAAATCCCAGTCCCAAATCTCTCGACATTTATCGCCTCATATTCGATGGCAAACTGTTTCAAAAACATGCAGTCTTCCAAAAAATGTCTTCAAAATCACAGATGGACTGTAAACTATTTCCATGAGAATCCTGGCTATTTCCTTGCTCGTCTTTTTGCTTTGGTCCTGCCAACCCGTGAAAGAAAAAGTGGTGCTAAGCTTGGAGAAAAACACCACCGATTTTGTGGCCCAAACCCCCCATGGTTTTTCCGGTATCCAGAGTTTGGAAGACAAACGGGAGCCCACAGATTTCACCGAAACCTACGGTCATCGCTTAGTTCCCTCAGAAAACGGGCAGCTGATTAAACAAGCCTCTTTAACTCTCACCGCTAGTGGATTTAAAAGCTCCTTGGGCGGGCAGTTTTACATGACTAGCTCCGTTCACTCCGCCCCAGATGGAGAAATTCCCCACACCGAGTGAGCGTGCTATCTCGGGTGCTGATCTTCTAGGGGATCAAGTTTCATCTATCAAGATTCCCACAAATCTCCTAGACAGAGCCTCAGCCATAGCTGATGAATAAAGCATGTTCTCTACTTTTCACATTGTGGGAGCCGGCTGGGCTGGTAAGCTTGCGGCTTACTGGTTATTGCGTCACTTTCCGCAAGCCGAGATTCACCTCTGGGATCAACGCCCTGGCTTTGACTCGAGCCATACCTGGAGTTTTTTTGAAAGCGATATTCCCGAAGAGTTGTTACCTATACTTCAAGACATTCCCCATACGCGCTGGCCCAAACACTGCGTGCATTTCCCCCAATTCTCCCGCGAAATCTCGATTCCTTATTGGAGTGTCGAGGAGGACCGCCTCAATCAATTCCTGTCCGCGCAAGTCGCCCTGCAATGGCACTGGGGAAAATCGATAAAAAATCTCGATGACTTTGGAACGCAACCAACACAAGTCATTATTTGGGCGACCGGCTGGCCCCCGCTTGATCAGAAAGCCCACCCTCTCTATGGCTGGCAAAAGTTTGTAGGATTAAAATTTCGCCTCCAAGTCACCCATCGTTTGACCGCACCCATTATTATGGATGCCCGCATTCCTCAAAGAGATGGTTACCGTTTTTTTTACGTGTTACCCTACTCCGACCGCGACTTATTGATCGAAGATACTTATTACAGTCGAGACATCTCGATCGATATGGCTAAGATCAAAGAGGAGATTTTTCAATACACCAAAACACAGTTTGGCGCGATAGAAGACGTGCTCCATGAGGAGGTGGGATGTCTGCCCATTCCTCTTTGGCCCCCCCATGTGTCCACAACAGCTCTTACTCCACTTCCGCGCAGCAAATCTCTGGAGGGAGAGTCTCTCCATCAGACATATCCTAGGATGTTTACTCTAGGAGCAAGTGCAGGGGCTTTCCATCCCGTTACCGGCTATAGTTCAGAGGCTTTGTTTAAGCAGCTGCTTGCGCTGAACTCTCAATTAAGAATCTTTTCTAAGAGCCTCCCTTGGAATCCTCACTCCCCCAGCCCGGGTCACTGGCTCAAAATAATAGATCCAGCGAAGGGAACACCTTCACAGACTAAGAGTTCCTCCCTCCTCTGGTACCTCCTCAACCAATTCCTCTTTCTCGGAGCCCCGGATTTAGAACGATGGAAGGTTTTTGATTTCTTTTATCGTCACCAAAGCCCGAAGCTCATCTCACGTTTTTATAATCGCCAGATGCGCTGGCAAGATTGGATCTCTTTTTTCATGCACTGGCCACCTCCAATAACTGTGGGGCGAGCCTTAGGCCTCATAGGACGCTTTCTTTGGGGTACAATAGGGTGGAGCCGCAGCAAAGATAAAAAGTCTTTTGAATCGTGAGAGATTTGTCCCACAATAATCTTCATGTGGTTGGAAGGATTAACCAGTCTTTTTGCCGGTGGTGCGAGTGTTGGTGTTTCCTATTGGTTGTTTCGCCGTTGGGCCCTCAATCAAGCGGAGAAGGAGGCACAAGACATCGTTCAGGAAGCAAAAAGTGAACTGGACGTGGTGAATATTGAAATCCAAGAACGAGAACTCGAACTGGAACAAGAGATTTTTGGCCCGCATCAAGATGAACTGAATCATCTCAAAGAGAAAATAGAAGAAAAGGAGCAAATCCTACAGGAGCACAAACAAGAACTCGAGCTGATCAAGCAAGAGACCGAACGTGAGCTCCAGACCCAAAAAAGCCAGATGGGGCGTAAAGAACAACAAGTACGAGACAAGCAACAACACATAGCCACCAAAAAACAAGAAACCAAAAAGTTAAAAGAACAGCTTAAGCAATCCATCAGTCAAAGATGGAATCTCTCGCTAGAGCAAATAGCGGAAAAACTCCGTAACGAAGAACTCGAGCACTGGCAGAGTTACTGGCGCAAGTGGCTTGAGGGAGCAGAAACTCTCACCAAAAGCCACAACGAATGGTTAGCAAAAAAACACTTATCGCGGGCTTTGATCCGCTTCCATCGTCCTTATTGTGCGGAGCGAGGCATTCCCTATGTTACTTTTGAAGAGAAAGATTGGCCTCACATCGAAGCTCGCTTTGCCTCCCCCTCCCCTGTACTGGAGTGGGTCGCCGAGGCCTGTGGCTGCGAGATTGAGTTACAAAAAGAGCGGGGACTTTTTTTTATTGGCGGATTTGACGGTGTGCGCCGTGAGCTTGCCCGTCGCACCCTAGAAAAACTCAAAAAAGAACGGCGTGAACTGCAAAAAGAGCTCGTGGAGAAAACCGTCGCGCAATGCAAACAAGAGCTTCTACAAAGTATCAAACGGGACGGAGATCTCCTGGCTAAAGAGTTAGGACTCAAAGGCCTGCATGTGGAAATTAGAAAAATGATGGGAGCCTTACGTTACCGTTACTCTTTTACGCAAAACCAATACTTCCACGGTGCGGAGGTGGGCTGGCTCGCAGGCCTTCTTGCCAGTGAACACGGCGAACCTGTCGATGTCGCTCGGCGTTCAGGAATGGTGGATGATCGTGGGAAGGCCATGGAGCTAGAGTTCGAAGGTGGCCACGCAGACATTGGGGCTGATTTCAG
>CAZZMS010000076.1:0-5283 GCA_964655485.1 uncultured Pseudobdellovibrionaceae bacterium | reverse complement strand
TTTTGAATGCTTACCTTCTTGTTCGGGGTGAAGCTCATTTCCCATCACCGCTCAATCTCCGTGTCTTGGTCTGCTTTTTAACCTGCCCCAAGATGGTAACTTTCACCTTTCAGGAACAACTACCTTTACTTACCACCTCCTGATAAAAACCCAATGGCAATAGGTCCAAAAATGACCAAAAAAAACGCAGGAACAATAAAGATTAAGATGGGAAACATGATGGCTTGCGAGGCCCGCGCACCGGCTTTTTCTGCCCGCACAAAACGTTCTAAGCGAATCTGTTGCGACTGATCCTTTAACACTCGAGAAATGCTTGCTCCCGTTTGATCCGCATCGACAATCACTGCCACAAAACTCGTGATTTCCATCAGATCACAACGTAGGGCCAAGGCTTTCAAAGCGGCAGCACGGGTGGCTCCTAAACGAATATCTTTTAAAACAATAGCTAACTCTTGCCCCAGCACCGTGCCAGAGTCCTTATCCACAATTTTTTGAATGGCTCCGACAAAGTCTAAACCAGCCTCGGTGGAGAGGGCTAAAAGATCGGCAATAAAAGGTAACTCCGCACGAATACTCGTCTGACGTTTTTTCTTTTCAGAGTTTGCATAAAGCTCGGGAAACTTCCAACCGAGGGCTCCCAGAATGAGCACCAAGGCCGGTGGCAAGCCCAGATCGTACGCATAATTTAAAATGCCAAGAAAAAGTGGAAAAGCGATCCCAAAAAAAATTTGAAACCCAATAAACTCATCCACATTAAGCTCATCACGCAAGCCAGCGGTAAGAATGAGCTTTTCAACTTTCTCCACCCGCTCAGAGTCTTTTTTGAAATAAGGGACGTACTTGAGCACCAACTGGTGCATCAGGGGGCGCATCATGCGAATCAGGGGAGAACGCGAAGGGGCGGGTTCGTCCCCGCTCGCCCACAAGAGAATCTCCTGATCACGCCGACGTGACAATAAACTCCACACCATTAAAAAAACAGCAAAGCCACTTAAGGCCGTTGATAGATAGGCGACCCACTCTGCCCTTAACATGGACTTTCTCCTATGTTACTATGTCGATATGAAACTTCGTTACCCACTAATTTTAGCCTCCGCATCTCCCCGTCGAAAAAAACTCCTGCAGGATCTTGGGTTTTCCTCCTTTGAGGTGCTGCCTACGCCCAGTGATGAGCAAGGAGCAGAAAGCCAATCCTACCCTATCGCCCCTTTGGCCATTTGTGCTGACAAATGGCAATGCGCCAGAAGCTTACTTAAGTCGCAGGATCCTTCTCTTATTTTAACGGCGGATACCATGGTGTTTCTAGGACAAAAGCCCTTGGGCAAGCCCAAAGACGAGACGGAGGCGAGATCATTTTTACAAGCTCTTTCTGGACGCGAACATGAAGTCATCACCGCCTATGCCTTGGGCCCAAGCCATCTCCCCCATCCCCTTGTCAGTCGCTGGGCCAAGACCAAAGTCTGGTTTCGCCCTTTACAGGAGCAGGAGATTGAAGAATACATTCGTAGCGGCAGCCCGTTTGATAAGGCGGGAGGATACGGTTACCAAGATGATCAAGGCAAGCAGTTTGTATCCCGCTTGGAGGGTCTAGAATCCACAGTCATCGGTCTTCCTATTGAGCTTTTGCGAGAGGATTTAGAGTTATTTACCTCCATCTGAGAATTTATTCATCAAGGGCATGACCCTTCGGTAGTCGATGAGCTCACCCAACCAAAGTCGAGGACACCTTGTCAGTCTCCTAAACTCCTCGCAGGTCCTAGTGCAAGGGCCCATGACAGATACGGCAAGACGTGAAAACCTAAGATTATGAGTTCTGTGAGCCTACCCTCTTTACCTTCCCATATTTCTTGGGTGGCAGTCTCCAAAAAACAGCCTATAGACAAAATTTTAGCCCTGTATGAGCTTGGCCACCGGGATTTTGGCGAAAATTACGCCCAAGAATTAATCGAAAAACAGTTTCAGCTGCAACACCTCGCGGATTTGCGTTGGCATTTTATCGGTCAAATACAAAAAAACAAACTCAAGTATATCTTGGGTAAGGTCTATTTAATCCACAGTGTTGGTAACTTTGCCACAGCCGAGACGATCAGTGAAAAATGCCAGCGTTGGGGGATAGAACAAAATGTGCTCTTACAGATGAACTTGGCTCATGAGTCCACCAAACAGGGTTTCACGGAAAAAGACCTAGAGACCTACTGGGAAAGTCTTATCAAGTTACCCGGATTACGCATTGTAGGGCTTATGACTCTTCCGCCCTTATTTGATCAAGCAGAGGATGTGAGGCCTTTTTTCAAACGCCTACGTGAAATCCGAGATCAATATCGCATGAATTATCCCGCCCTCAAGGAGTTAAGCATGGGAACTAGCCACGATTATCAAGTGGCGATCGATGAAGGAGCTACTTGGGTCCGCCTTGGAACGATGGTGTTTGGGCCTCGACAAGTGTCCCAAGAGCCTTCTGAGTCCTCTTTACTCTAGAACATTCCCATTAAAAGAAGAAGGAAGTATGGTGAATCCCAAAAAACCTAAGCTCGGAATCATCGGCGCTGGTCACTTAAGCTCACATTTAGTAGCAGGCTTAATTCAACAGGCTCATTATAATCCCACGCAAATATTTGTCAGTAACCGCTCGAGCCAAAAAGCCATAGCCCTGGGACAAAAATGGGGCATACAAGTCGTAAGCAGCAATGATCAACTCATTGAAAGTAGCGATTGGGTGATTGTGGCGGTAAAGCCCAAGGATTTTTCCGCGCTCGCCGATGAAATTTCTCACGCCCTCCATCCCGGACAAACCCTCATCAGCTTGATGGCTGGGATCCGTTGGGAGCAGCTGCAGAAGCGCTTTCCAGAACAAAAGATTGTGCGTCTTATCCCCAACCTAGCGATTTCTCTCGGTCAGGGGGTCATGGGCTTGTATGGCAAAGAAGAATGGCTACTGAAAAGTATTACCTCTGTGCTTAGTCCCTTAGGGTCCATTTATAGTCTCGACAAAGAAGAGGCCTTAGATGCCTTGTTGGTATCAACTTCTAGCGGTCTCGGTTTCGTTTTTGAGTTAATGACTTACTTTACAGACTGGTTAGATAGCCATGGATTTGCCCCTCAAGAGTCAAGAAGACTTATTGAATCGACCTTTTGGGCGGCCGCAGCCATGGCTCAGCAATCCCAGGAAAAAGAGCTTGAAACTCTCATCCAGCAAGTCGCTTCCAAAGGTGGAGTTACCGAAAAGGGATTACAAACCATGCGCGACTATGAGACCGATCGTTTGGTACGCATGAGTCTAGATGCCGCTTACGCTAGGCTTGAAGAGCTTGCTCGCCGTTAGTCTCACTGGTAGCCTGAAAAAAGGGTAACGAAAGATCACAGATGATCTTTGCCCCCTAGGCTTGTCCAGCAAGATGTATGACAACAGGACTTGGCCCGTAACGCTCAAGGAGGATGCGTATGAAGTTCACCCCCAGTCAGCTCCATCAAAAGACGTTTAAAAAAAATCTCGTAGGCTATGATCCGCGCGAGGTTGAGGCTTATCTCGAACAAGTAGCCACCTACTTGGAAGAGTTACTGATTGAAAAAAACGCCCTGCAGGAGTCTTTACGCGAAAAGGACTTGCGACTGGCTGAGTATAAAGAGCGCGAACAATCCCTGCAAGCGACGATTCACTCCGCAGCACAAATGGCTGAAAAAATGCGCGAGGACGCTCAACGCGAGGCCAAGTTAATTCTACAAGATGCTGAGCAAAAAGCTGAAGTCATCGTTCGCGACGCTAAAGAAAGTTTAAAGAAAATGTATCAAGAAATTCATGATCTCAAGCGCATTCGTATGCAGTTTGAAAGTAGCTTCCGCGCTTTGGTCAATGCGCACATGAATCTCATTGAGGAAGGCTCACGCATTTTCCAAAATCTCGAGGATCGCCCCATGGGAGGCCTAAGCGGTAACGCTTAAAAAAGCTCCTCGCCTATGCCTCGACCAAAAAAGTCTCTGTCGCAACCCGAGAGTCAAGCACACCCAAAGCCTTCCCGCAAGACTCCTCCTCTATACGTGCTTGGAATTATGACAGGCACAAGCTTGGATGCCTGTGACTTAGGCTTGCTGAAGTTTTACTCTCCCACGCGCTTTGAACTTCTGGCCTTTGAATCCATGCAACTGCCCACCAAACTTCGGCAGGAGACCTTGCGTGTGACCCAAGGGGAAAAACATCCCGTGGATGTTTTTTTAGAACTGGATTGGCAGTGGGCGGAGTTTTACGCCAAAAGTATTGAAAAATTTCAAGCCATACACCGCTACCCATTAGATCTCATAGGTCTGCACGGGCAGACCGTTTGGCACCGAGCGGGTCGTTACTCTTACCAAATGGGTAACCCCTATAGGGTACTGGCCCTAACCGAAATTCCCGTGGTCGCCCAGTTTCGCTCTTTAGATACAGCTATGGGTTACCAGGGGGCTCCCCTTGCTCCTCTGTTTCATGCCGCCTTGTTACCAAAGTCGCAAAGTGCGATGGCGATTCATAATCTGGGAGGCATTTCCAATTTGACCATCGTGCAAAATGGTAAGATTCTTGCTGCCTTCGATACGGGGCCAGCCAATATGCCCATGGATAGTTTCTTGCAATTCATGAGCTCAAGAAAAAAGAAATTTGATCAGAATGGACGTCTAGCTTCGCGGGGAGAGGTGATACCGAATTTGCTGGAAGACTTTAAAGCCCATCCTTTTTTTTCCAAAAAGCCACCCAAATCCACCGGCCGTGAGGATTTTGGTTTAACTTGGTTACAGTCGCTCCTCGAACCTTATATGGGTTACCACGAAGAGGCTGCCATTTTGCGCACCCTCACCGAAGGTGTGGCATGGAGTATTGCTGAGGCTTACAAACAGTGGATGAGGGAGCATCGCCTAAAGGTCAAGCCGATTTATTTTTGTGGAGGTGGCGCTTACAATGGTTTTTTAATCGATCGCATCCAGAATCATTTACCGCTTTGGCCCTTGGAAACCACCGAAGCCTTGGGGCTTTTGCCACATCAAGTGGAGGCCGCCGCTTTTGCGTGGCTAGCGGCCATGCGCTGGCAAAAACATAGGTTATCATTGGCAAATATCACGGGTAACCCAAATCACATTTTGGTGGGACAGGTTTTTTGCTGATAGCCTGACTACCGCCGGTAATCCTGAGACTCCGCGGAGTCCCAGGATTAGGCTGCGATTTTAAAAGACAATGTTACTAATGACGTTTCTTGGGACATTATTGCTATCTCGAACAAGGCCGGTGACCACCGTGGGGTCTGTAAGGGAGATGGG
>CAZZMS010000075.1:0-6805 GCA_964655485.1 uncultured Pseudobdellovibrionaceae bacterium | reverse complement strand
AGGGGCCTTGGCCTTCTTTGAGGAGAAATACGGCGATCGCGTCCGTGTCATGAAAATTGGTGGGGACTCCACGGAGCTTTGTGGGGGGACCCACGTGAGTAACACGGCGGAAATTGGTTTATTCGTTATTGTTTCAGAAAGCAGTGTGAGCTCGGGGGTGCGACGGATTGAGGCTTTAACCAGTGAGCGCGCTTTGGCCTATTTGATGCGGCATCAGGTTTATTATCAAGAGTGTCTAGCAGAGCTCGGGCAAAATAAATCTTGGGAGCGTTACTTGGAGGGCGATGATAACAACAGTGTTTTAGAAAGCATAAAAAAACTAAAAAAAGAACTGAAGGATACCGAAAAGAAACTCGAGGAAACCCTGATCAAAGCGCAAAGCGGGAAACTTCAAGGCTCCTCCTCGGGAGGCTGGTCAAAAGAGCTTCTTTGGCAGGGACAAAGCTTGAAGGTGAGTGTGATCAGTTTGGGCGATCTTCCTCGTGAAGCCTTGCTGCGTCTAGCGGACGAGAAAAAAACACAAAGTGGTCCTGAACTTTTTATTTTACAAACTGATCAAATGAGTCTGGTGGGAGTAACAAAGGGTGTTTCCATTCACTGTGGGGAAGTATTTAAGCGATTAGTAGCCCAGCTTGGTTCTGGCAAAGGCGGAGGCCGCCCCGATTTAGCACAAGGGCAGTTACCGAAAGTGGACCCCCAACAAGTACTATGGGAGCGGATCCTAGGGCTGAATTAAGCCTAGAGCTGTGTCTGGAATGTTTGCATCTTTGAAACGGATGTGTTCTTCGAAGCCTCCATAGGTTTTGTATTTCGCCCCGAGGCCTCTGCATCGATGTGAGATTAAAACATCCAAGCCCAGCTCAGTTGCCACATTTGGGGTTTGCCGGGGCGGGCTCCAAAAGGCCGATAGGACACTAAATACTCGCTAGCCAACACATTATCTAGTCTTAGGCTTAGGGTGTGAGCTTTGGCGATTCGCCACTGGATCCATGTATCCCACACGGTATAGTGGGGCACAAAAAGGCGGTTACCGGTATTGGCCGAGGAATCCCATTGCGCCGATGTATATTGAGCTTGTAACTGCCACGCCCAGGGGCCACGCAGGATTCCAGCTTGTAAGGAGGCTATCCATGAGGGCACATAGGGTAAAGGATCTCCCACCTGAATAACCCCTTGGCCCCATTCAGGATTGGTACTTAAAAAACTTTCTAAGAAGCGTGAATCAAGCCATGTGACGGAAACCTGAGTTGGAAATAACCATGCCCCAGAGTCGTATTCATAAAGCCAGCGTGTTTCCACTCCTAGTGTGCGCGCCTTGCCACCGCGAAAGCTTTGATCTACCAGATTATCCTGGTAACAACCGGTAGCGAGCGTGCAAATACCTTGTATATTTTGGTAATCTAAAATGAAGCCCGTGACTTCGGCCACCTGTTTTTGATCCGGTGAAATATACCGACTTCCCGCCTCCCATGTCCACGCGCGTTCGGGTACATCGGTTTCACCACCTTGGGGGCCCACAAGGGTCACACCATGATTGAGGCTAGCATAGCTTTGCCAAGTGGAGTTCCAATTATAGAGGGCGCCCACTCCCGGAACCACCACCTGATCACGGCGTGATTTGTCCGTACTAGAGCTTCGGGAACGGTAACTTACGTCTTCGAGGCGCAATTGAGCTTCAAACAGCCAAGCACCTGTTTCAAGGATTCCTTTCCAAGCGCCGGTAGCAGCCCAAGCAGAATCGTGATTTTGTACCCCGGGGTATTCGTTACCGAAAGGACTTATCTGTTGCGGCCCATCCACTTCGAAGTCTTGAAAACGATGCCGACGACGAATCTCATCGTAGTGCAAGCGGAGCAAGGCTTGTTGGCGAAAGGTTCCTGAGCCTATACTGAGGCCGTCTTGACTCCAGAGTGCCTGAATGCCCTGATTAAGAAACGCGCGATCGTTGATGGCTTGGGCAATTCTTACTCCCCCTAATCCTGCGCTGGTCACTTGCCCGCGCAGGAGCTGCAGATATTGGCTATGGGCTTGTGGGTTGATGAGTGTGTCGTAAAGACTCGGTAAAGTTCCACCACCGGTCAAGCGATCCAGGCGATACCAAGTGCGATCAAAATCGTGATGGTAGAGATTGAACTCCCACTGCGCTCCTGACAGGAGCTTGGAATAAGTCACTTGCACGGTTTTGTGTTCCCACTTCATTCTGTCGTTTTGGGTGCTCATGTAACGCCGGTAGGGGGCTTCGGCAAAATCCGACAAGCTTAAGCCAAGATAGGTTTCGTAGGACAGCTCGTCCTCGTAGCCTAATTTGAGTGTCCACCACGCCGTATCACCACGAGGTAGCATGAGTTTAATGAGCACATCATTTTTCGTAAAGCCAGTGGGTAAGTCCGAACGATTTTCAATGGTTTTAAAACCATCAGAAGTAAAGTGCTCAGCTGCAAACAAGGCCTTCATCGACCCAAGATCATGTAGGTGAACTTGTCCCCGGTAACGTTCGCTACCAAAAGCTCCGTAGAGAAGTTCGGTTTTCCCGAGAATATCCTCGCGAAAACCAAGACTTTTGTACATTAGGCTACCGGCTACGTTATTGGGTCCCCAAAACACAGAGTTCAGGCCTTTTTGAATCTCCAAGCTTTCCGTGCGATGAAGCGAAGGAACGTAATACGCTGCCGGCGCACTATAGGGCGCAGGACCGATGAGTACACCGTCCTCGTAAAAGCTCACTTTGCGGCTACGATGAGGAGGGGTGCCCCGGATGCCAATGTTGGGGCGTAGGCCCCAACCATCTTCCTCTTGTACATTGACTCCGTTTTGTGTTTTTAGCACGCGATTCGTATCCGTCAGGCCAGAGTCTTGTAGTTGTTTTTTTTCAATGCTGTAAGCGGGGCTTGCTTGAATGCTACTTTTTTTTACCCAGTCATACTGGCTAGTTACCTCGACAGGCTTCAGTTCGAGGGTTTGAGCTGAAGCTAATCCTGATAAGCAAAGACTTAGAGTTAAATACAAGGAAGAGCTTTGCTGATAGACTTTTTTGGCTTCAACCATTATTCGTATCCAGCTGATTCGAAGAGTAACTTCACCTGATCATAGTGGTTTAACACGCTTTCCCAAGAGATCTTGGAAGGTTGTAATTCGCCCCACGATGTCGGTATGTGGCCTTTGGGGTAAGCCCACGATATAGGAAAATCACCGTTGATCTTGGCGATCTCTGGATTATTAACCGCATCAATTAGCATGCGCATAAAGTCATGAATGGATTTCGTGTTTTTTGATGTCTTTGGTAACAGCAGGCTCACTCCATTTAATGGCGTCCCTCCAGTTGCATCCTTGAGGTATTTAAAGCCAATGGGAAGATGGGGTTGGTCCCTTAACATTTGGATGACATAATAGTGATTTACCAGACCGAGCAAGCATTCCCCCTTAGCAATGGCGGATAATATCGCCTTGTCGCTGGCATAGGTCGGAGCAACAGCTTGGGCGACAAGACCCTTAACTAAATCTAAGGCCTGAGAAAAGCCAAGTTCCGCAATCCACTGAGCACCGAGAGTTTGATTGTAGGGGTGTTTGGCTTGTCTCAAACATAAGGAACCTTGCCAGGCAGGATTAAGCAGATCGGAGTAGGTTTCTAGTTGGGCTAGCTCTGTGCTGCTTAGTTGCGTGGAGTAAGCTAGAGATCGTGCTCTGTAGGTTATGGAGAGCCAGCGGGCTTTGGAATCTTGTAGGCTAACAGGTGCTTGCTGGATGAGAGAGGCGGGGAAGAAGCCCTCTTGAATAAGATTTTTTTTAATGAGTTTTGCTACGTAAAAAAGGTCCTTCACTAAGATCGCATCCGCCGTCTCCCCCTTTTCTAATCTCTGGATCAATTTTTCGGTCTCTTCTTCAACGTAGTGAACCACTGTTCCCGTATAATTTTGTAGCTCGTAGATAGGTTTTTGGAAGTGGAAACTGGGCCTATCGGAGAAGATAATGAAATCTCTGTTGTAGGCAAAGGTCGGAGTTTGAGACAACGTGACCAAAGCCAAGCTAATTGTTCGCATGAGCCAATGAAGTTTCATTATGTGCCTCCCTAGTGATAGCGTTAAAAGTTTGGAAATTGCTAGTTTGCAGGTCCTTCACATCCCTGTATGGGTATGCGTCGGCGCTAGATTCCTTGTTTTTCGTTTTGTTCATTGTCTATTGAGTAACCTTAATAAAGGTTTTTTCTTCAAAATGCTACGGGGGGCGGAAAACGAAAAGTCTATGAAAAGCCAATGAAAAGAAAATGAGAATAGAGCTTTTAAGTCCTTGGCGTATCAATGGAGCTAAGGCCGAATTTTAATCTCTCCATGGCCTTCGGCTGATACCAGCTACCAAAGAGTTGATCCCAAATCGCTAGACTTACACCAAAATTTTTGTCGTGGTGTTCTTTTTTGACTGAGTGATGGATTTGATGGGCAAGGGGGCTAATAAAAATCCTTCCCCAGAATGGTCCAAAATGTAATGGAATGTGACTGTGGCGTAGGTTGGCTCCTAGCAGATTAAACGTAAAACCCAGAATGTTAACGCCCATCACTGTCCACAGGGTGAGAGGGGCCTGAAAAAGATAAACAAAAAATCCACTGATAATTCCTTGGCTTAGGCCGTTACGAAAGCCCCCCATCAAAGATTCTAAAGGATGGGTTCTAAACAAGGTGATGGGGGTGAGTACCTCGGCACTGTGATGCACCCGGTGCAAGTACCAAAGCCACGGAAGCTTGTGTGATAAATAATGATGAAAAAAGCGCAAGAAATCATCGAATGCGAAAGCTAAAAGCGTAAACATAAAAAGAGGCACTGAGCTTATTACCAGATGGGGGCTTGGCCAAAGGAGCTCTAAGGCACTCCAAGTAAATCGGGCTATATAAAAAGAAAGGCCCAAATTCCAGCTTAGAAAAAGCGATTTTAAAAGGCCATTCAACAGGAATAGCACATAATCCTGACGTGCCGAGGGATGCCACCAATAATTTTTGGCAAAAAGAAGTCGACGAAAGTATGACCAAAGTTTTGTGTAGTTTTTTTGTTGCCATAGACGATAGATTCTTGAACGAGTCAAAGACCAAACGAGAATTACTAGCAATGTTACTAACAGGTGGCTCCAGTAGAGCCGACTTTGCGGCTCATCCCAAGGTGAGAGTATGTTGAACAAGATCTTGAAACCTTGAGTCAGGGCAGAATCCATGCCCACACTGGGTGCCATGGGGAGTGAGTGATGACAAGGGTTTTTTCAAGAATTATTCAATTACCAGAAACTCTGGAATACGCATGAGATTTAGCCTAAATCCTCAAAGGAAGTCCTTGCTCTAGGATGCTTTAAGTAGGGACGTGCAATTTGAAGCCTGTATGATCGAGAGAGTGATGGTTATTTTTGTATCAAAGAATGAACTGGAGAGAAAAGACTTGTCATCAAAAGAGAGTACTAAGACGGGGCGGTAAACAGGAGGAGGTGTGACGATGTTAAAAGAACGAAAGCAAATAAAAAGAAAAAACTCTATTTCAGGTGGACTTTTTTTGGTAACACTCTTTTTTGTCATGTCCTGTGATCCTGTGGGATCTTTGCCTGAATCTTCAAAGCCGCAAGCACAAGCTCCGGTGGCAGAAAAAATTAACCTCGATGATATTGCTAGGAATACCTCGAGTATCAAGAGCCATTTTCTTGCCTACTACCAAAAGGCATATTTACCAAACTGGCGAGCCTTACGAGTGCAAGTAGATCGGTTAGAGCAGTTATTGAAAACCAGAAAAGAAATCCAGGGCTTTGCCACTACTCCTGTCGAAGTTCTTACTCAATGGCGTGAAGTTTTGCAATCTCACGCGCGGTGGTGGTCCTTGCCTCTTCGGCCAGAGGGTAGCTTTAGAATCACCCAAGATCTTTTCAGTTACCCTTGGGTGAACCCTTGTGGCATTGAACAAAATGTCGCTTATTGGGCTATACGTAAAGAGAGGGGGCCGGGCGAGGTTTTGTTTAGTCAGCAGGGTTTATTCGCCTTGGATTACATTCTTTTTCAAACTTTGAGTCGCGAGCAAACGCGCTGCCGTCGGCGTGACCCGGTGCTTGAGTCCTGGTGGCAAAAGTCGGAATTGGAGCGTTACCAAGATCAATGGAACTGGGCTAAAGAGCTTGTGACCTTGACTCAGGAACGCTTGCAAGCCTTTGAGGTGCAGTGGATTGATGGACAAGTGTGGCTAAAGTCCCTGCTCTCTTTATCTGAGCAAGAGCTCGCCAAAACCTTGGCGCATGCCGCTTTCGAAAGTGAAGAGTATAAGGAAATGTTTTTTCAGCAGCTCCTCGGGCTTTCTACTCGTTGCCAGAAGGATTCTCATCTGTGTTACCAGAAGGGTTTGTTTTTTACCTCACAATCTGTAGGTTTTTGGGTGGCTTCTTTGTGGCAAGCTTGGGAAGGACAAGTGCAGATGTGGTCCAGTTATCTCAAAGCACGAAATTTAGAGGGACTGGCTGAGGAGCTTTCTAACGCCTATGCAGGTTTCGCTGAGTCCTTGGAAAAGCTACCCATGCATGAGTGGGTTTCTGTACAAGCTCAATTTGAAGCCGGAGCCAATTGCTCGGCGTCTGCTGAGGCTCAAAGGACTTGGTGTGACGCAAGCGAGCGACTAAACCGATTGGTGCGCTTACTGAAACGGGATTTGTTGTTAGCCTTGTCGGTGACGACTCCTCCTAGTGCGCAAGGAGACAATGATTAAGAAACAAATTGATTCATTCCGATACAGCCTTGCTTGAAAAATAACCTCTCCCCAATTTTTAGATTATTCTATAAAAAGCCTTTGGGAG
>CAZZMS010000074.1:0-9516 GCA_964655485.1 uncultured Pseudobdellovibrionaceae bacterium | reverse complement strand
CGGTCATGACTTAATTAGTACCATCTACATGTAGTCCAGTGACGTAACTATCAGTATGATTATGGTTACTCCAAACAAAGTACCAACCTTTGATTTCCTCGCCAAATCCGTTACCATCGTCATCTTTTCCATTAAGCAGATAGGCGGAATTTTGCGAGGAATTAGCAAACAGGACTTCATGCTTTAAATAACAACCTCTATCAATCACTGATACGATGAGACGTTCCGAGCCCTGACTTAATCGCCAAGCCTTTTGTGCTTGTGACTTTTCAATGCCCCAAGCCTGACTCAGCGCTGGATCGTTCAAAATCACTTTAGGCTCATGGCTAAGCTTGTCCGTTTTTCCCTGTATGTGACCAAGCTCGGTGGTGCGACTGTCCTCTGCCGCTTTTGCCTGAGCCAGTCGTCGATGATCTGCGAGTCCCAACTCGCCATCTCCCACTGCCCGCTTATTCTTATCTGCCACATATATTATCCATGCGGGAATACTTAGTAACAATAATCCAATGACGGCCAAAGCTAGAGACTTCCACTTCATGTTACCCATCCTTTGCTTCAGTGATTGTGCCAACAATCCTTGCCACCACATGGGGCCTCCAGAGATTCCATCGACCAATTGAGGATCTACACAATGGACCTCGACAATCGACCAAACTCAAACTAAGGTACAGGAATAGAGCGACTTCAATACGACCTTATTAAAGAGTTCATCCAGGAGCCTCAAGGGAGCTCAAAATATGCCTGATAGCCTCAGTCTCGCAGTCCAACAGCTGTTTGATCTACTAAATGCACATCAATTGAGGGTTGCATTTGCTGAATCCTGCACGGGCGGTTTGCTATCCCACGCTTTAACTCAGCTTCCGGGAAGTTCGAAAGTATTTTGGGGATCCGTAGTTTCCTACGAAAACGACGCTAAGGTGAAACTTCTTAATGTTAAAACAGACTCACTCCAGCAGTTCGGGGCCGTCAGTGCTGAAGTCGCTCAAGAAATGGCCGAGGGGATACTGCGACTAAGTGGTGTTTCTTATGCCATTTCCATTACGGGAATTGCTGGTCCCTCGGGCGGAACACCAACTAAACCCATTGGCCTCGTGTGGATGGCACTTGCTTCAGCTTCGAAGCCTCCCCAAAGGCGTGCTTTTCACTTTCAAGGCAGTCGAACAGAAATTCAACAGGCAGCTGCGACGGCCGCCTGTCAGTGGTTGATTGAAAACATCCACCATCAGAAGTGAAAAAAATTATGGATCAGACCTAGTCCAAGTCGGATCCACGAATACTCGAAAAGGAGGCATTTCCTTATCCTCGTACTGAATGAGCTCTAAGCGCGGCACCTCGATCCGATCTGAGCTTAAACGGGTCAATACTGAGCAAGATCCTCACGGGAAGAGGCCAAAAGCCAAACATAAGAACAATTTACGTCCCCTCGGCTTTGGCCAGCCGCGAACGTAAAAGCCCAAACGAAAAAGAAGCTCCAAAGGAAATGATTAAGACAAGAGGAGAATCTCATCCTCTCGCACCAAAGCAAATTTTACGCCCACATTATTTACTCATCAAATTTTCAAGACGGGCTAAGGCCTCTTCTAAAACTTGAGGGGTCGTAGCAATACTCATCCTTACCCAACCGGGCCACCCAAAGTCTTTGCCTGGGACTAGGGCTATGTTACCATTTTGCAACACCCATTCCACCCAAGCTCCGTCGTCACTGACCCCCGCTTGATCCAAACGACCTCGCACGTCGAAAAAAGCATAAAAGGCCCCATCTGGCTGAACAAAAGGTAACTGGTTTCGATGGAAAAAAGAAAGCACACGCTCGCGATTGCCCATCAGGGTGTTCAAATGCTCGGATAGTTCTGCTTGAAAATCATCCAAGACCATCATCAATGCGTGCTGGGCAAGGGAGCTCGGATTAGAAGTGGTATGACTTAAAAACTGGGACATCAAACGGGCTAGGGCCTCTGGTAACAGAGCCCAGCCCAAACGCCAACCCGTCATGCAAAACGATTTGCTAGTGCCCCCAATCGCAATCACCCGATCGCGCAAGTCCGGAGCTACGTGCAGCAAATGGGGAGCGACTCGCCCGGGCTGTGGGAAATATAAATAATTATAGATATCATCCGTAATCACCCAAAGGTCAGGGTGCTGTCGCAACCAATCGGCGATTAACTTCCATTCATGCAGCGAGTAACAAGCCCCTGTAGGGTTACTGGGACTACAGAAAATAATCGCCTTCGTTTTGTTGGTAACATGAGCGGACAAATCCTCTGGCCATGCCAATAAGCGTTGTTCAAGTCGTGTTGGGACAGCAATCATACGTCCCTGAGCTAGATCTACCATGCTTGGGTAACTAACCCAATACGGGGCTGGCACCAATACCTCATCACCGGGATCCAGTAGCAGTTGCAAAGTAGCGTAAATCAGATACTTTGCTCCTGCACCAAGAACTAGCTGTGTCTCGCTCACGGGAACCTGATAGTCCAAGGACAACCGACTCGCTAACTTGGTGCGCACATCTTTTCGTCCTTCGGGAAGAGTGTAGCGAGTGAAGTCCGTGTCAATGGCTTCATGACCTCCCAGTTTCGCTTTCTTAAAAGTTGGAAAAGGAAGTTCTCCTACAGTGAGGTTAATCACTGGTCGCCCTGAAGCCGCAAGAGACTGCGCCAAAGCGGACAAACGCAAAGTAGGACTTGGTGTCAGCAATTGAGTAAGAGTCGACAGGCTAGGCATATCTAGATCCTCGATGAGCCTTGAGCCATTCGGCTACGGGTTGAGGGACAAAGTGGTCCACCGGCTCACCATGCAGATGCAATTCTTTAATCGCTCGAGACGACACAAATCGCCACTCTGGCCGGGTCATCAAAAATACGGTCTCAAGTTGAGGGCTTAATTGGGAATTAAACCACTCCATAGATTGTTCATACTCAAAATCAGAGCCGACGCGCAGGCCACGTACCAGCACCCTCACACCCAGCTGATGAGCCAACTGGGTGACCAATCCATCATGAGAACGGACTTGTACGTTAGGAATATGAGTGAGTGATTTCTGAATTAACTGAACTCGTTGAGCTGCGGGAATCAGCGGCTGTTTGGACGATGAATGAGCCACAATCACATAGAGAGTATCAAATAACCGTGCAGCCCTTTCAACAATATCCAGATGGCCTTTATGAAAAGGGTCAAAACTTCCGGCAATGAGGCCCTTCATGAACTTGAAGGCTAGTCGATTCCTTCTCATGCGCAAGATTTTTTTTATCTCGCGCCAATCGCCACCGTTCGAGTAACTGCTCCTGCCAACTTTCCCACCAAGCTGGATGAGGAAGAAGTTGATCCCAATCTTTTTGGCCCGCTGCCGCTAAGATCTCTTGCAAGCTTGCTTCAAGTTTTTTTAATTGTTGTGACAAGTTTAACCTCCTTGGTTCCTGTGAGTTTGACGATAGCCCTAGACACAAGTCTGGATCACTTCGGTTAATCGTTTGATAACAAGGGTAAAAGTTCCAGAGCTTGGTCATTGTCGGCTCCATCGCTAGCTTGCACTCCACGCTGTTTAAGCGCTGCTTGTATTTTCAAAAGCCCATGTCGCCAGTTCGCCTTAGCCGTGTCGTAGGGGCACTCCATAATGGTAGCAATTTCCTCAAAGGATAGATCTTCATAAAGCCTTAGGGTGACTGCCAACCTTTGTCGCTCCGGCAAACTCCTAATCACTTCTTCAATAATGGCAGCTAGCTGTTTGTGCAGGAGTTCCCCCTCGGGTCGCAGACCTCGACCGGATGACACCATAAAAGACTCCAGGGAGACGCTTTCTTTCTGCCTAAGATGATTGCGAAGGGTATTAAAAAAAATCCTATACACCCAGCTTTTCAAACTACTGCGCCCCTCAAAGGTATCGATTTTTTGATAAACCTTAATAAAGGTATCCTGTAGGACATCCTCACATAAGGCAAAATTACGGGTCATTTTAAGACCTAACTTCATCAGAGGTAACCGATACCTTTTCACGAGCCAAGCGAAGGCCTCTTCTTGCCCCTCAATGATAGCTTGCACTAAAACGGATTCCATTTCGAAATCTAATCCCTGTGACATGGCCTCCTCCTTTCTGTGAAATTCAGCTTACTTCGCAAAATAAGCAGTAAGCCTATTGTTACTCAGGCAAGGACTTCGCCAAAGATGGTGTCAAATTGGACTTTTAAGGAAAAAGCCCTCTACTTGCGGATTCATGACCAGAAACCACCTGCAGAAAGAATTTTCCCTTGGACGTTTGATGTCTTTGTTATTCTGGACGCAAATGCGGAGAAAGCGACCGTGAGCTTAAATAAACCCCTAGGCTATCCACCCGACAAGACCAAACATCAATGGATAAGCCTTTCTCTACCGACTCAAAGAGGGCTTGAGAGTATTTTGGATCAATATCCCACGCGGGGCGGAAGTAAGATGTATCTTCGCGCTGAACGACAAATATCAAATGACTTCGTCTGCCATCTGCCTGAGCGAGCTTAACCAATTCTTGAATATGCTTGAGCCCCCGTTCGGTAACCGCATCAGGAAACTCTGCAACCAGACGCCTTGTGGTGTCAGTTCGCGCCAAAGTCACATTTTTCAATTCAATAAAACCTTCTAATCCACGACTTGTCTTGTACCAAGCATCCAGCCGAGTTCCCGGAGCTACCTGCACCTCAAGCTTGTGTTCCACAATATCAGGATCCAATCGTTCAGGTTGATGCGCCAACACCCAAGCGAGCACTCGACTTGGGATTCCCGTATCTACTCCCACCCAGGTTCCGTTACTCGCCTGAATGGCTTTCAAGGACCATTTGAGTTTTGCTGTTTCAACTTTTTTAGGTAACACCAAAACGGGGGCCCCCTCACGAAGTAAACCCATTAAAGATCCCGTGTTGGGCACATGAGCGGTGTGTAGCCCCCCTTGATACTCAAAATCTACAAAAAATCTTTTGTAGCGTTTAACAAAAAAGCCTTGCTCCAGACCTTGCGGCCACTCCACTACTCGATCCACAAGCTTTTCACTCCACGTTCCTTGGCGACCTGTTTCGCTAATTCATAACCGGCATCAACATGGCGAAAAACCCCCATGGCTGGATCGTTGGTGAGCACCCGCTCAAGTCTTCTGGCTGCGGCAGGGGTCCCATCAGCGACGATCACTTGACCCGCATGTTGACTAAAGCCCATGCCCACACCACCCCCATGATGAAAGCTAACCCAACTTGCGCCACTGGCGGTGTTAACTAAAGCATTAAGAATCGGCCAGTCACTGACAGCATCTGAGCCATCAAGCATGGCTTCGGTTTCCCGATTGGGTGAGGCCACACTTCCGCAATCCAAATGGTCACGCCCAATCACAATAGGAGCCTTCACTCGACCTTCAGCCACTAAGCGATTAAACATCAAGCCGGCCTTGGCGCGTTCCCCATATTCGAGCCAACAGATCCGTGCAGGCAGACCCTGAAAGTGAATCCGCTTTTGCGCCATTTCGATCCAGCGATGGAGATCTTTCTTATCTGGAAATAACTCCAACAAAGCCTCGTCAGTCACCCTGATGTCCTCGGGGTCCCCACTTAAAGCCACCCAGCGAAAAGGCCCAGAGCCCTTGCAAAACATGGGGCGAATGTAAGCCGGTACAAAGCCAGGATAATCAAAGGCGTCTTTAACTCCAGCCTCCAACGCACGCGCTCTTAAATTGTTACCATAATCAACAGCAATAGCCCCCCGCTTTTTCATTTCCAAAATGCCACGCACATGTTTAGCCATACTGGCATAGGCAGCTTCTAAATAGGCCTTTTGGTTACTTCGACGAAAATCTGCCGCCGACTCCACAGAGTAACCTTCGGGTATATATCCCACGAGGGGATCGTGTGCAGAAGTTTGGTCAGTAATTAAATCTGGAATGAAGTTCTTTTCAATCAGCTGCCAAATCACTGTAGCCATATTGCCTTGAAGTGCTACCGAGCGAGCCAGCTTGGCCTCTTGGTAACTTCGCACTCGTTTAATGGCGCCATCTAAGTCTTGAGCCACCTCATCGACATATCCTGTTTCAAGTCGTTTCTGAATACGAGTGGGATCAATTTCAATCGCTAAAACCACAGCTCCAGCAAATACGCCCGCCAAGGGTTGAGCCCCACCCATACCACCCAGACCAGCCGTCACAATCACTCTTCCGGCCCATTGACCATGAAAATGTTGGCGTCCTGCCTCGGCGAATGTTTCGTAGGTACCTTGAATAATTCCCTGAGTTCCAATGTAAATCCAAGAGCCGGCGGTCATCTGACCAAACATGATAAGACCCTTTTTATCAAGCTCGTGGAAGTGTTCCCATGTCGCCCACTTAGGCACTAAATTGGAGTTAGCCAGTAACACGCGTGGTGCATCTTCGTGGGTTTTAATAATCCCAATCGGTTTACCACTTTGAACTAATAAAGTTTCATCATGATTTAAGGTACGCAAAGCAGCCAAAATCTTGTCAAAACTTTCCCAATTACGTGCGGCTTTACCAATTCCACCGTAGACAATAAGATCCTCGGAATGCTCGGCAACTTCAGGATCAAGATTGTTTTGAATCATACGGTAAGCTGCTTCTTGAACCCACCCTTTACAATGAAGAGTATTACCGCGAGGGGCTTTGATGATGCGCATATCTTCTCCTTTTTCCTCGTTCTCTAAAGACCTTATCTGCATACCGCGTGAAACAAGCTCCATAGAAAGGGCTTACAGAGGTTACCACTCTAAGCCTACTTGTTTTTCGAGTTTTTGTAAGACTTCGGCTTGATCTAACATGGCCTTGACCTGAGCCACATCTCGCGCAAAGTGACGATCCTGCTCGGCAAAAGGCACGACCCTTCTGATCTCTTGATGAACCCACTCCAGAACATCGCTCGACTGAAGAGGGCGCAGTAAATCCAGGCCCTGGCAAGCCGCCAGCAACTCGTGGGTCAGAATATAGGAGACGTTTTGTACAATCTGCCCCAGCTTCCTTGCGGCGATGGTTCCCATACTCACATGATCCTCTTTATCAGCCGAGGTAGGAATGCTGTCCACACTAGCTGGATGAGCGAGAACCTTGTTTTCACTGACTAAAGCAGCGGATACCACGTGTGTGATCATATAACCTGAGTTGAGCCCTCCTTGAGGGGTCAAAAACGCCGGCAACCCTGCACTCATGGCAGGATTGATCAACTTAGCTAGTCGTTGCTCTGAAATGCTACCCAGTGTTGCTAATGCCATGGAGGCGTAATCAAGGGCTAGAGCTACGGGCATACCATGGAAATTTCCACAAGACAGAATTTTCTCTTGTTCCGCAAAAACGAGGGGATTATCCGTTGCACTATTCGCTTCGGTCACAAGCACTCGTTCTAGGTGCTTTAATGCATCTTTCACTGCACCATGAACCGCAGGCATACAGCGCAGACTATAGGCATCCTGCACTCGCTCACATTGAGCATGACTTAGACCAATAGCACTTTGCTCACCTAAAAGTTTTCTGAGGTTACTCGCTGTGATGATTTCACCCCGATGCGGACGAACAGCGGTGATTAAGGGGTCAAAGGCTTTCCTAGAACCCCGTAAAGCTTCAAGGGACAGGGCTCCCGCAATGTCTGCCCATTTACACAAGTCAATAGCCATGGCCAATTCTAGCAGCCCTAAGGCTGTCATCACTTGGCAGCCGTTAATGAGACTCAGTCCCTCCTTAGCCTCTAAGCTTAAAGGACTGACTCCTCGTTCGGATAAGACCCTCTGAGCAGGCTGGGGGTTTCCGCTCACCAACACATCACCCTCTCCCATCAGGGCCAAGGCCACGTGAGCGAGGGGAGCTAAATCGCCGCTGGCCCCCACAGAACCTTGGGCTGGCACCCAAGGGATGATGTCATGATTCAAGAACTCCACAATTTTATCCACTAACTCGGGACGAACTCCGCTGTATCCTTCCGCTAGGGTGTTGGCACGCAGAAGCATGATGGCTCGAACCTGCTCAGGTCGTAACGCAGGTCCCACACCAACGGCATGAGAGCGAATGAGATTCACTTGCAGTTGGCGAATATCCTCTGAGCTGATCTTGACACTAGAAAAAGCTCCAAAGCCCGTGTTGACTCCGTAGAGGGTTTCGCGCGCCATCTTTTGCTCAATAAAGCTTCGAGAGAAAAGCATTTTCTCGCGCGCTCGAGGAGAAAGGCTGACGCCAACTTTATGAAGAGCAACCTTTTTCACTGAGCTAAGATCCAAACCCTGTCCAGAAATCTCGACGATCATGGTAAAACTCCCCATGCTGTTTTTCCATCTACATGGAAGGCCCTCAAAAACACAAGGAACAGGGCGTGAGAAAAAACCGGGCCAGGCAATAACCAACCTGGCCCGGGGGCTTAAGAACGGCCACCCCTTGGCCGTCTTAAAAGCCTGAAATCTGAGATTCTTGAAAGGCCACAATACTACCATTGAGGTGAGTAGCCCTCAAAGGAGCCCACCACACATAAGGCGAGCTCTATTCAGGGACACTTTAAAGAGATTCTCTTACACTCCCAGGAAGGAGGCTTGATCGCAACAAGCATCCCCCCGAGAGTATCACTCATTTGAGCACAAGCTCACCTAACCCATGAGTTTAAGGGCCATACCAGGAAAGGTGTTCGCCTGTGCCAACACCGAGACAGCAGCACTCTGTAAAACCTGGGCCGAGGCCATTTCGGCGGTCTCTCTTGCCACATCCACATCGCGAATACGAGAGTTAGCAGCACTGAGGTTTTCGTATTGAATATCTAGGTTGGACACTGCAGCGTTGATTCGGCTTTGTACAGCACCGAAGTTTGCCCGCAGCTGACCCACTTTTTCCAAAGCTTTATCCACAGCGGCCAAGCTGCTACGGGCACTATCCTTACTTGTCATATCCACATCGTCCAAACCCAACTCCGAAGCCGTGGCGTTGGCATCGAGGGAGTAAGAAATAGTGTTCTCTTCGCCAGAAAAAGCTCCCACGTGGAAGGTCATTTTTCCACCTGAGCCATCCAACAAACGTTTGTCACCGAACTGAGTCGTGCGCGCAATACGATCAGCCTCCAATATTAGCTGCCTAGCCTCCTCTTGCAGGAAGCCCCTCTCCTTGTCTCCAATATTGTCTGAAGCGGCCTGAATTCCCAACTCGCGTAACCGAATCGCAATGTTGGTAATTTCATTCAATCCACCCTCGGAAATTTGAATGGCACTGATGGCATTAAAAGCGTTGTTGCGTGCCATCGCTACCCCGCGAATTTGACCACGTAAAAATTCCGAGATGGATAGCCCCGCAGCATCATCTGCCGCATTGACAATGCGACTACCCGAAGCCAAAGCCTGTGTGGCATGCGCCATGCGCTGCTGCTGAATTCCTAGCACTCTTTGCGCTGACAGCGAGGGGAGGTTGGTTTGTATTCTTAAGCCCATATCCTTTCTTCCTTTCTAGACCCGACAAAGGTCTGGTTATTTGGTTATTGTGGGCCGTCAGTTTTTTTCCTGGACCAACGGCTTGATCTATACCTCGGTCTAGGT